>JBKHXE010000187.1:0-8061 GCA_046566185.1 Actinomycetes bacterium | reverse complement strand
GAGCGGCCGCTGTTCACCGGCGAGCCCAATTGGTGATGATCACCGCCGCCCGGGAGGATGTGCCGCGTGACCACCGAGGGCCCGAGCACGGCCGACGTGCTGCTCGCCGCCCTCGAGCGACTGCGCGGCGAGGTCGACGGGCTGGACCTGCCGCTCGAGGTGGCGGACGTCGAGCGGGCCCGCACCGACCGGCACCGGCTTCTCGACCAGCTCGACGACTACCTGCTGCCGCGCCTGCGCGAGATCGAGGCCCCGCTGCTCGCCGTCGTCGGCGGCTCGACCGGCGCCGGCAAGTCGACGCTGGTCAACTCGCTGCTCGGCCGGGTGGTGAGCCGGTCCGGCGTCCTGCGGCCGACGACGCGCTCACCGGTGCTGGTGCACCACCCGGACGACGCGTCGTGGTTCACGTCGCAGCGCGTCCTGCCCTCGCTCGCCCGCCTCACCGGCCAGGACGCCGAGCCGCAGCGGGGGGAGGCGTCCCGCATCACCACGATGCGCCTGGTCGCGGCCGACCGACTGCCCGCCGGCCTGGCGCTGCTCGACGCGCCCGACATCGACTCCGTCGTGGAGGCCAACCGCGAGCTCGCCGCCCAGCTGCTCGGTGCCGCCGACCTCTGGCTGTTCGTCACCACGGCGGCCCGCTACGCCGACGCCGTGCCGTGGGACCTGCTGCGCACCGCCGCGGAGCGCGGCACCAGCGTCGCCGTCGTGCTCGACCGGGTGCCGCCCGAGGCGATGCAGGAGGTGCGCACCGACCTCGCGGTCATGCTGCGCGACGGCGGGCTCGCCGGCGCGCCGGTCTTCACGGTCCCCGAGACCGCCACCGACGACGGGCTGCTGCCCGAGGCGGCGGTACGGCCGTTGCACCGCTGGCTCACGGGTCTGGCGGCCGACTCGCGGGCCCGGCAGGTCGTCGTCCGCCGCACCCTCGGCGGGGCGCTGGACTCCTTGGCCAAGCGGGTCCCCGCGCTCGCGGACGACGCCGACGCCCAGGCGGCCGAGGACGACGTGCTGCGCCGCGACCTCGCCGGCGCCTACGCGGAGGCCGACCGCCGGCTCGGCACCGCACTGTCCGACGGCACGCTGCTGCGCGGGGAGGTGCTCGCCCGCTGGCAGGAGTTCGTCGGCACCGGCGAGTTCTTCCGCGGCCTGGAGACCGCGGTCGGGAGGCTGCGCGACCGCGTCGTGGCCGCCGTCAGCGGTCGTCCCGCGCCGGCCGAGCCCCTCGGCCGCGCGTTGCAGTCCGGCGTCCACTCCCTCGTGCGCGCGCAGGCCGAGGAGGCCGCCGAGCGGGCGGCGTTGCGCTGGCGAGCCCGGCCCGCGGGTGCCGCGCTGCTCGCGTCGGCCCCCGGTGACGCGACGAAGGTGCCCGCCGACTTCGACGACCGGCTCGACCGCACGGTGCGCGACTGGCAGGGCTACGTGCTCGACCTGGTGCGGCAGGAGGGCCAGGGCCGGCGCACCAAGGCGCGCGTGCTGTCGTTCGGCGTCAACGCGCTCGGCGTCGTCCTCATGCTCGTCGTCTTCGCCGGCACCGGCGGCCTCACCGGCGGCGAGGTGGTGGTGGCCGGCGGCAGCGCAGCGCTCGCGCAGCGGCTGCTGGAGGCCATCTTCGGCGACCAGGCCGTCCGCACGCTGGCCGCCAAGGCGCGCCGTGACCTCACCCAGCGCGTCGACGCCCTGCTCGACGACGAGCGCCGCCGTCTCGAGCGGCTGCTCGACGACGCCGCGGTGGACCACGACGCCGGCGACCGCTTGCGGGAGGCCGGCGAGGCGGTGCAGGAGGCCCGGCGGTGAGGCGCGACCGTGGACGCCCCGTCGACCTCGCGGGGCGTGTGGACGCCGTGCGCAGGGCCGTGGAGGTCGGCGGGGCCCGGCTGGGCCCGGTGGCCGTCTCCCGGGCCCACGAGGTGCTCGGGCGCGCGGACGAGCGCCTGCGCCTCGGCGCCGAGCACACCGTCGTCGCGCTGGCGGGGGCCACCGGCAGCGGCAAGTCCAGCCTGTTCAACGCCCTGGCCGGACTCGAGCTGGCCACGGTCGGCGCCCGCCGGCCGACGACGTCCAGCCCGGCCGCGTGCGTCTGGGGCGACGGCGCGGACGCCCTGCTCGACTGGCTGGAGGTGCCCAACCGGCACCGCACCAGCCGCGAGAGCGCGCTCGACGCGCAGGACCAGGCCGACCTGCACGGCCTCGTGCTGCTCGACCTGCCCGACCACGACTCCACCCACGTCACGCACCGGCTCGAGGTCGACCGCCTCGTCGGGCTCGTCGACCTGCTCGTCTGGGTCGTCGACCCCCAGAAGTACGCGGACGACGCGCTGCACCACGGTTACCTGCGCCGGCTGGTCGGTCACGAAGGCGTGATGCTCGTCGTCCTGAACCAGGTCGACCGGGTGCCGGCGTCAGAGGTCGGCGCCGTCGTGACCGACCTGCAGCGCCTGCTCGCCGAGGACGGGTTGGCCGGCGTCCGGGTGGTCACGACGTCGGCCCGCACCGGGGACGGCGTCCACGAGCTGCGGTCGGCGCTCGTCACGGCGGTGCAGACGCGGGACGCCGCGCTGCGCCGGCTGGCCGCCGACCTGGACGCCGTGGCCGCCGCGCTCGCCGAGGGCGTCGGCACGCGCGAGGCCGACCCGGACCGGATCGACGGCAGCGACCAGCTGGTCACCGCGCTCGCCGGCGCGGCGGGCGTGCCCGCCGTGCTGGACGCCGTCGAGGCCCACTACCGGCGAGGGGCCCGGGGATCCGTCGGCTGGCCGTTCACGCGGTGGTCGCGCAGCCTTCGGCCCGACCCGCTGAAGCGCCTGCGCCTGGGGGAGGCGACCGGCGACCTGCAGCGGCTCGGCCGATCGTCGCTGCCGGAGCCGACTCCGGCCCAGCGCGCGGAGGTCGAGCTGGCCGCCCGCCGCGTCGCCGAGAGCGCCTCGGCCGGTCTGCCGCCGCGGTGGGCGGACGCCGTCCGCGACGCTGCCGCGCCGCCGGACGAGGACCTCGCGGACGCCCTCGACCAGGCGGTCACCGGTGTCGAGCTGGAGCACCGCCGCCCGGTGTGGTGGCGCCTCGTCGGGGCGCTTCAGCTGGTGCTGGCTCTCGCCGCGGTGGCCGGCGGCGCGTGGCTCGTCGCCCTCGCGGTCGTCGCCTGGCTGCAGCTGCCGGAGCCGCCGATGGTCGCCGTCGGCGAGGTGCCGCTGCCGACGCTGCTGCTGCTCGGCGGGCTGGCCGCCGGTCTGCTCGTCGCGCTCGTCGGGGGCCGCCTCGCCCGGTGGGGTGCTCGGCGCCGGCGCCGGCGCACCGAGCGGCGCCTTCGTGAGGCCGTCGAGGGCGTGGCCCGGGACCGGGTGCTCGGGCCGGTGGCCGAGGTGCTGCGGGCGCACCGTACGGTGCGGCAGACGCTCGGTCGTTGAGCCGCTGAGAGGCTGACCTTCCCTCCACACCGGCCGTGCCGGCTCCGTCGTCCACAGGCCGGTGACGGCGGCATGGCGCGGGCGCCTCCCCGGCGCGCACGCTCGCCTCGACCCGCACGGTGCGGGGGCGAGGAGGAACGGACGTGCTGGACAACACCGTCGTCGTCGTGGGCAACCTCGGCGCCGACCCCGAGTACCGGCGGCTCGACAACGGCGCGGAGGTGACGAACTTCCGGGTCGGGTCCACGCGGCGCCGGTTCGACCGCGCCACCGGTGGCTGGGTCGACGGGCCGACGAGCTGGTGGCGCATCTCGTGCTGGCGCGGGCTCGCGGCGAACGCCGCCGCGTCGCTGCGGTGCGGGGACCGCGTGGTCGTCGTCGGCCGGGTGCGGACGGCGTCCTGGGAGACCGAGGACGGCCGCAGCGGGACGTCGGTCGAGGTCGAGGCCGACGCCCTGGGCCACGACCTCGCCTGGGGGACGTCGACGTTCCAGCGGGTCGTGCGCAGCGAGCGGCTGGACCTGCCGAGCACGGTACGAGACCCGGAGACGGGCCTCACGGTCGACGCCGACGGGCAGGTCGTCGACACCGACGAGGACGTCGAGGAGCGCGCGGGTCTGACGCTCGACGGGGAGCCGGCGCGCACCTGACCGGCCCTCGTGCGCCGGCCGCGCAGGCGGCAGGCGGCCCGGCCGGCGCACGGGGCACCACGCCGCGGCCACTAGCCTGGAGGCATGGCGGAGTTCATCTACACGATGTACAAGGCGCGCAAGGCTCACGGCGACAAGCTGATCCTTGACGACGTCACGATGTCGTTCTACCCCGGCGCCAAGATCGGCATGGTGGGTCCGAACGGCGCGGGGAAGTCGACGATCCTCAAGATCATGGCGGGCATGGAGCAGCCCTCCAACGGTGAGGCGCGACTGTCGCCCGGGTACACCGTGGGCATCCTCGAGCAGGAGCCTCCGCTCAACGAGAGCAAGACCGTCCTCGGCAACGTCGAGGAGGGGCTCGGGGAGATCAAGGCGAAGAAGGACCGGTTCGACGAGATCGGCGTCCTGATGGCCGAGCCCGACGCCGACTTCGACGCCCTGCTCGCCGAGATGGGCGAGCTCCAGGAGGAGCTCGACCACGCCGACGCCTGGGACCTCGACTCCCAGCTCGAGCAGGCGATGGACGCGCTGCGCTGCCCGCCGCCGGACGCCGACGTCACCGTGCTCTCCGGCGGTGAGCGCCGCCGCGTCGCACTGTGCAAGCTGCTGCTCTCCAAGCCCGACCTGCTGCTCCTCGACGAGCCGACCAACCACCTGGACGCCGAGAGCGTGCAGTGGCTGGAGCAGCACCTCGCGAAGTACCCCGGCGCCGTCATCGCGGTGACCCACGACCGGTACTTCCTCGACAACGTCGCCCAGTGGATCGCCGAGGTCGACCGCGGCCGGCTCTACCCCTACGAGGGCAACTACTCGACGTACCTGGAGAAGAAGAAGGACCGCCTCCAGGTGCAGGGCAAGAAGGACGCCAAGCTCGCCAAGCGACTGGAGTCCGAGCTGGAGTGGGTGCGCCAGAACGCCAAGGGCCGCCAGGCGAAGTCGAAGGCTCGCCTCCAGCGGTACGAGGAGATGGCGGCCGAGGCGGAGCGCACCCGCAAGCTCGACTTCGAGGAGATCCAGATCCCGCCGGGCCCGCGCCTCGGCACCCAGGTCATCGAGGTCGCCGGCCTGCGCAAGGGCTTCGGCGACCGGGTGCTGATCGACGACCTGTCGTTCTCGTTGCCGCGCAACGGCATCGTCGGCGTCGTCGGCCCGAACGGCGTCGGCAAGACGACGCTGTTCAAGACGATCGTCGGCTTCGAGCAGCCGGACGCCGGCACCGTGAAGGTCGGCGACACCGTCAAGGTCTCCTACGTCGACCAGAGCCGAGCGGGCATCGACCCGAAGAAGACGCTGTGGGAGGTCGTCTCCGACGGGCTGGACTTCATCCAGGTCGGCAACGTCGAGATCCCTTCGCGCGCCTACGTGTCGCAGTTCGGCTTCAAGGGCCCCGACCAGCAGAAGCCGGCCGGCGTGCTCTCCGGCGGCGAGCGCAACCGCCTCAACCTGGCGCTGACGCTCAAGGAGGGCGGCAACCTGCTGCTGCTCGACGAGCCGACCAACGACCTTGACGTCGAGACCCTCGGCTCGCTGGAGAACGCGCTGCTCGACTTCCCCGGCTGTGCCGTGGTGATCTCCCACGACCGGTGGTTCCTCGACCGCGTCGCGACACACATCCTCGCGTGGGAGGGCACTGACGAGAGCCCGTCGTCGTGGTACTGGTTCGAGGGCAACTTCCAGGCCTACGAGGAGAACAAGGTCGAGCGGCTCGGCGCCGACGCCGCGCGCCCGCACCGCGTCACCTACCGCAAGCTCACCCGCGACTGACCCTCGGACGCCGCCGTTGTCTCGTAGCATCGCCGTGTGACGTCGCCAGGGGACTTCGCTCCCATCGACCAGGGGGGCTCCGCGCCGAACCGCCAGGCACCGCCCGTCGTGGGTCCCTACGCCGCGCCCGGGTGGGGGCAGACCCCGCCGGCCGGTCCTCCGCAGTCGCCCTGGAGCCAGGTGCCGCCGCCGGCCGGCCAGCCGGCACCCGGTCGACCCGGCACCAACCCGTTGGCGGTGACGTCGCTGGTGACGGGTCTGCTGGCGCTGGTACCCGTGTCCGTGGGTACCGGCGTGGCGGCCCTGCTCCAGGTCCGCCGGACGGGGCAGGGCGGACTGGGCCTCGCCGTGGGAGGGCTGGTCGCCTCGGGCGTGTGGACGCTCGTCGGCCTCCTCGCGCTCGCCGTCTGGATGATCGCCCCGATGGGGCTGCCGTTCGTGTCCGATCCCGTCGCGCTCGGGCCGGCCAGCGCCGTCGACGGGCTGACCGAGGGGGAGTGCTTCGACTTCCCGGCGGATCCCGCCAACCCCGTCAGCGTGGTCCCCTGCGGCGGTCTTCACGACGGCGAGGTCTTCCACGTCGGCAACGTCTCGTCCACCGAGGCGTCGACCGCGGAGGACGCCGCGTGGGTCGTGGACGACTGGTGCTGGAGCGAGTTCGAGCGGTACGTCGGACGCTCCTACGACGAGTCGGCGTTCGACTTCGGGTTCTTCGCGCCCGACCCCGACGAGTGGGCGGCGGGCGCGCGCACCGGGACGTGCGTCGTCCTGCCGTGGGAGGACGAGGCGCTCACCGGGTCGGTCCGCGGATCCGGCAGATGAGGTGAGCTAGCCCCGCGGGACGCGGATCATCCCCTCCTGCGCGACCGAGGCGACGAGGACGCCGGAGGCGTTGAAGATGCGGCCGCTGCCGAGCCCGCGCGCCCCGGACGCCGAGGGGCTGGCCTGCACGTACAGCAGCCACTCGTCGGCGCGCACCGGGCGGTGCCACCACATCGCGTGGTCGAGGCTCGCCATCTTCAGTCCCGGGGTGATCCACGTGATGCCGTGGCGGCGGAGCACGGCCTCGAGCAGCGTGTAGTCGCTGGCGTACCCGAGGACGGCGCGGTGCAGCAGCTCGTCGTCCGGCAGGGAGCCGAGGGCGCGCATCCAGACCGCCTGGCGCGCCGTGCGGTCCGGGTCGGCGCCGAGGTACAGCGGTCGGGTCACGTGCCGGATGTCGACCGGGCGGCTGCGCGCCCAGTACTGCGCGGCGGGGTGGTCGATGTGGCCGATGAGGTCGGCCGTGGTCGGGAGCGACTCCGGGTCGGGCACGCCGTCCGGCATCTCGTCCTGGTGGTCGAGCCCGTCGGCGCCGGTCTGGAACGACGCGATCATCGACAGGATCGGCTTGCCGTACTGCAGCGCGTGCACACGGCGGGCGCTGAACGACCGACCGTCCCGCAGCCGCTCGACGGCGAAGCTGATCGGCGCGTCGGAGTCGCCGGCTCGCAGGAAGTAGCCGTGCATCGAGTGCAGGTGGCGCTCCGGGTCGACGGTGCGCCCCGCCGCCATGATGGTCTGGCCGAGCACCTGCCCCCCGTACACCCGGCCGTGCGGCTGGCGCTGGCTCGCCCCGACGAAGAGGTCCTGGCCCCGGTCGTCGAGCCCCTGTGGCTCGAGGTCCAGCACCGCCAGCAGCTCCGCCAGGGGGTGGGGGGTGCGGGCGTCCTGCTCGCTCGTCGTCACGTCGTCTCCTCGTCGTCGGGGGCGCTGCTGGGGGGCTCGGCCCCGAGCATGCGCATGGCGAGATCCGCGTAGATGCGCCCCAGCCGGGCCGGGCTCTCCCGACCCGTCGGGTCGTACCACCGGGCGACGTCGATGCCGAGCGAGAGTACGGCCCGCGTGGCCTGGCGGGGGTGGTCGGTGGTCAGCGTGCCCGCGGCGACCCCGCGACGCACCTCGGTCTCGACGAGATGCTCGAGGCGGCGCCGCATTGCCGCCACGTCCTCGCGGTCGGCGGCCTCCAGCGACCGCAGCTCGTACTGCACGATGCGGGCGACCGTGTGGTGCTCGGCGTGCCACGCCACGAAGGCGGCGACCAGCGCGTGCAGGCGCCGCGGCGAGTCGCCCGGAAGGGCGAGAGTGTGCTCCACGAGCCGCAGCGCGGCGCGGTGGCCCACCTTCGACAGCTGCCCGAGCAGCGCGCTCTTCGACGGGTAGTGCACGTACAGGCCGGCCGGGCTGAGGCCGGCCCGCGT
>JBKHXE010000186.1:0-8989 GCA_046566185.1 Actinomycetes bacterium | reverse complement strand
CACCCCCCACGGCCCACCAACCCCAAGATCCCCACCACCGCGCAGAACCAGACCACCCCCGCGAACGCCAGCGGCCGTGATCATCCCCGCCGCCAGGGAGGCTGTCTCAGTTCCAGTCTCATTCGTCGCCGTCCGATGCGGTCCACCGACGTCCGTGGCGCAAGTAGCTGAGCACCAAAGGATCATGGCGGCCAGGCACGAACGCCGCGGCACAGACTTGGAAAGCGTGTTGGGCGCAAGCCCTCGGGGGTTCGAATCCCCCATCCTCCGCCAGCCATAGGGCCCGGACGACGACAGCACGTCCGGGCCCCTGCGCGTCCCAGTGCCTGTGCGCCCGGCCACCGGCGTGGCACGTCCACGCGACCAGCGGGCGATGGCACTGTCGGTGGTGGCTGGCACCGTCCGGATGGACGGAAGGGACCGACAACCACCAGGAGGTCGACGATGCCGGGCAGCACGAGGGAGCGGGGTGTACCGCCGGCCGACTGGGCGGCGCTGGAGTCGATGGACTGCGCGACGTGCGGCGGGCCGATGCCGTTCGAGGTGGTCGACTGTGTCGACGGCCACGGCGAGGACTGCCCCGACCGGGTCTGCGTGGCCTGCGGCTACGTCGTGGTGGTGGGCCTGGCGCCGCTGCCGCAGCGGCGCTCCGCGTAGGACGGCGGCCCCTCAGGTCCTCAGCGGCGGCGCCGCCGCCCGACGCCCAGCACGCTGCGGGTGATCTCGCGCCCGATGACCGTGGCGGCCGACCGCATCATGCTGCGGAAGGCCGGTGACTCCAGCACCTTCTCCACCGCCGTCAGCTCGGCGGGCGCGGGCCGGCGCGTCGGGTTGGGGTCCGGGGCGCGGTGCGGCTCGGACGAGGGGTTGGGCACGGGCGCGGGGGCGACGGCCGGCTCCTCGTCGACGTCCATCCGCCGGGCGAGCATCTCGTAGGCGGAGTCGCGGTCGACCGCCTGGCCGTACTCCGCGAGCAGGGGCGACGCCTGCACGCGGGCGGCGATCTCCGCCTCGGGGGCGGGCGACATCGACGCCTGCGGGGCGTAGATCCGCGTCCACGCCACCGGCGTCGGGGCGCCGTCCTCGGAGAGCAGCGTGACCACCGCCTCGCCGGTGCCGACGGAGGTGAGCAGCTCCTCGAGGTCGTAGTGCTCGGACGTCGGGTACGTGGACGCCGTGGCGCGCAGGGCCTTGGCGTCCTCCGGCGTGAACGCGCGCAGCGCGTGCTGCACCCGGCTGCCGAGCTGGCCGAGCACCTCGCGCGGGACGTCGTCCGGCGTCTGGGTCACGAACACCACGCCGACGCCCTTGGAGCGGATCAGCCGCACCGTCTGCGCGACCTGCGCCAGGAAGTCCTTGCTCGCGTCGCGGAAGAGCAGGTGCGCCTCGTCGAAGAAGAACACCAGCTTCGGCACGTCGAGGTCACCCACCTCGGGCAGCGTCGCGAACAGGTCGGCGAGCAGCCACATGAGGAAGGTCGAGAACAACACCGGCTGGTCGGCGACCGACGGCAGCTCCAGGCAGCTGATGACGCCGCGCCCGTCGTCCGCGGTGCGCAGCAGGTCGGCGGTGTCGAACTCGGGCTCCCCGAAGAAGGCGTCGGCGCCGCTGCCCGCGAACGCGACGAGCTCGCGCAGGATGACGCCGGCGGTCGAGCGCGCAAGCCCGCCGAGCTCCTTCAGGTCGTCGCCCCCCTCGTCGGAGGTGAGGTGCTGGACGACGGCGCGCAGGTCCTCGAGGTCGAGCAGCGGCAGCCCCGCCTGGTCGGCCCAGTGGAAGACCAGGCCGAGGCTCGAGGTCTGGACGTCGTTCAGCCCCAGCACCTTCGAGAGCAGGACAGGGCCGAACGCCGACAGCGACGCGCGCACCGGCACGCCCTGTCCGCGACCGCCGAGGGCGAGGAACTCGACCGGGTACCCGGTCGCCGTCCATGCCTGGCGCATCGACTCGGTGCGGCGCAGCAGCTTCTCGCCGGCCTCCCCGGGCACCGCGAGCCCCGACAGGTCTCCCTTGACGTCGGCGACGAACGTCGCCACACCCGCCGCCGACAGCCGTTCGGCCATCAGCTGCAGGGTGCGCGTCTTGCCGGTGCCGGTGGCGCCGGCCACGAGGCCGTGGCGGTTGAGGACCGACAGCGGCAGGCGGACCACCGCCTCGGGGACGGGCTCGCCGTCCACCACCAGCGTGCCCAGGTCGAGGGCGGGGCCCTCGCTCGCGTACCCGGCGACGACGTCCTCGACGATGCCCACGTGCCGAAGGCTAGAACCATCGGCGCGTATCCGGCATCCGACGCGGGTCCGCACCTAGACTGCGGCCCGTGATCTTCAAGGCCGTCGGCGACGGGCGCCCCTACCCGGACCACGGGCTGACCTCGCCGAAGCAGTGGGCCGAGGTGCCGCCGCGCCAGGTGCGGCTCGACGAGCTCATCACCACCAAGCGCACCCTCGACCTGGGCTCCCTGCTGGCGGAGGACTCCACCTTCTACGGCGACCTGTTCGCCCACGTCGTCCAGTGGCGCGGCGACCTCTACCTCGAGGACGGCCTGCACCGCGCCGTCCGGGCCGCCTTGCAGCAGCGCGCCGTCCTGCACGCCCGCGTCCTGGTGCTCGACTAGGCCCACGCCATGAACGGGGACGGGCGCGACGAGGGCTGGGACGACGACCCCGACGAGGCCGTCTGGGACGACGCCGCGTCCTGGACCGACGAGGACGAGCGCCGCTACCAGGAACGCCGCCGCGCGGAGCTCCGCGCGGCGCGACGTCGGCGGCTGCAGGCCGCCTTCTTCACGCTGGTCGTGCTGCTGGTGCTGGGGACCGGCGCCACTGCGGCCGGCGTGTACCAGGGCTGGTGGGAGTGGCCGCCGTGGGAGGGCCGGAAGGAGCCTCTGCCGACCCGCACCGTGGTGGTCTGCCCGACCCCGGAGGTCACCGCGGCCCCCGTCGCCGAGGTGACGCTCGCCGTCCTCAACAGCACCAGCCGGTCGGGCCTGGCGGCGTCCACCGCCGAGCAGCTGCAGGCTCGCGGGTTCACCGTCGGCTCGATCGGCAACGACGCCGGCGGCCAGATCGAGGGGGTGGCCGTCGTCCGGCACGGCCCCGAGGGCCTCCTGGTCGCCCGGACCGTCGCCGCTCAGATCGCCGGCGCCGAGCTGGTGGACGACGGCCGCGCGGGGACCGCGGTGGAGCTCTCCCTCGGTGCCCGGTTCACGGGGCTGCGCCCGCCCGAGGAGGCGGCGGCCCTCACGGAGCCCGCCCCGGTCGAGTCACCGGCGGGCTGCGTCGTCCCGGGCTCGGGCACGACGGACCCGCCGACCACGACGCCACCGGCCACGGCCCCGGCGACGACGCCCGCGCCGACGGGCTGACGCGCCCCCCGCCCGGCACACTGGGCGGATGAGGCTCCCCGGACCGGCCGACGTCGTCGGCGCCGCCCTGACGGTGAAGGACACGGCCACCCGCGCGGTCGACGGCGTGGCCGCGGCGGCCGACCTCGTGCCGCGGATGGCGCTGCTCGTCGACCGCACGTCGGCGCTGCTGGACCGCGCCGACCTCATGCTCGCGGACGCCGAGCGGACCCTGGCGGGCGCCCAAGACGCGGTGCGGCGCGGCAGTGCCGCCGCCGACGCCGCCGCCGGCCTGCTGGAGAGCGTGACCCGCACCGCCACGGACGCGGACGCGCTGGTCGCCACCGCCGGCACGGTGATGACGAAGGCCGACCGCGCGGTCGCCGGAGCGGGCGGCGTGCTGGACCGCACCGACCGCCTCGTCTCGGAGCTGGAACCGTTGTCGCGCAAGCTGATGCCGGCCGCACAGCGCTTCGCCGACCAGCTGAAGCCCGAGGAGGTCGACGCCGCCGTCGCGCTGGTCAACCGGATGCCGCAGGTGCTCGAGCACCTCGAGGACGACGTCCTGCCGATGCTGCAGCAGCTCGAGCGGGTGGGGCCCGACGTCCACCAGATCCTCGAGGTGGTGCAGGACCTGCGCGAGGCCATCACCGGCCTGCCCGGCGTCGGGCTGCTGATGAAGCGCGGCGAGCGCCGCGACGAGGAGGCGAGCTAGCGCCACCGCGGTGAGTGCAGCAGTGGGTGCGAGGCGGCGGGGGTGATCACACCCGGTCCGCCGCACTCACGGCTGCACCGACGCCGTTGATCCCCGCGCGGTCGTCGAGCAGCCGGACGGCGGCGAGCGCGACGTCGTCGTCGTGCACCGGCGCCAGCCGCTCGACGAGCGTGTCGCAGAACTCGTTCGTCGGCAGGTGGGCCAGCTCCTCGGCCGCCACGCGCAGGCGCTCCAGGCCGTGCGTCAGCGACTCGCCCCGCCGTTCCACCAGCCCGTCGGTGTAGAGCAGCAGCGTGCTGCCGGGCGGCAGGTCGATGACGTGGTCGTCGCGCACCGCTCCGGACCCGAGCCCGACGAGGAGGTTCGGACGCCGGGAGAGCAGCCGGGCGGTGCCGTCCACGGAGATCAGCAGCGGCGGCAGGTGCCCCGCGTTGGACCAGTGCAGCCGCGTCGGCGCGCCGACGCCGGACAGGTCCTGCTCGATGCGCGCCAGGACGAGGGTGGCGAGCGTGTCGACGGCGGTGGCGCACAAGGCCTGGTCCAGACGGCGCAACACGCCTGCCGGGGTCTTGTCGACCGCGTACGCGACGCCGCGCAGGATGTTGCGGAGCTGACCCATCGCCGCGACGGACCGCTCGTCGTGGCCGGTCACGTCGCCGATGACGAGGCAGGTGGCGCCGTCCGGCACCGTGAACGCGTCGAACCAGTCGCCGCCGACGTGCACGTTCGTGGACGCGGGCAGGTAGCGGAGCACCACGTCCAGGTGCTCGGGAGGCGGCGGCGCGGTCAGCAGGCTGCGCTGCAGCGCCTCGGCGACCTGGCGCTGGACGTCGGTCAGCCGGCGCTCCTGCTCCCGGCGCTGGACCCGCTCGAGCGCCTGGGCGCACTGGGCGGCGAAGGCGGCGAACAGCTCGAGGTCCGCGTCGGCGAACACCTGTGGCTCGAGCCAGCCGACGGTCAGGCTCCCGAGCCGCCGTCCACCCGTCTCCAGCGGCAGGGCGACCCAGGCCTCCAGCCCGGTGACGGCGTGCACCTCGGCCATCTCCGGGTCGTACGCGAGTCCCTCGGCGGCGTCGTGCAGGACGACGCGCCGCCCCGTGCGGGAGCTCACCGCCGTCGGCAGGGGGCTGTCGAGCGGGATCTCCTGGTACTGCCGGCGAGCCGACTCGCTCATCGACGCGAACGTCAGCCGGACGACGCCGGCGTCCTCGTCGACGACTCCGACCGCGCCGCCGTGCGCACCGAGCGCCCGCATGCCCCGCTCGACGACGACGGCGGTGAGCGCGTCGACGGACTCCACCTCGGCCAACGAGAGCGCGGCGTCCGTCAGGCCGGTGAGCCGCCGGGCGGCGGCCGCCTCGGCGTCCCGCGACCGCTGCAGCTCGACCGCCCGGGCGTACAGGTCCGCCTCGACGTCGCGCAGGCGGTTCCGCCACGTGACCTCGTCGCCCTCCGGCCGCTCGCCGGTCCGCCCCGCCGTCACGACGTCGGTGACGTCGGCCGTGCGCTGCAGCACGAAGCGGACCTCACCGTGCAGGACGACCGGCACGTGGATGGCGCTCCAGAAGCGCTCGACGTAGCGGCCCGTGGCGCGGTCGAGGATGTCGTAGCGCAGCAGGGGCAACGGGTCCGGACGGCCGGTCCGGACGGTCCGCTCCAGCGACTCGCGCAGCAGCGCCTCGTTGTCGCCGCCCGGGTCGTCGGGGTTGCCGGGGAACAGCTCGAAGATGGACCGGCCGACCAGTTCCTCCCGGCTCCGACCGGTGACCTCGACGTAGGCGTCGCTCACCGCGAGCACCCTGAGGTCGGGGGAGGCCACGAAGTACGGGACGGGCGAGGCGTTGAACACGGCCTCGAAGTCGACGATGTCGACGGGGTGCTGCTGATGGTGACCGTCGGGCACGGGGCCTCCCTCGGGTCGCCGTCGGCTGGACGCTCATCGTGCCAGGTGAGGGCGTCCCGTGCGCGGCATTCGTGTACCGGCCGCGCCCGGGACGTCCCCCCACCCCCTGCCGAGCGAGGCCCCCTGTCAGCCGGCCGGCACGCCGGCCTGCAGCGCCTTGACGTCCGCTGTGGTCAGCGGGTTGCCGCCGATGCCCCAGTCGCCGCTGGCGACCTCGTCGACGACGACCCAGGTGACGCCGCGCATGGCCTCGCCCTCGATCTCGACCATGGTCGCGGTGAGCCGCTCGATGATCTGCCGCTTCTGCTCCGGGGAGAACACGTTCTCGATGACCTTGACGTTGATGAGTGGCATGTCGTGCTCCGTTCTGTCACGGGCCGCAGGCCGCGGCCGGGTCGCTGGGGATGAGGTTGCGGTCGCTGTCGGGGGGCAGGACGTAGACCGCGTAGATCTCCGCCCCGCTCGGCCCGGCGGTCGCCTGGTGCACCGTGCCGAAGCCCGGGTCGACGAAGCCCTCGCCGGCCTCGTACGTGGTGCTCACGCAGGTGGAGCCCTGCGTCGTCTCGTAGGTGAACGCGCCGCGCTCGATCAGCACGAAGACCGGCCCCGGGTGGGTGTGCCACGGGATCGGCTGGTTCGCGGCGAGCCGGATGTGCTGGACGGTCATCTCGGCCCCGTCCGCGGCCGCGGCCCGGGCGAGCGCCGACACCGGGACGTCGGTCACCCGGGTGTGGGCGGTGAGGAACCCGACCGGCACGTTCGCCGGGTCGACCTCCCCCACGTGGCTGGCGGCCGCGACCCCGCCCGACGCCACCGCTGCCGCTACGACCAGCGGCACCAGGATCCTTCGTGTGCGCATGTGCTCCTCCGTCCGTCGGCGTGAACCAGGTGCCGACGAGCGTGGGGGCGGGCCGTTGGAGCCGGCGTTGGACTACGGGGGCAGGGGCGTGTCGGACATCGCCCGGGCCGCATCGAGGGCCCCCGGCTCGCCGAGGCGCCCCCGGTACACCAGCGCCCGGACGGTGAGCGGGCGGAAGCCCGCCCGGCCGGCGACCTGCTGCAGCTCCTCGACCCACCGGGGGGCGGAGGGGAGCCCGTGCTCGACCGCCACGGCGCACAGGGCGTCGAGGCCGTAGGCCTCGATCCACAGGTAGGTGTCCGGCAGCCGCCGGCAGGCGGTCGGGGCGTCCTCGAGCAGCGCGAGGCCCCGGTCGAGGTCACCGCCGTGCACCGTGACGAGGCCGAGACCCCGGGCGCCCATGCTCTCCCAGCACGGGTCGCCGAGCTGGCGCCCCAGGGCGTAGGCGTGGTCGAAGAGCTCCTGGGCGACGGCCACGTCTCCGCGCCGCAGCTGCACCTCGGCCAGCAGCGACTCCGGCCACGGGACGAGCGACGTCCACGCGGCCTCCCGTGCCTGCTCGAGCGAGCGGACGAGCGCGGCGGCGGCCTCGTCCAGCTCGTCGCGCTGCAGGTGGAGCCGGCCGAGGAAGGCGCGGGCGAACGCCGCCGGCGCCGCCAGCCCCGCCCGGTCGGCCGTCGTCACGGCCTCGCACAGGTCGCGGAACGCGCCGTCCTCGTCGCCGGTGTCGGCTCGCGCCGCGCCCGAGATCAGCCGGATCCACGAGCGCTCACCCGGGTCGTCGCCCGCGGCGTCCGCGGCCCGGGCCAGCCACAGGTGGGTGCGGTCGTACCGAGCGCGCAGGAACTCCACCCAGGCGATCTCCCGCCACGCCGTGGCCGCCAGGACGGGCTCGCCGGCCCGGACCGCCCACTCGCCGCCCTCGTACAACGACGCCGCCCCCTCGTCGTCGTGGCCGCGGGCGGCGTGCACGAGGGCGGACCCCAGCCCGACGAGGGACCGTGCGCGCAACCCGGGGTCGCCGAGCCGCTCGGCCTCGGCGACGGCCAGCCGGAAGCTGCCGATCCCCTCGGCCCACGACCCGGCGGCCACGGCCGCGGCCGCCGAGTCCAGGCGGGCGCGCACCGAGGCTCGGGTCACCAGCCCGCTCGGCTGCGGGCGCCTCGTCAGCAGCGCGTCCCGCAGCGCCCCGCTCGGCGTGGCGGACAGCCGCGACTCGAAGAGGGCGGCGCAGGCCGCGACGCGGCGTGCGGCCTCCTCGGTCCGCCCGGCGGTGACGAGTGCCCGGACGAGCGTGATGTGGTGGCTCTCCTCGAGCGGGTCGAGGGCCACCAGCCGCTCGGCGAAGTGCACGGCGCGCTCCGGGTTCAGCGCGAGGTTGGCCAGGGACGCCTCCCGCAGCACGCTGGCCGCCAGCGCGACGAGTCGCCGCCGCTCGCTCGCGAGCCACAGGTCGAACGCCGGCGTCGCGTCGAACGTGAGTCCCTCGAGCAGCTCGCCGTCGAGGTTGGCCAGGCTCACCGCCTCCGCCCACCGCCCCCGGGCCAGCACGTCGACGTCCACGAACATCCCGGCCGGTCGACGCAGCTCGACCGGGTCCCCCCCGACCACGACCTCGGCGGGCAGCAGGCGCCGGACGCTCGCCAGCACCCACCGCACCGCGGCCATCGGGTCGTCGACCTCCGGGAACAGCAGGTCGGCCAGGCGGCGCCGCGACGGCGGGCGCTCGCTGAGCAGCAGGTAGGCGAGCGCGCCCCACGTCTTGCGGTCCCGCGGCGGCGGGGCCTGGGCCTCCCCGACGTGGACGGCGGGAGGGCCCAGGAGCTGGACCGAGATCGCCATGGCGCTCGCTCACGGTGCTCGCGGGGCCGTCGGACGGCGGCCTTGGACGGTGTGCGGGTCCACGGTAGGGCGGGGCGGGGCCGCAAGGAGCACCGTTCGGCCCAGTTCGAGCCGCCGGCCGACACGACGGAGCCGCCCCGATGGTGATCGGGGCGGCTCCGAGGGAACGCGGTGGCGGTGGGATTTGAACCCACGGAGGGGTTGCCCCCTCACACGCTTTCGAGGCGTGCTCCTTAGGCCGCTCGGACACGCCACCGCCGGAGAGGTTACACAGCGCGTGGGTCGTCCCCCAAACCGCGGTGGGCGGCGAAGAAGCCCCTCAGGACG
>JBKHXE010000185.1:0-11841 GCA_046566185.1 Actinomycetes bacterium | reverse complement strand
TCCGGGTCGGCGGTGTCGATGACGACGTCGAGCACCGACCCGTCGTCCAGGCCGTCGGCGAACATCCGCAGCTGGCCGCTGGTCCGCCGCACCTCGCCGACGAGCCGGGCCGACGGCAGGGCCGTCTCGTCCCCGGCGAGCACGACGAGCTCGTCGCGCTCGGCGTCGAGGGCGTCCGCGACGGCCCGCAGGGCGCGGGCCCGGTCGCGGGGCGGTGTGTCGGCCAGGGCGGCGGACGACGAGGCCAGCGCGTCCAGGACGGCGTCGAGCCGGGCGGTGTCGGTGTCGTGGACGGTCGGCGTGCTCATCGCAGCGGCTCCGGTCGGGCGAAGGGGTCGTCGAGGGCGGCCACCGGCCAGGACCGGGCCTGCTCGACCGTCGTGACGGGGTTCGACAGCAGGCCGACCTGCTCGATCTCCACCTCGACACGGTCGCCCGGGGCGAGGCCGAAGTCCAGCTCCGGGACGACGCCGGTGCCGGTCGCCAGGACGGCGCCGGCCGGGAAGTCCTGGGCCCGCAGCAGGTACTCGACGAGCTCGTCCAGCCGGCGGCGCATCCTCGCCGTGCTCGTCTCGCCCGCGAACGCGACGGCCCCGTCGCGGTGCACGCGGAGGGCGACGGTGAGGTCCGCGGCGTCCGGCACCTCCCAGGCCGGCCGGATGCCGGCCGACAGGGCGCAGCTGCCGGCGTACGTCTTGGCCTGGGGGATGTAGAGGGGGTTGGCGCCCTCGATGTCGCGCGACGACACGTCGTCGCAGACCAGGTAGCCCACGACGTCCCCGGCGGCGGACACCACGAGGGCGAGCTCGGGCTCGGGCACGGTGACGGCGGCGTCCGGCCGCACGGCGATCGGCTCGCCGTCGGTGACCACCCGCCAGGCGGGCGACTTGAAGAACAGCTCGGGCCGCTCGGCGGAGTAGACCCGGGTGTACACGTCCTGGGTCGCGCTCTCCTCCACCCGGGCGTCCATCGACCGCTCGTACGTCACGCCGGACGCCCAGACCTCGGTGAGGCCGTCCACCGGGGGCAGCAGCCGGACGCCGTCCACGGACGTCGCCGGGTGACTCGGCGGCGCCTCGACCAGGGCGCGGGTCTTCTCCACCGGCAGAGCCAGCAGCTCGGCCATCGAGCCCACCGGCAGGGGCGTCACGGCGCCGTGCCGGAGGACCCCGACGCGCACGTCTCGCGTGAGCCGCTCGGCGTACCGCACGATGTGCATGCTGCCTCCCCGTGACATCGCGACAGGTGTTCATTATGCTGAACGGCAGTCAGCATCCTGGACGGCTCAACCCTAGGGATACTCATCAGATGACGTCAAGCCACGACGTCCCGGCCCGCGGCTCCCTGGCGCCGGCGGTGACGCGCGCCGCCGCGGTCCTCGACCTGCTGGCGGCCGAGCCTCTCCGGCCGGTCGGCCCGAGCGAGCTGGGCCGGCGGCTCGGCGTCGCCAAGTCGTCGATCTCCAACATCTGCGCGGCGATGGTGGCGGCCGGCCTGCTCCGCCAGGTCGACGGCGGCTACCGGCTCGGCCAGCGGCTCGTGCAGTACGGCGAGGCCTACCTGGCCGGGGTCGACCTGGTGCGCGAGTTCCACGAGGCCTGCCACGGCCTCGGCGAGGACGTCGACGAGACCGTGCAGCTGGCGGTGCTCGACGGGCTCGAGGTCATCTACCTGGCGCGGCGGGACGGACGGCAGCCGCTGCGGCTCGCCTCGGAGATCGGGCGCCGCCTGCCCGCGACCTGCACCGCGACCGGTAAGGCGATGCTGGCCGGGCTGGACCCCGGCGAGCTGGAGCGCCGTCTCGCCACGGTGCACCGGTTGCCGCGGCTCACCGCGCACAGCGTGGCGACCAGGACGGCGCTGCGCGAGCAGCTGGCCGCGGTGCGGGAACGGGGCTACGCCGTCGACGACCAGGAGGCGGTGGAGGGGCTGCGCTGCCTGGCGATGCCCGTCGCGACGGGTGGTCGTGCCGAGCCCGCGGCGGTGAGCTTCACGCTGCTGCAGGCGCGGTGGACGGCCGAGCGCGAGCAGAGGCTGCTCGGCACCCTGCGAGAGCTCACCGCCTCGGTGGCCCAGCGGCTGGGGACGCTCGCGCCGCGCACGGGGTAGCGTCAGCGACCCGTCCACGTCATCGGCTCCTTCGACGAGAAGGCCTGCACGGCGCGGTGGAAGTCGTCGCTGCCGAAGACGCGGGAGACGATGTCGTCACCCGGGGGCAGCTGGCTGCGCCGCAGCCGACGGACCGCCTCCTTGGCCGCCCACATGCTCAGCGGCGCGTGGCCGAGCAGGGTCTGCACGACGTGGTCCACGGTCGCCTCGAGCTGGTCGTCCTCGCAGAGCTCGGCGACGAAGCCCGCCGCCGCGGCCGCCTCGCCGGTGAGGAGCCTGGCGCGCAGCAGGACGTCGAGGGTCCTCGCGGGCCCGAGATGGTGCAGCAGCAGTGAGTAGTTGTTCATCGAGAGGCAGTTGCCCAGCGTCCGCGCGATGGGGACGCCGAACCGCGCCGACCGGGTGGCGACGCGGAGGTCGCACACCGCCGCGATGCCCAGTCCCCCGCCCACGCAGTAGCCGCGCACCGCCGCGACGGTGGGCACGTCGACGTCCTCGAGGCGGTTGACGACGCGAGCGATCCGCTCCTCGTAGGCCACCCCGTCGCTGCCGTCGGAGAAGTCGGCGAACTGGGTGATGTCGGTGCCGGCGACGAACGCCCTGTCCCCCGCCGCCGTCAGCACCATGACCCGGACCGCCGGGTCGCCGTCCGCCTGCTCGCAGGCGTCGTACAGGCCTTCGTACATGGCCCAGGTCATGGCGTTCCGCTGCAGCGGCCGGTTGAAGGTGACCGTCAGGACGGGGCCGTCCCGGCCGACGAGAAGCTCCGACGTCGTCATGCGGTCACCTTCTCAGCTCGGGTTCGGTGGCCTCGCCGACCGGCTGGGCCACCGTGCGCAGGAACCGCGAGATGAGCACCGGGACCGCGAGCAGCAGGGCGGCGAGGACCAGGATGGTCAGGGAGAGCGGGCGGGTGAACAGGATCAGCAGGCTCCCGTCGCCGATCGCCGAGGTCTGGACCAGCGCCTTCTCCAGCAGCGGGCCGAGCACGAGTCCCATCACGAGCGGCGCGATCGGGAAGCCCAGCTGCTTCATCGCGAAGCCGACGAGTCCGGCGGCGACGACGATCCAGATGCTGAACACGTTGTTCGAGATGGAGTACGCGCCCACCACGCTGGTGAAGAGGATCAGCGGGTACATGTAGCCGTAGGGCACCCGAAGCAGCTGCGCGAACACCGGCGCCAGCGGCAGGTTGAGGATCAGCAGGATCACGTTGCCGATGAAGAAGGACGCGAGCAGGCCCCACACCAGCACGGGCTGCTGCTCGAACAGCAGCGGCCCCGGCTGGATCCCGTAGATGGTGAACGCCCCCAGCAGCACGGCCGTCGTCGCGCCGCCGGGGATGCCGAGGGTCAGGGTGGGGATGAAGTTGGCGTTCGCCGCGGCGTTGTTCGCGCTCTCCGGTGCCGCCACGCCTTCGATCGCCCCGTGTCCGAACTCGGCCTTGCGCTTGGAGACGCGCTTCTCGATGCCGTAGGCCATGAAGGACGCGAGCGTCGAACCTGCCCCGGGCAGGCATCCGAACAGGAACCCCAGGAAGCTGCCGCGCAGGATCGGCGAGCCGGAGCGGGCCAGTTCCGGCTTGGTGAGCATGAGGTCCCGGAACCCGGCCTTCGTCGGGGCGGCCGCGCCCTGCTTGATCTGCGAGAGCACCTCCCCGACGGCGAAGAGCCCGATCATCACCTCGACGAACGGGATCCCGGACAGCAGGTTCACCTGACCGAACGTGTACCGGGCAACCCCGCTGCCCGTGTCGACGCCGACCATCGCGACGAGCAGGCCGGCGACGGCCATCGTCAGGCCGAGGACCCGGTTCTCGCCGGAGAAGCTGACGATCGTGACCAGCCCCAGGATCATCACCGCGAGCATCTCCGGCGGTCCGAACCGCAGCGCGAACTCGGCGAAGGGTGGGGCGAGCGTCATCAGCAGACCGAGGGAGATGATCGCCGCCACGAAGGACCCGATGGCGGAGATCGACAGGGCGGCTCCGGCGCGTCCCCGTTTCGCCATCGGGTACCCGTCGAACGTCGTGACGACGGTCGCGGCCTCACCCGGTGACGAGATGAGCACGGAGGTGATGGTCCCGCCGTACTGCGCACCGTAGTAGATCCCCGCGAGCATGATCAGCGCCGTCACCGGCTCGAGCCCGAGCGTCAGCGGGAGCAGGACGGCGACACCGGTGGTCGAGCCGAGGCCGGGAAGCAGGCCGATGACGGTCCCGAGGAAGACGCCGACGAAGCACCACAGCAGGTTCTCGGCCGTCAGCGCGGTCTGGAAGCCCAGCAGGACGTTCTCGAACACCCCTACCCCCTCAGATGCCCAGTGGCCCGGCGGGAAGCGGGACGTCGAGGAAGGCGCCGAACACCCCGTACACCACGCCGATGGCCGCCAGCGTGACGAGGACCGCGGGGACGACGCGACGACGCTCGACGACGATGCTGATGAACAGGATCAGCGCCCCGAACGCCGTCAGGAAGCCCAGGTACGGCACGACGGTGATCGTCACGGCGATGCCGGCCACCACCAGCCACAGCTGCCGTGTCCGGTAGCGGGCGCTGCGCCCCATGATGTCGACGTCCGACTCCGGGGGTGCCTCGTGCTCGACCTCGAGCAGTGCCGCGGCGCCGGCGACCGGGGCCTCCTGGTGGTGGTGCTCGGCGCCGTCCGCGGCGGGCAGCCGCAGCCGGCTGACGAGCTGCGCCGCGCCGAGCGCGACCAGCAGCACGCCGAGGACCAGGGGGAGGAAGCCCGGACCGATGCGGTTCCGCTCGAGGAGGATGCCGTAGCCGAACGAGGACAGCACGACCGCGACGCCGATCAGCGTGAGCACCGCGAACGCGACGACCTCCCCCCACGGGCGGGGCGCACCGGTCCGGGCCGGGCTCACTGGTCGCCCACCGCCTGCTCGAGCTGCCGCTTGTTCTCCTCCAGGTAGGCGTTGAACTCCTCACCAGCGGCGGTCACGGACTGGAGGTAGTTGTCCTCGATGTACGTCTCGTACTCCGGGGTCTGGACGACCTCCTCCATCACGCCGATCCAGTAGTCGCGCTGGGCGTCGGTGATGCCCCCCGGCGCCAGGATGCCGCGGAACTGGGCGAACGCGACGTCGATGCCCTGCTCCTTGGCGGTCTCGACGTCCTGCAGGTCCCCGTACTCGTACCGCTCCTCGGAGAAGGCGCAGGGTGCCTTCAGGTCGCCGGACTGGATCTGCCCGATGACCTCGCCCGGGTTGAGCATTGCGATGTCGATCTGGTTGCCGAGCAGGGCGGCGACGAGCTCCCCACCGGACTCGAACGCCACCCGGTCGAAGGTGGCGCCGGTCTCGTCCTCGGTGAGGCTCAGCACGACGTTGTCGAGCCCGAACTGGCCGCTGATGCCGGCGACGACCCGTCCGGACGTCGCCGCGTCGACGACGTCCGCGCACGTGCTGAACTCGGAGTCGGCCGGGACGACGAGGAGGGTGAAGTCCTCGGCGACCTTCATGATCGGCGTGAAGTCCTCGTAGGTCCACTCCACGTTGCCGCCCTGCGGCAGGGCGAGGAGTGCGGTCTCCGTGGCCAGCAGCATCTCGGCGTTGCCCTCCTGGCTCTGGAAGTGGGCGTACCCCACCGCGCCGGAGCCGCCCTCGCGGTTCTCGACCGTGACGGTCAGGTCGTCGCGGACGGCCTCGATCGCGGACGCGAGAGTGCGCCCGGCCACGTCGCTCCCGCCGCCCGCGGCGAACGGGACGAGCATCGTGACGGTGCCGTCCGGCGACCACTCCTCGTCACCGTCGCCACCTCCGCCGGTGGTCGTTCCTCCAGCGCCGCCACCGCACGCGGCGGTGAGACCCAGTAGTGCCGCGGTGGCGAGTGTCGCCGCCGAACGTGTGGTGATCACGGTTGGACTCCTTCTCGGGGTGGTGTGACTGGTTCAGTCGGTGGGCGGCTGCGGCGAGGTCTCGCGCCGGTGGGGCCGGCCCGGTACGTGCGTGGGGTCGGCCGCCACGCCGGCGTCCAGCAGCCGGTCGATCTCGTCGCCGGGGATGCCGACGCCTTCCAGGACGGCTCGGGTCGCCGAGCCGAGCTGCGGGCCGGCCGTGCCGTGGCGCACCGGGGTCCGGGACATCCGCATCGGCGAGCCCAGCTGACGGACTGCGCCGAGCAGCGGGTGGGGGGCGTCCCAGAAGAAGCCACGCTGCGCCAGGTGGTCGTTCGTGAAGACCTCGCCGTAGTCGGCGATCGGCGCGCACGGGACCCCGGCCGCATTCAGGAGCTCGACGAGGTCCGCGGTGTCCCGCGCGGTCGTGGCCTCCTCGATCGCCGGGATGAGGGTGTCCCGGTGGGCGTGGCGGGTGAACCCGTCGGTGTACCGCTCGTCGCCCAGCAGGTGCTCCAGGCCGAGAGCGGTGCACAGACCCCTCCAGGTCTTCGGCGTGACGGCCCCGACGGTGATGTAGCCGTCCTTGCTGCGCACGGCCTGGTAGGGAGCGGTGCTCTGGTGGGCCGACCCGAGCGGGCGGCCCACCTCGCCGGTGGCGAAGTACTTGCCCGCCTCCCACACCGCGAACGAGACACCGGACTCGAGCAGGGACACGTCGAGGTACTGGCCTGCCCCGGAGCGGTCCCGCTCCCGCAGCGCCGCCGTCACGCCGAGCGCGACGTACAGGGCGCAGACCAGGTCGCAGATCGGCACGCCGACCTTGACGGGGTCGCCGTCCGGCGTCCCGGTGATGCTCATCAGGCCGCCGCGCGCCTGCGCCATGATGTCGAGGCCCGGGAGCATCGCCAGGGGCCCGTCCTGCCCCCAGCCGGACGCGGAGGCATAGACCAGCCGCGGGTTGAGCGAGCTCAGGTCCTCGTACCCCAGCCCGAGCGCGCGCATCGCGCCGGGGCGCAGGTTCTCGACCAGGACGTCGGCTCGCTCGACGAGGCGCAGGAAGGCGGCCTTCCCGGCGGCGGCCTTGAGGTCGAGCGCCACGGACTCCTTGTTGCGGTTGAGCCGTACGAAGGGCGAGCTCTCCGTCTCGAGGAACGGCCCGGTCGCGCGTACCGGGTCGCCCCCGGCGGGGTTCTCGACCTTGAGGACGCGCGCGCCCAGGTCCGCCAGCTGCATGGTCGCGAACGGGGCGGCCATGAACGCGCCCACCTCGAGCACCGTCACGCCCTCCAGTGGTGCCGGCGTCTCGCCCGTCATCCCGGGTCCTTCCCCCTCGAGGTGGTGGTGCGTGTCACAGTCAGTGGACTATTGTCTACAGAAGACGTCAGAGGTATGACAAGTGTTTGCGGCGACGTTTTTCCGCTGACGGCCGCCGAGCGGTTGGATGGGAGCGTCCGGCCGCAGGGTCGGGAGCGGGAGGGAGGGCGGCTGGTGGACGGAGCCGAGAAGACCGCCGGCACTCCGCGCATCGCGGCCCCGCCGAGCATGGCCAGCCTCGCGGCCGAGGCGCTGCGGGGCATGATCCTCGGTGGCGAGCTGCGGCCGGGGGACCGTGTGGTCGAGAACCGGCTGACCGACCAGCTCGGCGTCAGCCGGCCGCCGCTGCGCGAGGCGATGCGGGTGCTGGAGCAGGAGGGGCTGATCCGGCAGGTGCCGCGCAAGGGTGCGGTGGTCACGCCCCTGACCGGGCACGACATCTACGAGATCGTCACGCTGCGCGACGAGCTGGAGCGGATGGCCATCACGCTCGGAGTCCCGGTCCGCTCCCCGGAGCGGCTGGACCGGCTGCGGCACGCCTTCGCCGACCTCGAGGACGCCGCGCAAGCCGGGGACTCGGCGGCGGTGACCGGTCGTAGCTTCGCCTTCCACCTCGCCGTGGTCGGGCTGGCGGGCCACCGACGCCTGGAGGACGCGTACCGGTCGTTGTCCCTCCAGCTGCAGCTGTGCATGGCGATGAACCGCCGCGCCCGGGCCAGCATCGAGACGATGCGCGAGGACGCCGAGCGGCACCGCCCGCTGCTGGACCTGGTGGAGGCCGGGGACGTCGAGGGCATGCTGCACGCCATCGCGCACCACGGGCAACGGACCTTCCTGCTCGAGCTCGACGAGCGGGTGCAGGGTCACTCACCGGAGTCCCGGGCCTGGCTCGAGCAGATCCGCCAGGAGGAGGACGACCACGCCGCCGGTGGGCGGTCGAGGGGAGGACCCGCATGACGCTGGAGGAGATCGCCGCGCTGAGCGGCGGGCTGGGGCACCCGGTGCTGACCGACGCTCCCGACTCGCCGGGCCGCTTCCCGGACGGCTCGCGGTACAAGGTGGAGATCCCGAGCTGCGAGGGACCGGCCGTCATGGAGGCCGTCCTCGACGAGGCCCGACGCCGCGACGTCCCGGTCCACCGCGTGTCCCAGGGCAGCGGGGTGATGATGCTGACGGACGCCGAGATCACCCGCATGGTCGAGCTCGGCGCCGCCCAGGACGTCGAGGTGTGCCTCTTCCTCGGGCCGAGGGGTGCCTGGGACACCGGTGGCCAGGCCAAGGTCTCCGCGGCGGTGGCAGGGGTCGCCCGCGGCAACGCGGCGGTGGCGGCGTCGCTGTGCGAGGCAGAGCGTGCCTGTCGCCTCGGGGTCCGCAGCCTGCTCGTCGGCGACCTCGGCGTGCTGGACCTGCTCGGGCGGCTCAAGGCCGCCGGCCGCCTGCCGTCGGACCTGGCGCTGAAGACGTCGGTGCTCATGCCGCTGCCCAACGGCCCGACCGGCGCCCTCTACGAGCGCGCCGGGGCCACGAGCCTCAACGTGTCGACCGACCTGTCCGTGGCGCAGGTCGCCGAGATCCGCGCCGCGACCACCGCGCCCATCGACGTGTACGTCGAGGTCCCCGACGACCAGGGCGGGAGCGTCCGGTTCTACGACGTGCCCGAGGTGGTCAGGGTGGCCGCGCCCGTCTACCTCAAGATGGGACTCCGCAACGCCCCGAACATCTACCCGTCCGGGGCCCACGTCGCGGCCACGGCCGAGAGTCTCGGCCGTGAGCGCGTGCGCCGCGCCGAGCTCGTGCTCCGCCTGCTCGCGGAGCTGGCGCCCCACCTCGTCGAGCGGGTCGCAGCACCCGCCCGCTGAACGGCCCTGCCCCACCGACCTGGAGGACCCACCGTGGCACCCCTGTTCACCGGCGTGGGCGTCGCCCTCGTCTCGCTGTTCGACGACGACGAGCGGCTCGATGCCGCAGCGACCGCCGACCTCGCCGTTCGCCTGGTCGACCTCGGCATGCGCAGCGTGCTCGTCGCCGGCACCACCGGCGAGGCGACGGCCCTGAGCGCCGAGGAGCGCAGCGACCTGCTGGCCGCCGTGCGGGTCGCGGTCCCCGCCGACGTCCCCGTGCTGGCCGGTACCGGCGCGGCGACCGGCGCGCAGGCAGCGGAGCTCACCCGGCGGGCGTTCGACGCCGGTGCGGACGCCGCGCTCGTGCTGTCACCACCCGCGGTGGCCGACCCCCGCGCCTACTACGACACCGTGGCGAAGGCGGCCGAGGGCCGGCCCCTGCTCGCCTACCACTTCCCGTTCGCGTCCGCGCCCGGCATCCCCGTGCGGGTGCTGCCGGAGCTGCCGGTCAGCGGCCTGAAGGACTCCTCCGGCGACGCCGAGCGGCTCCTCGACGAGGTCGAGACCTTCCCCGGCGACCTGTACGTGGGCGCCACGACGCTGCTGACGACGGGCGGTGCCGTCGGCGCGACGGGCGCGATCCAGGTGCTGGCCAACGCCGAGCCCGAGCGCTGCGCGGCCGCCTTCGCCGGCGACGGCGCCGCGCAGGTCGCGCTGGCCGCACCCCACCGCGCGGCGATGGCCGACTTCCCGGCGGGCATCAAACGCCTTGTCGCCGAACGGTTCGGGGTCTCACCGGTCGCGAGGATCGGCCGATGAGCGCCGACCGGGCCGCGCAGGTCGTGCCCCTCGACGGCGTCGCGCCGCAGGTCGCGCGCACGGCCTGGGTGGCGCCGGGCGTCACCCTCGTGGGGCACGTGGTGCTCGAGGACGGGGCCAGCGTCTGGTTCGGCTCGGTGGTGCGCGCCGACGGCGATGCGATCCGGGTCGGCCGGGACTCCAACGTCCAAGACGGGTGCGTGCTGCACGCCGACCCTGGCCTTCCGCTCACCGTCGGTGCCGGCGTGACCGTCGGGCACCGGGCGGTGCTGCACGGCTGCACGATCGAGGACGACGTCCTCGTGGGCATGGGGTCGGTGGTGCTCAACGGCGCGCGGATCGGCACCGGCTCGCTGGTGGCTGCGGGCGCGGTGGTCCTCGAGGGCACCGAGGTGCCGCCCGGGTCTCTCGTGGCCGGCGTCCCCGCCAAGGTGCGCCGTCCGCTGACCGACGAGGAGCGGGCGGGGATCCGGGACAACGCCCGCACCTATGTCGGGCTGCGTGACCGCTACGCGTCCCAGCCGCCGGGCGCGCGGTGACCCCACCCCTCCAGGAGCTCGTCGCCGTCCTGCCCGAGGGCACCGTCGTCACCGACGAGGCGACGACCGAGGCGTACCGGCGCGACCAGGCGAGCTTCTGCCCCGCGGGCACGCCGCTGGCCGTCGCGCGGCCGACGTCCACGACACAGGTGCAGGAGGTGCTCCGCTGGGCGACCCGGCACCGCGTGCCCGTCGTCCCCCAGGGCGCTCGCACCGGCCTTTCCGGCGGCGCCAACGCCGTCGACGGTGCCCTGCTGCTGTCCATGGTGCGGATGGACCGGGTGCTCGAGATCGACCCCGTCGACCAGGTGGCGGTCGTCGAGCCCGGTGTCGTCAACGCCGACCTGTCCAGAGCCGTTGCGGCACAAGGTCTCTTCTACCCGCCGGACCCGTCGTCGTGGGAACAGTCGACGATCGGCGGCAACCTCGCGACGAACGCCGGCGGCCTCTGCTGCGTCAAGTACGGCGTCACGCGGGACTTCGTCCGCGGCCTCGAGGCCGTCCTGGCCGACGGCCGGGTGCTGAGGGCCGGGCGCCGCACCGCCAAGGGTGTCGCCGGTCTGGACCTGACGAGCCTGCTCGTCGGCTCGGAGGGCACCCTCGGCGTCATCACCCGGGCGACCTTGAGCCTGCGGCCGGCACCCGACGTGGCGCTGACGATGGCGGCGGTCTTCGACACCACCGTCGGCGCCCTCGACGCCGCGACGACGATCATGGCGTCCGGACTGAGGCCGTCGCTGCTCGAGTTCCTGGACGCCGCCTCCGTCCGCGCCGTCCAGGCCTACCGCGACATGGGTCTGCCCGAGGGCGCCCGGGCGCTGCTCATCGCGCAGTCCGACCGCTCCGGGCTCGCGGCGTCGGACGTCGCCGCGATGGCGGCCACCTGCCAGGACGCCGGCGCCGTCGAGGTCGCGGTCTCCGACGACGAGCAGGAGGCCCGCCTGCTGCTCGAGGCGCGGCGCCTGGTGAACCCCGCGGTCGACCGCCTGGGCGCCACGCTCATCGACGACGTGGCGGTGCCCCGCGCCCGCCTCGTCGAGCTGCTCGCCGGCGTGGAGGAGATCTCCGGGCGGTACGGCGTCCTCGTCGTGTGCCCCGGCCACATCGGCGACGGCAACATGCACCCGACCGTGGTGTTCGACCGCGGCGACGACGCCGCAGCGGCACGCGCAGGCGAGGCGTTCGCCGCGATCATGCGCCTCGCCCTCGCGCTCGGCGGCACGATCACCGGCGAGCACGGCGTCGGCGTCCTCAAGCGGCGCTGGCTCGCCGAGGAGCTCGGCGAGGTGGGCCTGGACCTCCAGAGGCGCCTCAAGGCCGTCTTCGACCCGGCCGGCATCCTCAACCCGGGGAAGGTG
>JBKHXE010000184.1:0-21521 GCA_046566185.1 Actinomycetes bacterium | reverse complement strand
TCCACGTCGATGCGGCCGCCCATCGCCTCGACGATGCGGCGGCTGATCGCCAGCCCGAGCCCGGTGCCGCCGAACCGCCGGCTCACCGACGCCTCGCCCTGGCTGAACGACTCGAAGAGGCGCTCGCGCACCTGCGGCGAGATCCCGATGCCGGTGTCGCGCACCGCGCACGTCAGGCCGCGCTCCCCCCACGTGACGGTGAGCACCACCTCGCCGGCCTCGGTGAACTTCACCGCGTTCGTCAGCAGGTTGACGAGCACCTGGCGCAGCCGCGGCCCGTCGGCGAGCACCTGGCGCGGTACCCCCGGGTCGACCGCGGACGCCAGGTCGAGCCGCTTGGCCGACGCCAGCGGCGCGACGACGTCCAGCGCCCGCTCGACGAGGTCTCGCACGTCGACCGGCGCCGCGTCGAGCTCGAGCCGGCTCGCCTCGATCTTGGAGAAGTCCAGGACGTCGTTGATGACGGCCAGCAGCAGCTCGGAGCTGCTGCGCACGGACTCGACGTACTCCCGCTGCTCGGCGTCCAGCCGGGTGCCCTCCAGCAGCGCCGTCATACCGATGACCGCGTTCATGGGCGTGCGGATCTCGTGGCTCATGTTCGCCAGGAACTCGCTCTTGGCGCGGGTCGCCGACTCGGCCACGAGGCGCGACTGCTGCTCGGAGGCGACCAGCCTGCTGTAGCGCGTCGCGAAGCTGCCGGTGATCAGCCACGCGACCGCCGTCACGCAGATCACGTTGAGCGCGAAGAACGCCGCGACCCACGCCTGCGACGTCACGAGCCCGGCCGGCGCGCTCGGCTCGCGGACCGCGGCGACGACGACGAGGACGACGTAGGCCGCGAACCACATCAGCGCCCGCCGCAGCCCGTACGCCAGCAGGGCGCCGATCGGGGCCACCAGCGACCACAGCGCCACCGCGCCCGAGGCGGCGAACCCGCCGAGCTGCCACATGAGCAGCCACGGCACGAGCAGGCTGAGCAGCAGCTGCAGCTCCAGCCACCACCGCCAGCCCCACCGCTGGTACGCGAAGAGGTTGACCGCCGAGACGACGACGTACGTCCACGGCCAGAACGCCGCCTCCGGCACCCCGGCCACGACGTACTGCAGCCCCCACAGCACCCCGGCGCCGGTCATCAGCCACGCGGCGAGCAGCTCCACGCGCGGCGCCACGGCAGCCTGGGCGGCACCCGGCTCGACGACCGCCATGACCGGACGGTAGTCCTCGCCGGGGCGTCGGCAGGCCGGTTCGGCACGACAGTCGCCTCGGGCGGCCACGTTCGTCCGGGGATGTCGCGCACGACGCCGTCGACGGGCGGTCAGAGCGCCAGCACGCCGTCCACGACGGCGGCCGCCGCTCCGACGACCGCGAGCGCGACGACGGCGGTGCGGGCCCGCTGCGGCGGCACGCGCCGCGCCAGCAGGTGCCCCGCCACCACGCCGGCAAGCAGGGCGACCGCCGCGACCAGCCACACCGCTGCGGGCAGGCGGGGCCAGCCCTTGAGCGTCAGCGACGCCGCGTTGACCAGCACGAGGTGCAGCTGCACGGTCGCCACGAACGGGGCGTGCGGCCACCGGGTCGCCATCGCGTACACGGTGACCGCCGGCCCGCCGACACCGGCGGTGACGTTCATGAACCCCGACGCCGCGCCGGCCAGCACGCCGCCGGGCCACCCGCCGTCCCCGCCGCGCGGGCGGATGGCCAGCACCAGGGCGAGCGCCACGAGCACCAGCGACCCGACGAGCACCGACAGCACCGCGGCGGGCAGCTCGCGCGCGACCCAGGCGCCCGGGGCGACGGCGACCACGGCGGGCAGGGCCAGCAGCACGAGGCGGCGCACCTGCGTCGCCCGCCAGGTCTGCGCCCAGACCACGAGGCTCGCCGCCGCCCCCAGCACGTTGGACAGCAGCACGCCCTCGAACGGCCCGAGCAGCAGCACGAGGAACGGCGAGCTGACGAGCGCGAACCCCAGGCCGGTGACGCGCTGGGTGCCCGCCCCGGCGAGCACCGCGACGGCGAGGCCGGCCAGCGCCAGCGCGCCGACGTCGTCCACCCGCTCAGGCGCGCCAGGCGAGGTAGCGGACGTCCGTGAACTCCTCCAGCCCGAGGCGGGAGCCCTCGCGGCCGAGCCCCGACTGCTTGACCCCGCCCATCGGCGCGAACGCGACCGACGGCAGCGGGTCGTTGACGCCGAGGATCCCGACGTCCATGGCGTCGGCCATCCGCCAGCAGCGCTCGGCGTCCCGGGTCCACACGTAGCCGGCCAGGCCCATGTCCGAGGCGTTCGCCCGCCGCACCGCCTCGGCCTCGTCGCGGAACCGGAACACCCCGGCCACCGGCCCGAAGACCTCCTCACACGCCAGCCCCACGCCGTCCGGCACGTCGGCGAGCAGCGCGGGCGCGACGTAGTGGCCGCGCCGCGGGACGTCGCGCTCGGCGGTCAGCAGCCGGGCACCGGCGCCGACGGCCTGCTCCACCAGGCCGGTGACGGCGCGCACCCGGGTGTCGTCGATGACCGGCCCGAGGTCGGGGCACGGGTCGGCCAGCCCGTCGCCCACGGTCATGGCGTCGACCCGCTCGACGAGGCGGCCGACGAACTCGTCGTACACGCCGTCCTGCACGACGAAGCGGTTCGCCGCGACGCACGACTGCCCGGTGTTGCGGAACTTCGCGAGCAGCGCCCCCTCGACGGCGGCGTCGAGGTCGGCGTCGTCGAACACGACGAACGCCGCGTCGCCGCCGAGCTCGAGCAGGGGTCGGACGACGCTGTCGGACGCCGTCCGCATGATCTCCCGCCCGACCCCGGTCGAGCCGGTGAAGGTGACGACGCGGACGGCGCGGTGCGCCAGCAGGGCGCCGGTCACCTCGCGCGGCTCGCCGTGCACGAGGTTGAGCACGCCCGGCGGCAGGCCGGCGTCGGTGAGGCAGCGCAGCATCTCGGTGACCGCCAGCGGCGCCTTCTCCGACACCCGAGCGACGACCGTGCACCCCGCGGCCAGGGCCGGCGCGAGCTTGCGCGCCTGGATCGAGCACGGGAAGTTCCACGGCGTCAGGCTCGCGACCACGCCGGCCGGACGGCGCAGGGTGAGGTGGCGGCGTCCCGGGGCCTCGCCGGTCAGCACGTCGCCCTGGGGGCGGCGGGCCTCCTCGGCGAACCACCGCAGGTACTCCGCGGAGAACGCCACCTCGGCGACCGCCTCCGGCAGCCGCTTGCCGGCCTCGGTCGCGAGCAGGCGCCCGAGGTGCTCCTTGCGCTCGACGACCAGGGCGGCCGCGGCCAGCAGGACGTCGGCACGGGCGCGCGCCGGCGTCGCCGCCCAGCCGTCCAGGGCGCGGGCCGCGGCGTCGGCGGCGCGGGTGGCGTCGGCGCCGCTCCCCCACACCACCGAGCCGACCACGGAGCCGTCGGCGGGGTTGTGCACGTCGAGCGTGCGCTCGCCGCCCTCCCACGTGCCGTCGATGAGGTGGGCTGCTGCGTCCGTCACGGTGCTGGTCCTCTCGGTGGGTGCTCAGGTGAGGGTCAGGACGTCGGGTCGACGGCGGCCGCCGACCTCCACGGTCGGCCACCGGCCGTCGTCCACGAGGGGCTCGACGCCGCCGGCGGTGACGAGGCAGGTGTCCTCGACCTTCCAGCCGTCCCCGCTGGTATTCCAGGCGACGACCGAGTGCTCGGGGACGACGTCGTCCGAGCCGGGGTGGGCGGGGTACTCGCGGGGCTGCCACCCGGAGAACCCGCCCTGGTGGTGGCGGTGCCACTCGTCGGCGGCGAAGCCGTTGGCGGCGTAGGCCTCGGTGCCGCGGGCGACCACGTCGCCGATCCGCACCCCGGCCCGCGAGGCGTCGAGGAACACCCGCTCCACCTCGAGCAGCGCGCGGTAGCGGTCGAGCCCGGCCGGTGGGGCTCCGAGCGCGACGATCCGCGTGACGCTGGCGATCAGCCCGTCGCGGCGGGCGCAGCAGACGAGCATCGCCCGGGGGCCGAGCGCGGCGGTCGTCGGCAGCGGGTGGCGGTGGCCGGCGATCCTGGTGTGGCCGGCCACGAGCAGGACGACGGGGTCGAGGGCCCGCTCCAGCAGCTCGGCCGCCAGCGCCCCGGCGGCGGCGTACTCGGTCGTCGCCGGGGTGAGCCGCCCTGCGGCGGCCGTCGCCGCGGCGGCCGCGTCGCGGCAGACCGACCGCAGCGCGTCTCGCTGGTGCGCGCCGAGCACCCGGCGCAGGGCGGCGACCTGCGGCCCGACGTCCCGGGCGCCGGCGTAAGCGCGATCGGCGACGACGTCGTCCCCGGCCGGCAGCGCGCCGTCCCGGCCCTGCCACCACGGCACGACCTGCCAGTCGGCGGCGACGTCCGCGAGCTCGGTGTCGCGCAGCCGCGGCGCCTCGATCGCGTTCGTCACCACGGTGAGACGCGGCTCGACCCCGGCCGTGACGACGACGTCGAAGCACGCGGCGTCCAGCGTCTGCGGCACGTGCGAGCGGGTTCCGAGCAGCCACGACAGCGACGCCTGCTCCCGCAGCACGACGGTGGCGGCGCCGTGCTCGCGCGCCAGCGCGGCCAGGCGACCCAGCCGCTCGGGCAGCTCGGCGTCAGCCATGCCGCACCACCTCGGGCGTGACGCGCAGCGGTCCCTCGACCCGCACGCCGGCGCCCTCGACGCGCACCCGGCTCGGCGTGCCGTCGAAGCCGACCAGCTCGCGCTCGACGTCACCACCGCCGGCGACGTGCAGCGTCCACGGCACGTCGAGCAGGTCGTCGGTGCGCCGCACGCCGGCGGCCACCTCGACCCGCGGCAGCAGCGCCCCGTCGCGCACGAGCAGCGGCATCCGCTCCAGCGGTACCTCGACCTCGACGAAGCCCGGGCCCTCGAAGGCCTCACCCGTCAGCAGGTCGACCCATCGGCCCGCCGGCAGGTAGAACCGCCTCTCGACGGGGTCCACGCCGTCGTCGAAGACCGGCACCACCATGAGGTCGCGGCCGAGCAGGAACTGGCCGTCGAGCCCGCCCGCGACCGGGTCGCGCGGGAACTCCAGCCCGACCGGCCGCATCAGCGGCAGCCCGGCGGCGGCGGACTCGTGCGCGACCTGCCACAGGTACGGCAGCAGCGAGTACCGCAGGCGAACCCAGTCCCGCGCCACGGAGAGCGCGCGGTCGCCGAACTCCCACGGCTCGCGCGGCCGCAGCCCGTGCGCGCGCATCAGGGGCGACAGGGCACCGAGCTGCGTCCAGCGGGCGTACAGGCCGGGCGTCAGCTCGGGCCCGAAGAACCCGCCGATGTCGTGGCTCCAGAAGCCCGGCGCCGACAGGGCGTACGACAGTCCGCCGCGCACCGTGGCCTGCATCCCGACGACCGTCGACTCGGCGTCCCCGCCCCACTGGCCCGGGTACCGCTGCGAGCCGGCCCAGCCGCTGCGGCCCCACACCAGCGGGTTTCGTCCGGTGGCGCGGCCGATGACCTCGCTGACGGCGCCGTTGTAGCGCAACGGGTAGAGGTTGTGGGCGTGGTGCGGCGGCGTGCCGTCGGCGAGCTGGACGTCGTCCGGCAGCCCCTCGCCGAAGTCGGTCTTGAAGACCGCCACCCCGTCGGCGAGGAACGGCTCGTGCATCGCCTGCCACCAGGCCCGGGCGTCGGGGTCGGTGAAGTCGACCAGCGCGCGGTGCCGGCCGTCGGGCGTCGGCGTGCCCCGCACGTGGGCGGTCGCGCCGTCGGTGCCGCGGACCAGGTAGCCGCGCTCCTCCGCCTCCGCGTAGCGCGGCGAGGCCGGGTCGAGGTACGGCAGCTCCCACACCGACAGCCGGCAGCCGAGCTTGTCGAGCGACTCGACCAGCTCGCGTCGGTCGCCGAAACGGTCGGTGTTCCAGATGAAGTCGGTGTTCAGCCGGTCGACGACGAGCCAGTCGGGGTCCAGGTGCAGGACGTCGCACGGCACGCCGTGCTGCGCCATCCCCCGGGCCACCTCCTCCATCTGCGCACGCGAGGAGTAGCGGCATCGACCCATCCAGTACCCGAACGCCCACAGCGGCGGCACGCTCGCCCGGCCGGTCAGCGCGGTGAGGTCGCCGAGCCGCACCGCCGGGTCGGGCGAGACGGTCACGTAGAGGTCGAGCGCCTCGTCGGCCACCTCGACACCCAGCACGCTCGGCCGGGTGTGGCCGACGTCCGCCGTGACGGTGGCGCCGGTGTTGACCAGGGCCGCGTAGCCGGCGGTGGAGTGCCACAGCGGCACCGGCTTGTAGGCCAGCCCGGTGCCGGTGCCCAGCGCGTCCTCGACGCGCAGCACGAGCCGCTGGCCGTTCTTCACCAGCCGGCCGAACTGCTCACCGAGCCCGAGCACGTCCTCGTCGGTGCCGAGCTCGAGGTGCAGCGTGGTGCCGGCACGTCGTGCCAGCACCGGCGGCGCCATCGGGAACCCCGCCACCTGCCGCAGCCGCTCCGCGGTGCGCAGCACCGTCCGCCCGCACGCCACGTCCTCGACGCGCAGCGTGAACGGGCTGCGCCCCAGGCGGACCCGCACGGCCAGCGTCTCGAGGACGACCTCGTCGCCGTCCTCGCGCACCCGTACGTCGACCGCCTCGGGGCGCGGGTCGACGACCACGCCCAGCCAGGTCGCGGGCTCGCCGAGCACCCGGGCGCCGTCCGGCGCGCACGTGAGGCGCACCGTGCGCGGGCCGACCGCCTCGACACGCACCACGAACGGCGTCTCGTCGAGCGGCGGCAGCCGCAGGTCCTGCGGCAGGTTCGGCATGGTCACCTCGAGCCCCTGCTCGAGCATCGGCTCACCGGTCAGCCAGCCAGGGGTTCCGGGCAGCTCCGTGGCCGCCAGCGCCCGCACGCCCACGAGGAGCGCGTCGCCGTCGCGGCCGACCGACGCGACGTGGCGCAGGACGACGTCGCTCATCCCTTCACCGACCCGGCGGTCATGCCCGCGACGAAGTAGCGCTGCAGCAGCACGTAGGCGACGACCAGCGGCAGCGAGGCGATGATGACCCCGGTGAACAGCAGCGGGTAGTCGGTGAGGAACTGGCCCTGGAAGTCCAGCAATGCCAGCGGCAGCGTCTTCTTCTCCGGCGAGCGGATGAACAGCAGCGGGTACAGCAGGTCGTTCCACTGGATGACGAAGAGGAAGATCGCGGTGGCGGCTACCGAGGGCAGGGCCATCGGCATGGCCACCGACCGGTAGGTGCGCCAGGGCCCGGCTCCGTCGATGGCACTGGCCTCGTAGGTCTCGCGCGGCAGCGACTTGAGGAAGCCACCCAGGATGAAGACGGCGACCGGCAGGCCGACGACGACGTTGATGAGCACCAGGCCGAGCAGGCTGTCCAGCAGGCCGAGGCGCTCGAACAGCACGTACTGCGGGATCATGTTCGCCTGTGCCGGCACCGACATGCCGAGCACCAGGAACCCGAAGATCAGCCAGCTCTTCCACCCCGGGATGCGCGCCACGGCGTAGGCGGCGAGGCTGCCGAGGAACAGCGTGACCGCCACCGACGTGCACGTCACGAGCGCGCTGTTGAGCAGAGCCCGGGCGAGGTTCTGCTCGTTCAGCACCGTGTCGTAGTTGCCGAACGACACCGACGACGGCAGGCCGAACGGCGAGGCGAACAGCTCGGGGGTCGTCTTGAAGCTGCCGAAGACCACCACGGTGATCGGCACGACGATGATGACGGCGTACACCGCCAGGATGCCCCGGCGGGCGATGGACCCGGCCATGGCGGACCTCCTCAGGATTCCTGGTGCGTGAGCTTGAGGATGCGGCGCTGCGCGACGACGACCGCCGCGATGAACGCCATGAAGATGAGCGACTCGGCCGCCGCGTAGCCGAACTGGCCGTTGACGAACGTCGTGTAGATGCGGGTCGACAGGATGTCGAGCGCGAACTTCGGCGGGTTGCCGCCGAGACCGAGGATGAGGTCGAACGCCTTGAACGACTGGATGGTCGTGTAGGCCACGACGATGGCCGTGGCCGGGGCGATCATCGGCCAGGTGATGTGGCGGAACCGGCTCCACGGCCCCGCGCCGTCCACCTCGGCGGCCTCGTAGAGCTCCGGGGGCACGGCCTGCAGGCCGGCGATGAAGATGACCATCATCTGGCCCGCGTGGAACCACACCTGGGTGACGGCGACCCAGTAGATCGCGACCGCGTCGTTGCCGAGGTAGGAGGACTGCAGCGACTCCAGCCCCACCGCGCCGAGCACCCGGTTGCCGAGCCCGAAGTTCGGGTCGTAGACGAACTTCCAGATGAAGGCCACCGAGACCGACGACAGGATCGTCGGGAAGAAGAAGAGCGCCCGGAGCAGGACCGACGAGCGGCTGTTGCGGACGAGGAACACCGCCAGCATCAGCGCGAAGAACGTCTGGAACACGACCACGACGAGCATGAACTTGAGGTTGTTCACCAGCGCGTTGGTGAACAGGTCGTCGTTCGTCAGGGCGCGCGTGAAGTTGTCGATCCCGACGTTGGAGAACGTGGCGCTGAAGCCGTCCCAGTCGGTGACGGAGTACTGGATGGCCTGCAGCGCCGGCACCGCGAAGAAGAACAGGTACAGGACGAGCGCCGGCACGGGGAAGAGCAGCAACGCCGGGTGGGCGCGGGTGGCGGACCGGCGCGCACCGCGGCGGAACCGCCCGCCGGTGGCCACCGCCGTCCGGGTGGGGCCGGTCTGTAGCTGGGTCACGGGGTCCTCCAACCCCGGCCCGCCGCCGCGCGGCGGCGGCGGGCCGTGCTGATCGGTCAGCCGATGCGCTGGTCGATGATCCGCTGGGCGTCCTCGGCCGCCTGGGCGGGGTCGGTGCCGCCCACGACCTTGACGGCGGTCTCCTCGACGGCGCTGCGGATGTCCAGGTCGTTGAACTGGAAGCGGGGCGCGAGCAGGGTCTTGCGCGTCAGCCAGTCCGACGTGGCGTCGAGGTCGGGGTTGTCGTAGGTGACGTCCGCGAGGGTGAGGAACTGACCGGTGCCGTTGGCGTACTCGCTGCCGACCTCGGGCTCGGACAGGTACTCCACGAAGGCGAGGGCGGCCGCCTGCACGTCGGACGCCGTGTTGACGCCGAGGATGAAGGTGGTGTTGAAGACGCCCTCGTACGTGGCGTCGGAGGCAGACGTGGTGATCGGCGCGATCAGTCCGAAGGGGAACTGCGCGCCGAGCCCGCGCACCGCCGCCATGTGGTACGAGCCGGTGTAGAGCATCCCGGCCTGACCCTGGGCGAACAGCTGCTGGGCCGGCTCCACGGCGGTGCCGGTCGCGTTGGGCTGGACGTACGGCCGCAGCTCGGCGTACTGCTCCAGCGTCTTGACGAACCAGTCGTCCGTGCACTTGTACTCGCCGGCCTCGATCTTGGCGAACATGTCGTCGGACGGCGCGTTGTTCATCACCATCGCGTTGAGCATCTGGCCGGCGTTGCCGGGGTCACCGGCCGGCCAGGCGATCGGGACGACCCCCTGGGCCAGCAGGTCCTCGCACAGCGAGAGGAAGCCGTCCCAGCTGTCGGGGTTCTCGGTCGCGCCGGCCTTCTCGAGCAGCTCGAGGTTGCTGATCGCCATGAGGAAGACGAGCTGGTACGGCAGGCCGTACTGGGTGTCGCCGTCCGCACCGGTGGCGATGAGCTCCGGCTGGTAGCGGTCGACGACGGGCTGGCCGGTGAGGTCGGAGTACAGGCCCGCCGACACCATGTCGTTGAACTGCGCACCGCGGAAGGACGTGAACACGTCACCGATGTCACCGGTGCGGATCTGCTGCAGCGCGGTGCTCTGGTAGTCGTTGGACGGCGCGATGTCCTGCTGGATGCTGACGTCCGGGTTCGCCTTGACGAAGTTGGCGATGATCTTGTCGAGGACCTCCTTGTCCTCGGCGCGCCAGTGCGCGAAGGACACGTCGCCCTCGATCGGGCCGGCGCTGGTGGGCAGAGGGCTGGAGGCGTTCTGGCTGCCGCCGCCGGACGCGCCGGGGCCCGCGCAGGCGGCGCCGAACGCGCCGACCCCGGCGAGGCCGAGCGCCTGCAGGAGGCGGCGGCGGGTCAGGGCGGAGGACAGGTGCTGCTCGTACATGTTGAGTCTCCCAACTGTGGTGTCGGTGGTCACCACTCGACGACGGGGATGCCGAGGAGGTCGGCGGCGGTGCGCAGCTGCGGCCTGACGTCGCGCCAGGCCAGGACGGTGTGGTGCGGGAACCCCCCGGTGACCAGGCCGTGCACGAACGTCTCGGCGTCGGTGTCGAGCCGGACGTCGGCCGTGTTGCCCTGGAAGCGGTTCGGCGCCGGCAGCGACTCGCCGGACGCGATGAGGAGACGCAGCCCGCCGGAGCCGGTCACGTCCTCCGTGAGGCGGGCCATGACGACCGGCCCGGTGCGGAGCGGGAAGTTGCCCGCGACCCCGATCTTGCGGTTGCAGTGCACGAACTGCTCGGCGCCCGAGCCCTCGGCGGCGAGCGCGGTCGCCGCGGACCCGCAGTGCCACAGGCGGACGAGGTTCGCGGCGGCGTCCAGCTCGACGGTGTCGACGAGGTAGGTGGTGCCGGAGCCCAGCGCCTCGAGCAGCAGCATGGTGACCGCGCCGTAGACGTCGCGCTCGCACACCGTCGGCGTCCCCTCGTCGGCCAGCCGCGACAGCGACGAGCACGGGCACACGCCGAGCTGGGTGGGGAACTCCGGCCAGCACCGCAGCGCCACGGCCGACAGGTCGCCGTCGGCGGCCCAGTCGCGCAGCGAGACCGTGACGGCGGCGTGCCGCTCGACCTCCGCGGCGTCCAGGGACGCCAGGCTCGGGCGGTCGGCGCTGACCGAGGCCAGCTCGGCCTGGGTCGCCGGGGCCTCCACGCCGCGGACGGCGTCCATCGCGGCCTCGACGGTGGTGGCGTCGACGGTCAGGCCGAAGAGCGACTCGAGCAGCGCGGGGTCGAACTCGCTGGGCGTGAACCCCGGTGGCGGGTCGCCGACGACGCCGATGCGACGGCCCCGCAACGCGTCCAGCGCGGCCCTCACCGCGTCGGCGTCCGCGCGCTCGCGCTGGTCGGTCGGCAGGGCGGGCGCCTCCGGCAGCCGCCCGGCGAGGGCGTCCCGCAGCACCTCGCGGACGTGCGGCTCCCCCGGGTCGCCGTAGAGCAGCCGGACCTGCCCGCCCTCCCGCACCAGCGCGTGCCCGTAGAGGTTGGCGCCGCACATCGAGTTCAGCCACAGCCGGTCACCGACCGGGCCGGGCTCCCGGAACGCCCACAGCAGCACCGGCCGGTCGAGGCGCGTGTACAGCGCGAGGGCCGGGCTCGCGTCGGAGAACGAGGCGCAGACGTTGACGACGAGGTCGGCGCCGGTGTCGACCAGCGGGCGCGCCGCCTCGACGTCCTCCGGCGTCATCACGAGCTGCTCGGGCCCGACGACCTCGGCGCCGAGCTCGGCGAGGACCGCGCGCGCGGCGTCCGCGCGCTCGCGCGCCACGTCGACGACGAACGTCGGCCGGGCGGTGGGGACGACGACGACCCGCGGCGCTGCGGTGCCGGTCACCGTGCCACCACCTGGTCCACGAGCTCGCCGAGTCGCTGCAGGCGCGGAACCGCCGACTCCGCGAGGTCGCGCTCCACGTCGTCCGCGCCGATGCACGACGCCCACACCGCCCGACCGGCGAGGAAGCCTGACGCGCCTTCGGTGCAGGCGAGGCGCACCGCGGTCGGGAAGACGTCCTGCGGCACGCCGGAGGACAGCACCACCCACGGCGACGACACGGTCTCGGTGATCTGCGCGCAGCGGCGGCGGATCTCGTCGTGGTCACCCTGCCCGCGCAGCGGCACCTCGGCCTTGTAGAGGTCGGCGCCCAGACCACCCAGCTCGCGGGCGGCGGCGAGGACGCCGGCGTCCCAGTCCCAGTCCCCGCCCGTCAGGGGCGGGCGGGAGACGGGCTCGATGATGCTGACGAGGTCGTGGCGGCGGCAGGTGCCGACGAACTCCTCGACCATGGCGACGCGCTCGGCGGCCCCGCCGTCCGGCCGGTAGAGGACGAGCAGCTTGAGGGCGACCGCGCCCTGCGCCTTGACCCGCTCGGGAACGACGTCCCGGTCGATCTCGACGTGGCCCACCAGCTCGCCGTGGGCCGAGGAGAAGGCGTCGGCGGCCGCGATGAGGCCGCAGCCGGTGGCGACGGCGCCCTCGGCGACGACGCGGTCGAAGGCGAACTGCCGGTCGACGAGCACCGCCGAGGCGTGCGGGGTGAGGATGCGCGTCGCGGCGACCTTGAAGTCGGCGACCTGCTCGTCGGTGACGGGCTCGGTCTGGTGCTCGGCGAACATGGTGCGCATCGCCTCGCGCTGGTCGACGGCCAGCATCGCGTAGGCGCCGGAGGGGCGCTGCAGCGCGGCCAGGCCGGAGCGGGTCTGGGGGACGGAGGTCACGGGGTCTCCTCGGCTCGGAGCGGGACGGGGACGGCGGTCGGGTCGGGCTCGTCGACCACGGCCCGGACGGTCGCGTGGTCGGGGATCGCGGAGCGGCCGTCGAGGCCGCGGCAGGACAGGGCGGCCGCGACGTTCGCGTAGCGCAGGGCCTCCGGCAGCGGCAGGTCGCGGACGACGGCCGCGAGCAACGCGCCGTGGAAGACGTCGCCGGCGCCCAGGGTGCTCACCACGTCGACGTCGTGCGCCGGAGCGGTCGCGCGGTCGCCGGCAGCGGTCGCGGCGAGCGCCCCGGCGCCGCCGCGGGTGGCCACCACGGTGCGGGCACCCTCGCGCAGCGCGGCGTCGAGCAGCTCGTCGTCCGGCAGGTCGCTGTAGCGGCGGCGCAGGGCCTGCGTCGTCGGGGCGTACAGGTCGACCCCGTCGGCGCTGAACCCGTCGATCGGGTTGCCGGCGTCGACGGACAGGTGGAACGACGCGGCCTCCCGGCGGCGCCACCGGTCGACCGGCGCCCATCCCACGTGGTCGACGTGCACCCAGGCCGCGTCGCGCAGCAGCGCGCCCGCAGCGGTGTCGGCGTCCAGGTCGAGCGGCGGCACCGGCCGGGTGCTGATCGCGCGGGTGCCGGCACCGGCGTCCACGACCACCACGCTCGCGCCGGACCGGGTGCCCTCCACGACCCGGACGCCGTCGGTGAGCACTCCCTCGGCCGCCAGACCCGCGAGGATGGCCCGCCCCTCGTCGTCGTCCCCCACCGCGCCGACCACGGCGCTCGGGACGCCGAGCCGAGCGGCTGCCACAGCTGCGGTGGCTGCCGGACCCCCTCCCGCGTAACGGATCTCGCGTGCCACCTGGCGCTCGTCCGCGTGGGGGTAGTGGTCCACCAGCGCGATCGCGTCCCAGGTGAGGGAACCGACGAAGACCGCCGGTGCGGTGTCCAGGGCCATCGGACCTCCTGACGTCGAATGTTGGATAGTCAACACCGAGTGTTGGATATTGCGCAAGCCCCTGGTGCCCACTAATCTTGGCGGCGACGAGGGGAGCCCGGATGCCCGACCGCACGTCGCCCATGACCGGCGCCGCGCGCCGCGAGGAGATCCTGCGGCGGCTGCAGACGGCCGGCTTCCTCTCCGTCACGGCACTCACCGCAGAGCTCGGCGTGTCGGACATGACCGTCCGCCGCGACCTGCGGTCGCTCGAGGAGCAGGGTCAGGTGCGCGTCGTCCACGGCGGCGCGAGCCTCCCGCACGGCGTCCTGCGCACCGCCGACTTCGCGAGCCGAGGTCGAGCGCAGGCACAGGCGAAGCACCGCATCGCCGCCCGGGCCCTGGAGTGGGTGACCGGCGACTCGACCATCGTCGTCGACGCCGGGACGACGCCCTACGAGCTGGCGGCGGCTCTCCCGCAGGACTTCTCCGGAACCGTCATCACCCACTCGGTGCCGGTGCTGCAGCACCTGCTGCACCTGCCGTCCGCCCGGGTCATCGGACTGGGGGGCGAGCTGCTCACCGACAGCCAGGCGCTGGTGGGCCAGCTCGCCGTGGACGCGCTGGGCCTGCTGCACGCCGACACCGCGTTCCTCGGGGCGGCGGCGGTCTCACCCCGTGGGGTCTTCGTCGCCCGGGCCCTCGAGCGGCCGACCAAGCTGGCGATCATGGAGGCGGCGGACCGCGTCGTCCTGCTCGCCGACCACACGAAGTTCAGCACGAAGGCCCCCGTGCTGCTGGCGCCGCTGGGCTCGATCGACGTCCTCGTCACCGACAAGCGACCGACCGGCGACCTCGCCGCCGCCCTGGCCGGTGCCGGCGTCGACGTCGCCGTCACCCGCAAGATCCCGGTGCCGCAGCGCGCCTGACGGCCCCGACGCGACGCGAGGAGGGGCCGGCCCTCTCGGGCCGACCCCTCCTGGTTGGTGCGGAACCGCTGTCTAGCCGGACTCGCGGACGTGCTGCGCGGAGGTCTGTCCCTCGTCGCGCACACGCTCTTTCGACTGCTGGGCGGTGTCCTTCACCTCGTTCGCGGCCTGGGAGGCGCTGTCCTTCAGGTGCTCCCCCATCTCACGACCGACCTCCTTCGCCTGCTCGGCGACGGGCTGCCCGTGCTCCTTGGCCGTCTCCTCCAGCCGCCGCGCGGCGCGGGCCTCCTTCTCGGTGGCCGGCAGCACCGACGAGATCAGCCACCCGACGCCGAAGGCGACGAGACCCGCGGCCACCGGGTTGCCCTGCGCCTTGGCGCGGGCGCCGTCCAGCGTCGACCCGGCGGCGGAGCCCACAGAGCTGCCGGCGGACGAGACGTGGTCTCGCGTGTCGTGCGCAGAACCCATCACGGACTCCTTCATCGAGGTGAACCGGTGGCGCGCCCGCTCCCGGGTGCGGTCCGCGACCCGGGCCGGGCTCACCTTGTCGGCGAGCGCGTCGACGTCGCGGGTCAGGTCACCGCGGGTGTGCTGGATGTCGCGGCTCAGGCGTTGCGTGTCGGTGCTTTCGCCCATCGGGCGTCCTCCTTCAGGGTCTGCTTCGTCGTGCTCAGGCTGGGGTCCACCTCGCGCAGTCGTCGGCGCCCGGTGGCCGCCAGCACGGCGGCGACCACCGCCCACACGACCGCCACGATGAGCGCGGCCCACACCAGGTCCATCACCTGACCGAGCGCGTACATGACGGTCAGCGAGGCGAAGAACAGGGCGAGGAAGCCGGTGACGCCCGCGCCACCGAGCAGGCCGGCGCCCTTGCCGGCCTTGCCGACCTCGGCCTTGATCTCGGTCTTCGCGAGGTCCATCTCCTGGCGCACGAGCGTGCCCAGGTCGCTCGCGATGTCCCCGACGATCTCGCCGAGCGAGCGCTCGGCTCCGGACCGTCCGGGCATCTGGGTCGTCACGGCGCGTACCCCTCGCTGCGGCGGGTGCCGGTCGGTACGGGGTAGCCCGGCTCCACCGGGTCCACCACCGGTCCGGTGGGTGCCCGTCCGCCGTAGTTGCCGACGTCCGGCGGCACCTCGGCGCCGACCGGCTCGGTCGGGACGGGCGGGTACGGGTCCGTCGGGTAGCCGCCCGCCGGGCGGGCCTGCGGCGCGCCGTCCGGTTCGCCGACGCCGTGCGCCTTGGCCGCGCCCCGGGTCAGCCTTCCGGCGGCGACGCCGGCCGCGAGCGCACCGAGCAGGAACACGCCCGGGCGGCGCGACGCGAAGCGCCGGACCTCGTCCACCAGCTCGCCCGGCTCGTGGTCGGCGAGGAAGCGGCCGGCCTGCTTGCTGCGGTCGGCGACCTGGCCGGCCAGGTCGCTCGCGAGGCCCGAGCGGTCGCTCGAGCTCGCCATCTGGTGCAGCTCGTCACCGAGCTCGGTGAGCAGGCCGGCGAGCCGGTCACGCTGGGCCCTCGACTGCTCGCTCACCTCGCGCTGGACGTCGCCGAGGACGTTGCGGGCCTGCGTCTTCGCCTCCTCGGCGACGGTGGAGGCCTCCTCCCGCGCCACACCGGCGACGCGGCGGCCCTCCTCCCGCGCGGTGTCGGTGGTGCTGCGGTCCTCCGTCGCCGTGCCCTGCGGGTCGGTCGTCGACCCGGCGGCCGGCTCGTACGGGTACCCCGCACCTCCGGCAGGAGTCGGTGTCGTCATCGTCACTCCTTCGGGTGGTCTGTCGCTTGCCCCGGCCCTCTACCCCCCCTCACCGGGACGACACCTGCTCCCCCGGCCCGTTCGGACCATGGACGGCGCGCCGCCCGGTGGGCACCATGGGCGTCGAGCGACGAAGGGGGCCGCCATGGACCGACACCACTACTGGGACCTCGTCGAGTGCCGCTGGGTGGCCTACCGCTCGCCCGACCCGGTCACCCAGCTTCCCGAGCAGCGGACGGAGGAGCCGGCGCCTGCCGAGGAGCCTGCCGGCTGACGTCCCACACCCCGCGACTACCCTGATCGTCGTCCGGGCAGCCGGACCCGACCTCGGGGAGAGTGGATGCGTCGCCGTCCTTCCGTCGTCCTGGCCGCAACCGCGCTGGGTCTCGCGCTCACCGGTTGCGCTGCCTCCGAGGACGCCGAGGCGACCCGGTCCCCCGCCACCCTGCCGGCCGACGCGGCACACATCCACGGCATCGGCCGCAACCCCGCCGACGGCCTGCTCTACCTGGGGACGCACGCGGGCCTGTTCGTCCTGGACGGCGAGCAGGTCACCCGCGTCGGGGATGCGGCGACCGACCTCATGGGCTTCACCGTCGCCGGGGACGACCACTTTCTCTCCAGTGGTCACCCCGGCCCGGGCGACGACCTGCCGAACCCGCTGGGCCTCATCGAGTCCCGTGACGGTGGCCTGACGTGGCAGCCCGTGTCGCTCACCGGGCAGACGGACTTCCACACGCTGAGCGCCACCGGTGACACCGTCGTCGGGTTCGACGGTGCGCTCCGCACGAGCAGCGACGGCGGCCGCACGTGGATGGACGGGGACGACGTCCAGCCGGCCGCCGTCGCGGTCTCCCCCGACGGCGCCACGGTGCTGGCGACCACGGAGCGTGGCCCGGTGCGGTCGTCGGACGGCGGGCAGTCGTTCGAGGCGGTGGACGGCGCGCCCGTCGTCGTGTTCCTCGACTGGGCCGACACGAGCACGGTCTGGGCCGTCGACCCGGCCGGCACGTTGTTCGTCAGCACGGACGCCGGCGGCACGTGGGAGCAGCGCGCCGCCACGGGCGCGCGACCGCAGGCGATCACGGCCGACGACATCGGCGTCACGGTGGCCACCCATGAGGGGGTCGTCACCTCGACGGACGGGACCACCGTGCAGGTGCTCGCCACCACCTGATCTGCCGCCCGGTCCCAGCCCCCCGCTCCCAGCCCCCCGCGATCCAGCACTCCGACCGTGATCACGCCCGTCCTGGGTCACGGGCGGGAGAGGTGGGTCAGGGGGTGGCCGGAGTGGGCTCCAGGAGGAAGAGCGGGATCTGGCGCTGGGTCCTGGCCTGGTAGTCGGCGTAGTCCGGCCACACCTGCAGGGCACGCTGCCACCACTGCTCCCGCTCACCGCCGGACAGCAGCCGGGCGCGGGTCTCGACGACCGTCGGACCGTCCTGCACGCGGACCCGCGGGTCGGCGACGAGGTTGTGGTACCAGTGCGGGTGCGTCGGCGCGCCACCCTGCGAGGCGACGGCGAGGTACGAGCCCTCGTGCTCGACGCGCATCAGCGGCACCTTGCGCAGCTTGCCGGTCCTCGCGCCGCGCATCGTCAGGACGACGACCGGCACGCCACGCAGGGTGGTGCCGCGCTCACCGCCGGAGGACTCGATCTCCTCGACCTGCTTGCGGACCCACTCGCTCCGGCTCGGCGCGTACTCGTCGGTGGTCGTCATGGGTCGATTGTCTCCTTCTCCTCGATCCGGGCGTTCACGGCCTCCGCGATGACGCCGAGGCGGTGGACGTCGGACGGGCTCAGGTGGTCGAACACCAACCGGGCGACCTCGGCGACGTGGCCGGGGGCGAGCGCGACGAGGACGTCGTAGCCGGCGTCGGTCAGGTGTGCCACCTGGCCGCGGCCGTCCGTCTCGCACGCGGTGCGCTCGACCCATCCCCGCTGGCTGAGTCGGGTCACCGCGTGCGACAGGCGGCTCTGGGACGCCGAGACCGCCTCGGCGAGCTCGTTCATCCGCAGCGACCGTCCCGGCGCCTCGAACAGCATCGCGAGGATGACGTAGTAGGCGTGCGGGATGCCGGCGTCCCGCTGCAGCTGGCGGTCGAGCGCGGCCGGCAGCCGGTCGACCATCCGGATCAGCGCCCGCCAGACCCGCTGCTCGTCGTCCGTCAGCCAGCGCGTGGTCTCCATCAGGCCACCTGCAGCGACCGCTTCGACAGGCCCATGAAGTAGCCCTCGATCGTCGTCGGGACCGGCTGGTCGGGTGTCGTCGCCGCGCCGAGCGTGACGAACAGCGGCGTGTAGTGCTCGACGGTCGGGTGCGCGTACGGCATGCCGGGAGCCTTGCTGCGGAAGGCCGCCAGCTCCTCCACGTCCCCGCGGGCCAGGGCGTCGGCCGCCCAGGCGTCGAAGTCCACGGACCAGGACGGCGGGCCCGCCTGCTGCATCCAGTGCTCCCGCGACAGGAACGGCAGGCCGTGCGTCATGAAGCCGCTGCCGATGACCAGCACGCCCTGCTCCCGGAGCGGGCGCAGCCGCCGGCCGATCTCCATGAGACGGGCCGGGTCGTGCGTCGGCAGGCTCATCTGCAGCACCGGCACGTCGGCGGCCGGGTACATCACCGTGAGCGGCACCCAGGCGCCGTGGTCGAGCCCACGGCCGGTGTGCTGGTGCACCGGCTCGTCGTCCGGCATCAGCGCCGCGACCGCCGACGCGAGCGCCGACGCGTCGGGCGTCGCGTACGTCATGCGGAAGAAGCGCTGCTCGAACCCGCGGAAGTCGTACACCAGCGGCGTCCCGGCGGCCGCGCTCGACAGGCTCAGTGGCGCGGACTCCCAGTGCGCGCTGACGATGAGCACGGCCTGCGGCTTGGGCATCGTCTGCGCCCACCCGAACAGCTCGCGCATCCACCGCTCGTCGTCGAGCAGCGGCGGTGCGCCGTGGCTGAGGTAGAGCGCCGGCAGGGCGCCGTCGTCGGGGGTCCACGCGCGGTGGGTCCGCGTGAGCGGAAGGGACGCGGCCAGCTGCCGGTCGACGGCGTACTCGAGGCTCATACCTCTCCGAGCATGGTTGAGCGCTCAAGTATTCCTCAGGCCGCGGCCTCCCCGGTGCAGGGCGTGCCGTGCCGGACGTCCGGCGTGGCGGCGAGGCTGCCCAGCAGCCCGTGCCCGGACGGCGCGGGGCGCGGGTCGTGCACCGGCCGCCAGCGGCCGTCGACCTCCTCGTACCTTCCCTGGGCGGCGCCGGTGGCGACGAACCGGGTGAGCGCGGCGACGAGACGGTCGACGTGCTCGCCGGTCGTCCCGACACCGAGGCTGGCCCGCACCGCTCCTCCGCTGACGCCGAGCCGCTCGAGGGCCGGGTGCGCGCAGAAGCGCCCGTCGCGGACGCCGACGCCCGCCTCCGCGGACAGGTAGGCGGCGAGCAGGCCGGCCGGGACGCCGTCCAGGTCGAACGTGACCACGCCGACCGGGTCGCTGCCGTCGGTGAAGAAGCGGTGCACGGTGACGCCCGGCAGCGCCTCCAGGCCGCGCAGCAGCCGGTCGCGCAGCCGCCGTTCGTGGCGCTCGAGCTCCTCGGCCCCGACGGCGGCGAGCGCCTCGCACGCGGCGGCGAGCGCGACGGCGCCCACGACGTTCGGGGTGCCGCCCTCGTGCCGCTGCGGCGAGGTGGCCCACCGGGCGCCGGACGTCGTCACCTCGCGGACCGCTCCCCCGCCGGCCAGGTGCGGCTCGCCGGCGTCGAGCCAGTCGCGGCGCCCGACCAGCGCACCGGCGCCGAACGGGGCGTACAGCTTGTGGCCGGACAGCGCCAGGTAGTCGACGCCGCTGCCGGCCAGGTCGATCCGCCGGTGCGGCGCCAGCTGCGCGGCGTCGACGACCACCCGCGCGCCGGCGTCGTGGGCGACGGCGACGAGCTCGCGCAGCGGCAGGGTCTCGCCGGTGACGTTGGACGCCCCGGTGACGGCGAGCAGCGCCGTCCGCTTCTCCCGCAGCGCGGCCGATACCGCGTCGAGGGTCTCGGCCACCGTCCTTCGGGCCGTGACGACGCGGTGGTCGCCGCGCTGCTGCCACGGCAGCAGGTTGGCGTGGTGCTCGATGTCGAGGGTGAGGACTCCGGCGCCCTCGGGCACGCAGCGCGCCAGCAGCGTGAGCGCGTCGGTCGTGTTGCGCGTGAACACGGTGACGTCGTCGCCGCGCGCGCCGACGAACGCCGCCACGGTCGCCCGGGCCTGCTCGTACACCTCGGTGCACACCTGCGACAGGTAGCCCGCGCCGCGGTGCACGCTGGCGTAGAGCGGCAGCAGGCGCTGGACCACGTCGTGCACGTGCTCCAGACAGGGTGCGCTGGCGGCCGGGTCGAGGTTGGCGTACCGGACGACGTCGCCGGTGACGAGCGGCACCTCGGTGTCGGCTCCGACGACGGGGAGCAGGGGGCGGTCGCTGTGGCTCATGAGCATCTCCCGGAGATCGCGCTTGCCCCGCCACCTCGACGGAGCCCGGTCCTCACCCGGGGCACCCCACCGCGTCGGAGGGTTGCCGGCCAGCAAGCCGGGGCTTCGCGCTGGCGCTCGTGACCTGTCGACGAGGGTGCTCGACGCCGTCGGCGCAGGTCAACGCGCCGCCGTCGAGTTCTCGGATGGCGGGAATCGTCCGGACAGCGGCCGGAGACGAGCGGCCGCTGCCGCACACACGCGAGTCCGGTGCCGAGAGTTTTCCGCAGCCTCACCCGGATCTCACGTCGACGTCGCCCACGCCACACCGGGGGTGATCAGCGTCGTGTCCGTGACGCTCGCGGTCGTGGCGTTCTACCGCCTCAAGCACGCCCTGGTGCAGCGGCACCCGTCCGAGCCGTGCTGGATCTGCCGACGCGGTCACTCCAGGCCGCTGGCGCGACGCCACGGGTAGGCATCGAGCCGCCACCGCATCAGCTCGACCCACCGACGGTGGGCGACCGGCAGCACGTGGCTGCCCAGGGCGACCAGGGCGCGGCGCAAGGCGTCGTCGTCCAGCTCGAGCAGCGCGTCGAGCTGACGGCGGACCCTGCTGCGCGCCGGGTCGGCGAGGCTGACGTGCAGGTTCTGCTGGGCGACGAACGGCGGGCCGGGCACCCCGCTGAAGTAGCCGCCGAACACGTGCACCAGGTCGGGGAAGGCCTCCCGCGGCGCCGGGTCGAGCGGGTGCTCCGGCCATGCGTCGAAGATGAACGGCTGCCCGGACTCGTTGTCGATCCTCATGACGACGGCGGCGCCGGTCACCTCGCCGGCGAAGCCGCTCTCGTGGTCGGCGAAGGTGCCGACCGGGCGCCCCAGGTCGGCCGTGTAGTGCTGGCGCCACCAGCCGCCGCGGTCGGCCACCCAGCGGCGCACGGCCGGCTCGTGCGCGCGGAGCACCATCGTGCACGCCCCGTTCGCCGTCTCCTTGTCGGTGAACCGCGAGAACCGGCGGCGCGTGTAGTGGCGGTCGGAGTGCTCGAAGCGTTCTCGGAGCTCGGGGTGCTCGACGGCGCGCTGCACACGGTCGCGGACCAGGTGGAGGAACTCCAGCCA
>JBKHXE010000183.1:0-10259 GCA_046566185.1 Actinomycetes bacterium | reverse complement strand
CGCCCGAGTACAGGCACCTCGCAGCCTTCGTCTCAGGGCTTCCGGGCGAGATGTCAGGTCCTCGGTGCAGAGGCAGGGCGGGTCTGCGAGCCTGTTTGCAGGGACAGCAAGGGACCGAGCATGGGCGGACGAGCAGCAGCCGAGCGGACCGTGGTGTCACGTGACGGCACCAGGATCACCTACTGGACGAGCGGGTCCGGGCGGCCGCTCGTCCTCGTTCACGGCGTTCCGGCCGACCACTCCCGCTGGCAGCCGCTGCTGCCCTTCCTCGAGGACCACGTCACGGTTCTCGCCATGGACCGTCGGGGCCGAGGTGGCAGCGAGGACGCCGCCGAGTACGTCGTGGAGCGGGAGTACGAGGACGTCGCCGCGGTGGTCGACGCCGCGGCCGTGGAGTACGGGCAGCCCGTCGACGTGTACGGCCACTCGCACGGAGGGATCGCCGCCTGTGGTGCCGCGACGCTGACGGACAACGTTCGACGGCTCGTCCTGTACGAGGGGTGGCCCGTCCCGGACCCGTCGGTGTACGCCCTTCCGGCACCCACCATGGACCGGATGACGCGGCTGCTCGAGGAGGGCGACCGGGCAGGCGTCGTCGAGACCCTCTTCCGGGCCGTGGAACACGTCACCGACGAAGACCTGGACGTGCTCCGCTCGGCGCCGTCGTGGGCCGGGAGGGTCGCCGCTGCCGGCATGGTGCCGCGGGAGATCTGGGCCGAGACGCAGGCATGGCTGGACCCGCGGACCATCGCCACGATCACGTGCCCCGTCCTCCTCGTGACAGGCGAGGACAGCGCCGACCCGTCGAGGGCGCACGTGGAGGCGATCGCCGCCGCACTCCCTGACGCGCGGCACCTGGTGCTGTCGTCGCAGACCCACATCGCGGACATCCTCGATCCCCAGACCTTTGCCCGGCATCTCCTGGCGTTCCTTCACGGCGAGTCCTGACCTCCGTACGTCGACCACGACCGAGAACGCGAGCGGGTGCCGCGCACTCGTGAGCACCCGAATGGAGCTCCTCCGGGGCGCAGCCGCGGGGCACCGTGATGCGGCCTGGCACAGTGGCGCCCGTGACCCTGCTGGCCCGCAGCCGCGCCGACCTCGCGCTCGCGGTCACCGTGATGGCCTGGATCGCCGTGGTGCTGTGGCTCGACCGCTCCGGGCCGATGGCCGAGCAGGTGCTGCTCGGCGTCCTCACGTGGGGCCTGCTGGTGGGCCTGCTGCGGCGCGAGACGCCGCTCGTGCGGGCGCAGACCGTGATCGTCGTCGTCCTGGCCACGGTCGTCGAGTACACGTTCTCGCCGCTGCTGGAGGCGTACACCTACCGGCTGGAGACGGTGCCGGCCTACGTGCCGCCCGGGCACGGGCTCGTCTACCTCGCGGCACTGGCGCTCGGTCGCAGCGCGCTGTTCCAGCACCACCGCCGCCTGCTCGTCGCCGCCACCGTCGCTGCCGGCGGTGCCTGGGCCGTGCACGGCGTCACGCTCGCCGAGCGCCACGACGCCCTCGGCGCGTTCTGGTTCGTCTGTCTGCTGGGCTTTCTCGCGTGGGGTCGCTCGCGGATGCTCTACGTCGGCGCCTTCGTCGTCGTCAGTGCCCTCGAGATCGCCGGGACGGCGTGGGGCACGTGGCAGTGGGCCGAGCGCGACCCGCTGGTGGGCCTGGTGACCCAGGGCAACCCGCCCAGCGGCGCGGCGGGCGGGTACGGCTGGTTCGACCTGTGGGCGTTGCTCCTCGCTCCCGTCCTCCTACGCGCCTGGAGCAGGAGCACCCGGCGGCCCCGCGTTGGTTGCCGCCCGTCGGCGCGAAGGTGCGATGAGAGTCCCCACATCGCTGCCCCCACCGTATGCTTTTCTGCATGCGAACGACCTTGAACCTCGACGAGCAGCTCATGCGGCGGGCCAAGGAGGAGGCAGCGCGGTCGGGACGCACCCTGACCTCGGTCGTCGAGGACGCCCTGCGCGAGGCGCTGTCGCGGTCCTCCGGTCCTCCTGCGGAGCCGTACCACGTGCGGCCGTTCGCCGGTGAGGGCCTCTGCCCCGGCGTGGATCTCGACGACTCGGCGGCCCTGCTCGACCTGATGCACGAGCCGCGGGCGTGATCCTGGTCGACGTCAACGTGCTCGTGCACGCCCTGCGTGCCGACGCCCCCGAGCACGAGGACTACCGCCGCTGGCTGGAGGAGGTAGCCGCCGGACCGGCAGCGTTCGGCCTGGCCGACATCGTGCTCAGCGGTGTCGTTCGCGTCCTCACCCATCCCCGGGTCTTCCGACCGCCGACGCCGCTCGGCCACGTGCTCGAGGAGCTCGATCGGCTGCGTGGGCGACCCAACTGCGTGACGGTGTCGCCCGGTGCCCGGCACTGGGACATCTTCCGGGAGCTGTGTCGTCGCGCCGACGCCACCGGCAACCTCGTGGCCGACGCGTACCTCGCCGCACTGGCGATCGAGTCGGGCAGCGAGTGGGTCACCACCGACCGGGACTTCGCACGCTTCCCGGGGTTGCGCTGGCGTCACCCGCTACGTCATGCGTGATCCGTGCCCGGGACCACGCCCACGCAGCGGGAGCCCGCCGCCCAGCCGCGCGAGGACGGCGTCGTGGAGGTGGCCGTTGGTGGCCAGGGCGTTGCCCCCGAAGGGACCCGGGACGCCGTCCAACGACGTGAACCGCCCACCGGCCTCGGTGACGACCGGCACCAGCGCCGCCATGTCGTGCAGCTCCAGGTCCGGCTCGCAGGCGATGTCGACCCCCCCTTCGGCGACGAGCACGTACGACCAGAAGTCGCCGTAGGCGCGGGTCCGCCACAGCTCCCGAGTGAGGTCGAGGAACGCCGGCAGGCTGCCGCGCTCCTCCCACCCGCTGAGGCTGGAGTACGAGAGGGACGCGTCGGAGAGGCTCGTCACGCCCGAGACGTGCAGCCGGGTGGCCGACGACAGCCGGGGTCCGGTCCAGGCGCCGGAGCCGACGGCGGCCCACCAACGACGGTTCAGCGCCGGCGCCGAGACGACACCGAGCACCGGCTCCCCGTCGTCCACCAGGGCGATGAGCGTCGCCCAGACCGGGACGCCGCGGACGAAGTTCTTCGTGCCGTCGATCGGGTCGACCACCCACTGGCGCGGGCCGTGGCCGGTCGGCGCGTACTCCTCGCCGACGACCGCGTCACGCGGCCGGGTGCGCCGCAGCTGGGAGCGTACGAGCTCCTCGGCGCTCCGGTCGGCGTCGGACACCGGGGTGAGATCGGGCTTGGACTCCACGTGCAGGTCCTGCGCCTTGAACCGCGACATGGTGAGCCCGTCGACGGAGTCGGCGATCACGTGCGCCAGCCGGAGGTCGTCGTCGTAGCCACGGTTCACGCCGGGCACGGTACCCGCGGGGGCCACCCGATCGGGGGAGGCGAGGCTCCTACGCTGGACGGCGTGGACCAGGTTCCGCTGCACGAGGCGCTGCGCGACAGGGAGCGGGTGCTGCGCGCGTTCCTGGACGACGACGGCCGCATCTCGACGATGCCGGCCAAGCACCGCAAGCGGCTCGTCGTCCTGGACCACGTTGCCCGCGTCTTCACGCCGGGGGAGAGGTACTCCGAGCTCGACGTCAACGTCATCCTCCGGGCGTTCACCGACGACTACGTGACGCTGCGCCGCTACCTCGTGGACGCCGGCTTCCTCGACCGAGACCACGGGGTCTACTGGAGGACGGGCGGAACGGTCCTCTGACCGAACCGATCAGGTCGGACCACGATCGGGTGCACCTGCCCCGCGCCTCGGTCGCGAAGCGGACAGCACCTTGCCGGGCAGGTCCCGTGGGGTCGATGCTGGACGTGGGGGACACGACGAATCCCGATCGGCAGGTGGACGATGACCCAGACCACGTCCAAGACGACGACCAAGAAGACGACTCGCCGCCCGGCGTCCTCGAGGGAGCGCGCGGGTCCGTCGGTGCCGGTCCCGGTGCCCGAGGTGCACCTGCACCAGGTGCACCTTCCGAACGTCGGTGTCCCTGCGGTGCACGTGCCGGACGCCGTCCGCCGGCGGGTGCCTGGACGGCTGGGCGGCCGGGTCCTGCTGTTCGGAGGCCTGGCCGGCCTGGCGGCGACCGGGGTCATCGCCTGGCCGGTGGCCGGAGCGGTGGCCGCGGGTACGTACGCCGCCGAGCGGTGGGCGCGGGACGGCGCCCGCGAGGATCTGTCCGCCCGCCAGAAGTCGTGACGGGTGCCGGACGCGCCGCCCCCGGGCGGGCCACGACCGACCGACGTCCGGTCGGGGACCGGTGGTCGCGGGCGGCGTGACCGTCACACGTGGGTGGGGAACGGTCGCGCCCACGTCGAGGTCAGGGGCGTCCACCGACCGGGCACCGAGCCGGTCGCGCGACGGCTCGAGCAGAGGCTCCGACGCGTGCCCGGTGTGCACTGGGCGACCGTCAACCAGGTCACCACCCGCGTGGTCGTCGCGTTCGACCGTGACGTCGTCGACCTGGCGGAAATCGTCAGGGCGGTCGAGACCGTCGAGGCGGAGCACGACCTCGAGGCGGAGCCCTTCGGTGCCGGCTGGTCGGAGCACCCCGGCGACACCTCGTCCCTGAACCGCCACCTGTGGGCGATCGGCGCGGACTGCGCCGCGGCAGGCCTCGGTCTGCTGCTGGGCGCCGCACGGCTGCGGCTCCTGCCACCCGAGGTGGCGGCCCTGCTGTCGGTCGCCGAGTCCACGCCCGCCGTGCGCGGGCCCGTCGAGGGGCGGCTCGGTCCGACCGCGGACCTCGGGCTGGCGGTGGCCACCGCGGTGGCGCAGGGCCTCGCCGGTGGCCCCCTCGGCCCCGTCGTCGACGCCGTCCACCGGTACCTCCTGGTACGCGAGCTCGTTGCCCGCCGCCAGGTGTGGGAGCGCCGCGAGCCCGACCTCGTCGGACCTTCGGTCGCACATCGCGTCGCGCCGCCGCCCGTGTCCAGTCGCGGCGGCCCGGTGCCGCCTGGCCCCGTCGAGGACTGGGAACGCACGTCGGGCGTCGGTTCCCTGCTGGCCGGGGCCACCGCTCTGGTGGCCACCAGGGACCCGCGGCTGGCAGTCGCGGCCACGGTCGCCGGGTCCCCCCGGGCCGCACGGGTGGGTCGGGACGCTTTCGCCGCCGTCCTCGGACGGCTGCTGGCCGAGCGTGGCCTCCTGGCGGTCGAGGTCGAGGCGCTGCGCCGGCTCGACCGCGTGGACACCGTGCTGATCGACGCCGACGTCCTCGGTGCCCCCGGGCGCTCGCTCGGGGACGTGTGGGTGGCCGAGGAGCGAGCCGCACAGGAAGAGGCGCTGCGACTGACGACCCGGATGCTGTTCGACGACCGCGACGCGGCGACGGCCTGGACGGCGGATGGCTGGACGCTCGGTCCCGTCGACGGCCTGGGGGGCTCGCTCCCGGGGCCGGGCCGGGCGGCACTGCGCGCGCTGCGGCGGCGCGGAGGGTCGGTGCTCGCTCTCTGCGACCGGGCCGGGGTGGCGGCGCTCGTGGAGGTGCAGCCGGCGTCGGATCCGTTGGCGCCGGTGGCCGTCGAGGCGGCGCGCGCGGTGGGCGAGGTCGTCGTCGGTGGCCTGCGGTCGCCGGTGGCGCATCGCGTCGCGCCCGACCGGCTGGTGCCGGGCGGCAGCCGGCTGGCGTCGCAGGTGCGGGCGCTGCAGGCCGACGGCCGCGTCGTGGCCGTCGTCTCCAGCCGTCAGCGTCTGGCTCTGGCGGCGGCCGACGTCGGGATCGGCGTGACCCGGGACGGCGGGACCCCGCCCTGGGGGGCGCACCTCATCGCCGACCGCGGCCTCCTGGACGTGTGGCTGGTCCTGCAGGCCGTCCCGGTGGCGCGGGCCGTCAGTCGTCGCAGCCGGACCATCGCGGTGTACGGCTCCGGCGCCGCCGCGGTGCTGGCGCTCGCGGGCCCCCGGCGCGGCGCAACGATGCGTGCCGCGCTCGGCGCGAGTGCCGCGACGGGAGCCTCGCTCGTGGCCGGCGCGGCCGCCGCCGTGGCGGCTGTCCGTCGGCCCGAGCCGCTGCCGCCGGACCCGACCGACTGGCACGCCCTGCCCGCGGCCGAGGCCCTCGCGAGGCTCTCCAGCGGGCTCGACGGCCTGACGGACGACGACGTCCGGGCGCGGCGGCGGGCGGCCCCCGACGGCGTCCCGGCCGAGCCATCCGGGCTGCTCCATGCGACGGTGCGCGAGATGGCCAACCCGCTGACCCCGGCGCTGGCGAGCGGCGCGGGTCTCGCGGCCGCCGCGGGATCCCTGACGGACGCGGGTCTCATCGGCAGCGTGATGTCACTGAACGCGCTCGTCGGTGGCCTGCAGCAGGTGGGGGCGGACCGGGCGCTGCACCGCCTGCTGGACGAGGCCGCCGTGCGCGTCCACGTCCGCCGGCAGGGTGTCGACGTCCTCACCACCGCGGACCAGCTGGTGCCCGGCGACGTCGTCGTGCTGCGCGCCGGCGACGCGGTGCCGGCGGACTGCCGGATCCTCGAGGCCCGCGGGGTGGAGGTCGACGAGTCGAGCCTGACCGGTGAGTCCCAGCTCGTGGCCAAGAGCGCACAGCCGTCCGCGGCCCGGGCCGCCGCCGACCGGCACAGCATGCTGTACACCGGCACCGCGCTCGCGGCCGGCGAGTCGACGGCCGTCGTCGTCGCCACCGGGCACGCCACCCAGCTGGGCCGTGCGTCCTCCACCAGCGGCCGGCAGCGCCGGCCCAGCGGCGTCGAGACGCGACTTCGCCGGCTGACGGCGACGACGCTCCCGCTGTCGCTGGCCGCCGGGACCGCCCTCTTCGCAACCGGTCTGCTACGGGGCCGGCCGGCGGCGGAGGGCCTCGGCACCGGGATCGGTCTGGCGGTGGCCGCGGTCCCCGAGGGCCTCCCCCTGGTGGCGACGGTCGCCCAGCTGGCGTCCGCGCGACGCCTCTCGCAGCGCAACGCCCTGGTCCGCCACGCGACGACGATCGAGACGCTGGGCCGCGTCGACGTGCTATGCGCCGACAAGACGGGAACGCTCACCACCGGGGAGATCACGTTGCAGGCCGTCTGGGACGGCGTGGCCGACCAGCCGGTGGACTCGCTGGGGCCCGCGGGACGCGCGGTGCTCGCCACGGCGGTCCGGGCGACCCCCGGCGGTCGCCGCCGGCACCTGGCCCACCCCACCGACCGCGCCGTCCGCAAGGGCGCCCGACGGGCCGGGGTCACACCTGTCATGGACGCCTCCGGCTGGGAGGCCACCGACGAGCTGCCCTTCGAGCCCGTGCGCGGCTACCACGCCGTGCTCGGCCGCGTCCCCGGCGGAGCGTTGCTGTCGGTCAAAGGCGCGCCGGAGGTCGTCCTGCCCCGCTGCTCGAGCCGACAGGGCCCGGACGGCGCCACCCCCCTCGACGACGAGGCCCTGGCGGACGTCTGCGCGGTGGTGGACCGTCTGGCCCGACGCGGTTACCGGGTGCTGGCCGTGGCCGAGCGGCCGGCGTCCGACGCCGGTGACCTGGACGACGAGCGCGTCGCCCGGCTGCTGCTGGTCGGTCTCCTCGCTCTCGGTGACCCGGTGCGGGAGACCGCCTCCGCCGCGGTGCGAGGGCTGCGCGCTGCCGGGGTCGACGTCGTCATGGTGACCGGGGACCACCCCAGCACGGCGGAGGCGATCGCGGCGGAGCTCGGGCTGCTCGACGGTCGGCAGGTCCTCACCGGACCGCAGATGGACGAGCTGACCGACGAGGATCTCGGCCGGGCGCTCGGGTCGGTGTCGGTCTTCGCGCGGGTCACGCCGGCGCACAAGGTGCGGATCGTGGAGGCCCTCCAACGCGCCGGGCACGTCGTCGCGATGACCGGGGACGGCGCGAACGACGCCCCGGCGATCCGCCTGGCCGACGTGGGGGTCGCGCTCGGCCGACGGGGCACCAACGCGGCGCGGGAGGCCGCCGACGTCGTGGTCACCGACGACCGCATCGAGACGATCATCGATGCCATCGTCGAGGGTCGGGCGATGTGGGCCTCGGTGCGGGACGCCGTCGCCGTGCTGCTGGGTGGCAACCTCGGGGAGATCGCCCTCGCCCTGGTCGGCGGCCTGCTCCCCGGGGGCGGGCCGCTCAACGCGCGACAGCTGCTGCTGGTCAACCTGTTCACCGACCTGGTCCCGGCGATGGCGCTCGCCGTCCGGCCACCGGCCGGCACCGACCCCGACACCCTGGCCCACGAGGGACCGGAGACGTCGCTCGCCGACCCGCTCACCCGGGAGGTCCTGGTCCGCGGAGCGGCCACCGCCGCCGCCGGCGCGATGGGGTGGGCCGGGGGGCGGGTGACCGGGCTCACGGGTGCGCGGGCCGGGACGGTGGCGCTGGTGTCCCTCGTCGGCTCCCAGCTGGGGCAGACCCTCGCGGCGGGGTGGCGCAGCCCCGTCGTCGTCGCGTCGACGATCGCGTCCGGCGCCGGGATGGTCGCCGTGGTGCAGACCCCGGGCCTGTCCCACCTGATGGGTTGCCGCCCCCTGGGTCCCGTGGGCTGGGCCGTCGGAGGAGGGGCGGCCGGGTCCTCCACGCTCGCGGCCGCGGCGGCGAACAAGGTGCTGCGGGCACTCGCGCGGTGACGCGACACCTCCCGTACACCGACACGACGCCCGGCATGCACGCGGCCCACACCTGGCGAACCTACGGTCGCGCCCGTCGGTCCCAGGTCAGGAGCCCCCATGCAGCAGATCCTCGTCGAGATCGCCGTCCAGGTGCTGGGCGCCGCGCTCATCGCGCTCGTCACCGAGCTCGTCCGCCGGGCGGTGAAGGCCCCGGTGACGGCCGCCGCCTGAGCCGTCGCGAGGTGCTCGGGACAGTGCTCCGGCAGGGTTGAATGACCGCGTGCTCGACACCTTCGCCGGCCTTCCCGTCCACGTGCTGCTCGTGCACCTCGTCGTCGTCGGCGCACCCCTGATGGCCCTGCTCACCGTGCTCGTCGCGGCCCGCCCGGCGTGGCGGCGCCGGTTCGCCTGGCCCGTCGTGGTCGCGGACGCCGCGCTGTCCGTCGTCGTGTTCGTCACCGCGGCTGCCGGGCGCGAGCTGCAGCAGCGGCTCGGCGGGCAGGTCGCCCTCGAGCACGCCGAGCACGGGGACCGGCTTCGCTGGTTGGCCGTCGGGCTCGTCGTCGCCGCGGTGCTGGTGGCCCTCGCGGGTGAGCGGCGGGCAGTGGGCCTCGCCGCCACCGTCGTCGCGGTGGTGGCTGCGGTCGCGGTGACGGTCGGGGTGGTGCTCACTGGTCACAGCGGCACCGAGTCGGTGTGGCGGGGCGTCGTCGAGTCGACCGACCCCGGCTGACGGGTCTCTCGGTCACCTGTCCCAGTCGACGGGTGTGGTGCGACCGGTGGTCCAGTCGTGCCGCAGCACCGCGTACCCCACCGTGTCGTGGACGATCGATCCGGCTCCGGGCCATGCCTTGCGGTAATGCGCCTCCTTGACGAAGCCACACCGCTCCAGGACCCTTCGCATGGCGACGTTGTCCTGTCGGGTGGTGGCCTCGATACGAGAGCAGTGCGGGTACGTGCCGAAGACGTGGTCGGCGAGCCAGCGAACTGCGGCGGTGCCGATGCCGTGTCCGCGCGCGGAGTCCCGGAGCCGCAGGTCGAACATGGGCGTGTCGTCGGCGAGGTCCCACACGCGCAGGACGCCCACGAGTCGTTCGCCGTCACGCAGCAGGAACGTCTCGATCGACGCCCCGTCGTAGTGCCCGTCCGCTACCCGCCGCAGGATCGCCGCCTCGCTCGGCCGTTCTCCGGCGTGGAAGGGCCAGTCGCTGGACAGCAGGAACGCCACCAGCTCCGCCGCGTCCTCCCGGCGGAACCGTTGGTACGTCACTGCCATCACTCCTCGCCGCCCCCGCGGCTGCGCAGCAGCCGCCGCAACGACTCGAGCCGGGCACGCCCGTGCGGACCGGCGTGCCCCTCGGCCACCCACGCGTCGAGGGCGCACTCGGGCTCGTCGTGCGTGCAGCCGCGCGGGCAGCGGCCGCTGCCCGGCTCGAGGTCGGTGAACGCGCGCAGCAGGTGCTGCGGGTCGACGTGGGCGAGCCCGAACGAGCGCACGCCGGGGGTGTCGGTCACCCAGCCGTCGCCGTCCGGCAGCCGCAGCGCCACCGCGGACGACGAGGTGTGCCGGCCACGGCCGGTGACGGCGTTGACGATGCCCGTGGCGCGGTCCGCCGCGGGGACGAGGGCGTTGACGAGCGTCGACTTGCCCACCCCGGAGTGGCCGACGAGCACGCTGTCGTGGCCCCGCAGGTGCTCGC
>JBKHXE010000182.1:0-6547 GCA_046566185.1 Actinomycetes bacterium | reverse complement strand
CGAGGCGCTCGGGGCTCGTCGCGAGGTTGAGCCGCACGTGCCCCTCCCCACCGGGACCGAAGGTGCGTCCGTCGTTGACCATGACGCGGCCTCGCGCCAGGGCGAGGGACGCCGGGTCGTCACCCGCCCCGCGACCGTCGACCAGCGCCCGCACGTCCAGCCACGCCAGGTAGGTCGCCTCCAGCCGCCGCATCCGCACGCTCGGCAGGTGATGGGCGACCAGCGACTCCAGCAGTGCCCGGTTGTCGGCCAGCCGCTGCAGCAGCGAGGCCAGCCAGGGCGCGCCGTCGTCCCAGGCCGCGGTGTTGGCCACGATGCCCAGCGGCGACGTGCCGTGGTTGGCGACGAGCGGTACGGAGCGCAGCGCGGCCCGGTCGGCCTCGGTCCCGGCGACCACCTGCGCGCACTTGAGTCCGGGCACGTTGAACGCCTTGCTCGCCGACAGCACGGTGGTCGTGTGCTCGGCAGCACCCGGCAGGGTCGCGTACGGCACGTGCTCGGCGCCCGGCAGCACGAGCGGGGCGTGGACGTCGTCCGACACCACGCGCGCCCCGTGCCGCAGGACGACGTCCCGCAGCCCCTCCAGCTCCTCCCGCCGGAACGCCCGCCCCCACGGGTTGTGCGGGTTGCACAGCAGCACCGTCCGGGCCCCGGCCGCCAGCGCCGCGTCGATCCGGTCGAGGTCCAGGGCGGCCACCGCGGCGTCCGGGTCGAGCGGCACGGTGACGAGCTCGCGGCCGGCGAGCGGGACGACGTCCAGGAACGGCGGGTAGGTGGGCGTCGGGACGACGACCGGCGCCTCGTCGCACAGCGTGCGGAGCGCGAGCAGGATGCCGGCCATCACGTCCCCGACGAGGACGACGCGCGAGGGGGCGACGTCCCAGCCCCACTCGCGCCGGCACATCCGGGCGGTGGCCTCGGGCAGCGGCGTCCGGTGGTCGAACGGCGGGTAGCCGTAGGCGCCGCGCGCCACGGCGTCCTCGAGCGCGGCCTGCACCGCCGGGCAGGTCGCGAAGTCCGTCTCCGCCACCCACACCGGCAGGACGTCGGGCGGGGCCTGGTCCCACTTGACGGTCTGTCGCGCGCGGCACTCGATGTCGCTGAGATCCACGATCACGCGGGCCATCGTGGCAGTCTCGGGGCGTGAGCGACCTGCAGTGCCCTGCGCGGTTCCTGCTCGTGGAGGGGACCACGGACGCCGACCACGTGCTGGCCGACGCCGACGACCCGTGGGGCGAGCTCGAGGCGCTCGCCGACCTCCACCGCGGCCGGACCGTGCGGGTCGCGGTGCCACCGCACGTCGCCGACCTGCTCCCGGCCATCCTGCGGCCACCCGCCCACGTGGAGGTCGACGCCGACGGCTGGCGTGCCGTCGCGGGACCGGCCTGACGGCCGCGCGGAGCGGGCTGCGACGATCCGGTCCCGTGACCGCCGTCCAGCTGGCCCTGCTCGCGCTCGCCGGGCTCGGTGCCGGGCTGGCCGGCAGCATCGCGGGGCTCGCCTCGCTGATCAGCTACCCGGCCCTGCTCGCCGTCGGCCTGCCGCCGATCCAGGCCAACGTGACGAACACGGTCTCGCTGGTCTTCAGCGGCGTCGGGTCCGCCCTGGGGTCCCGCCCGGAGCTCGTGGGGCAGGGCGGCCGAGTGGCGCGTCTCGGCGCGGTCGCGGTCGCCGGAGGTGCCGTCGGGGGCGGTCTGCTGCTGCTCACGCCGTCCGACACCTTCGAGCGCATCGTGCCGGTGCTCATCGGGTTCGCCGCGCTGGTCATCCTCGTGCAGCCGCGCCCGACGTTCCTGCGGCAGCTGCACCACGGTGGTGACGCACCGGCGCTGTTCGGCGGGGTGTTCCTCGTCGCCGTCTACGGCGGCTACTTCGGCGCCGCCGCGGGCGTGCTGCTCTTCGCGCTGCTGCTCGCGGCGTCGGGCGAGTCCTTCGCGCGCAGCAACGCCTTGAAGAACGTCGTCCTGGCGCTGGCCAACGGGGTGGCCGCACTGGGGTTCGTGGTGCTGTCGGACGTCGAGTGGGCGGCCGTCGCGCCACTGGCCGCAGGGTTCCTGGTGGGCGGACGGCTCGGGCCCGTCGTCGTCCGGCACGCGCCGGCCGGCACTCTGCGCTGGCTCGTCGGCGTCGCCGGCGTCGGGCTCGCGGTGTACCTGGCCCTGGACGCCTACCGCTGAGCCGAGGCCTGCACCAGGGCCAGGACGTCGTCGGCGCATCCCCAGGACAGCGTGACCCCGGCGCCGCCGTGGCCGTAGCAGTGGACGACGGTGCCCTCGCCACGCTGCTCGGCCTCGAGCCGGACCGTCGGCCGCGCGGGGCGCAGCCCCACGCGGTGGGCCAGCACCCGGACGCCGCGCAGCCGGGGTTCCACCTCGACGGCGCGTCGCAGGATGGCGTCGGCGAGCTCGGGACGGGGCAGCGGGTCCCAGTCGTCCTCGACGGCGCAGCCGCCGACCACGACGGTGTCGGTGCGGGGGAGCACGTAGGTCAGGCCGCCGTCGGCCGCCTCGTGCTCGTCGACGAGCCAGCGGTGGACACCGGGGTTCTCCACGACCAGCACCTGGCCCCGGACGGGGTGCACGGACGGGTCGTTCGCCATCGCCCGCGCGGAGACCCCGGTGGCGTCGACGACGATGCCCCGCTCGGGAAGGGCCGGCAGCGGCATGCGGGTCACCGTGCCGCCCGCCCGCTCCAGCCGGCGCCGCAGGCACGGCAGGTAGACCCCCATGTCGACGAGCGGCACCCGGGCCGCCAGCCCGTGGCGGTATCCCGGTGCGGGGTCGACGACCGGGTGCAGGTCGACCAGGCCGCGCAGCGCGTCGGACCAGGCGGGCGGCTGCGGCGGCGCGTGGTGCAGCAGGACGCCCTCGCGCAGCAGCACGCCGGTCTCGCTCTCGGCGCGGTGCAGGGCCAGCAGCTCGGCGAGCGTCGCCCGGGCCCAGCGGGCCACGGCGTCCGCGGGCTCGGCACGGTAGGGGAACCACAGCGCCCCGGCGACCGCCGACGTCGTCTCCAGCGGTAGCTCGCGGGCCAGCACGTGGGTGTCGAAGCCCGCCTCGGCCAGCCGGACGGCGCACGAGAGCCCGATGACGCCCGCGCCGACGACGATCACCCGCTGAGTCACGGCGTCAGCATGCCGGTGGCCCCGTGGACCGCGCGATACCGGCGTCGTCGCGGCGACCCCTCAGAACAGCCGCGCGGTCACGTCGTCCACCCCGCGCAGCGCGTCGTAGTCGAGGGTGACGCAGCGGATGCCGCGGTCGGCGGCGAGCACGCGCGCCTGCGGCTTGATCTCCTGGGCGGCGAAGATGCCGGTGACCGGCGCGAGCAGCGGGTCGCGGTTGAGCAGCTCGAGGTAGCGGGTCAGCTGCTCGACCCCGTCGATCTCGCCGCGGCGCTTGATCTCGACGGCCACCGTCGCGCCGACGTGGTCGCGGCACAGGATGTCCACCGGGCCGATGGCGGTCGGGTACTCACGCCGCACCAGGCTCCAGCCCTCGCCGAGGGTGTGGATCTGCTCGGCCAGCAGCCGCTGCAGGTGCGCCTCCACGCCGTCCTTCACCAACCCGGGGTCGACGCCCAGCTCGTGCTCGCTGTCGTGCAGCACCTCGTGCACGCGCACCATCAGCCGGTCGTCGCTCTTGGCGGCCTGCACCGTCCAGACCTGCTGGACGCCGTCGGCGAGCTCGGCGCCGTCCGGCTCGGCGATCGTCAGGCCGCAGGGCGGGCTCATCCAGTTCAGGGGCTTGTAGGAACCACCGTCGGAGTGCACCAGCACGCTGCCGTCCGCCTTGACCAGCAGGAGCCGGGTGGCGAGCGGCAGGTGGGCGGTGAGGCGTCCCACGTAGTCGACCGAGCAGCGGGCGATGACGAGGCGCACGGTGCGCGAGGTTACCCCGTCGGTCAGGCCCGCGATTCGAGTCAAGAGCCCGTAAAGCCCCTGATGACCATGGTGGTGGCGGTTTAGCGAGGCGCCGGTCGGGTAGCGGTGACCTGTCCAGCGCGCCCATCGAAAGGACACACCCATGGCACACCGCAGGGGAGTGACGGCCATCCTCCTCGCCGTCGCGACGACGTTGTTCCTGTCTCTCGGACTCGCCGGCCAGGCGCAGGCGGCACCCCGGACCGCCGACGCGGCGGTCGCCGACGTCACCGGCGCCACCGCTGACGGCGCCAACACGTTCGACGGCACGTTCACCGTCGAGCGCTTCGTGAACGACGGTGGCCAGCTGATGGCTGTCGGCGCCCTGACCGGCACGATCACCGACGCCGCCGGCACCGTCACCGACGTGTCACAGCAGGTCTCGATCCCCGTCGACCTCGACGCGAGCAGCGGCTCGTGCCAGATCCTCCACCTCGTGCTGGGGCCGTTGGACCTCGACCTGCTCGGTCTGCAGGTGTTCCTCGACACGGTGACGCTCGACATCACCGCCCAGCCGGGCCCGGGCAACCTCCTCGGCAACCTGCTGTGCGCCGTGGCCGGACTGCTCGACGGCCCGACCGGGCTGAACGCGATCGTCACCCAGATCGCGAACCTGCTCAACCAGCTGCTGGGCATCCTTCGGTAACGCCTCCCTGACGGAGCCCCCGGCGACGCACCGCGCGTCCCCGGGGGCTCCGCCGCGTCCGGCCCCACCCCCGGCGAGTGTGGTGCCGGGCACGGACCCGCCGGGCGAGTCGGTCTGCAGGCTCACACTCGGCGCGAGGGGTGACGCAGGGCACGGTGCCCGGTCCGGTGTCGTCGTGCCAGGATTCGAGGGTCGGTCACCGTCGCCCGCACCCGGAGGAGCACCATGGCGCGCGAGATCAGCAGGGTCGGCGTGGTCGGCCTCGGCACGATGGGCTCGGGCATCGTCGAGGTGCTCGCCCGCCACGGGCTGGACGTCGTGGCCGTCGAGGTCTCCGAGGAGGCCGTGGCCGCCGGGCGGGCCCACGTGGAGCAGTCGACGGGGCGCGCCGTGCAGCGAGGCAAGCTGAGCGAGGCCGACCAGCAGGCGCTGCTGGGGCGCATCACCTTCGCCACCGCGCTCGAGGACCTGGCCTCCGCCGACCTGGTCGTCGAGGCGGTGCCCGAGCACCTCGACCTCAAGCGCGAGATCTTCGGCAAGCTCGACTCGATCGTCCGGCCGGACGCCATCCTCGCGACGAACACCTCGAGCCTGTCGGTCACCGAGATCTCCGTGGCGACGCACAACCCGCGCCGCGTGGTCGGCATGCACTTCTTCAACCCCGCGCCCGTGCTGCGCTTCGTCGAGGTCGTGCGCACCGTCGTCACCGAGGACGACGTCGTGGGGGACGTCGTCGCCCTCGCCGAGCGCCTCGGCAAGGAGCCGGTCGTGGTGCGCGACAAGGCGGGCTTCATCGCGAACGCCCTGCTGTTCGGCTACCTCAACCACGCCGTGTCGCTGTACGAGTCGCGCTACGCGAGCCGCGAGGACATCGACGCGGCCATGCAGCTCGGCTGCGGCCTGCCGATGGGTCCGCTGGCCCTGATGGACCTCATCGGGCTCGACACGGCCTACGAGATCCTCGACACGATGTACAAGCAGGGCCGCGACCGCCTGCACGCGCCCAGCCCGATCATCAAGCAGATGGTCACCGCCGGGCTCAAGGGCCGCAAGAGCGGCAAGGGGTTCTACACCTACGCCGAGCCCGGCTCCTCCGAGATCGTCGCCGACGAGCTGACCCCCCGGGCGGCGGACGACGGCAAGGTGCCCCTGCGCGACGTCGGCCGCGTCGGGGTGGTGGGCACCGGGACGATGGCCACCGGCATCGTGGAGGTGTTCGCGAAGGCCGGCTTCGACGTCCTGTTCGTCGCGCGGGGCGAGGAGAAGGTGGCCCGGGTGCAGGCCGCCCTCGCCAAGAGCCTCGAGAAGGCGGTGCAGCGCGGCAAGCTCGCCGAGGCCGACCGCGACGCGGCGCTCGGACGGGTGCGCGGCACCACTGACCTGGAGGGCCTGCGCGACGCCGACCTCGTCGTCGAGGCCGTCGTCGAGGAGCTGACGGTCAAGCAGGCGCTGTTCTCCAACCTCGACGAGCTCTGCCGTCCCGGAACGATCCTGGCGACGACCACGTCGTCCCTTCCGGTCATCGAGTGCGCCGCCGCGACGCAGCGCCCGAAGGACGTCGTCGGGATGCACTTCTTCAACCCCGCGCCGGTGATGAAGCTCGTCGAGGTCGTGCACACCGTCTCCACCGCGGACGACGTCGTCGCCACGGTCGTCGACCTGTGCCGGCGGGTCGGCAAGCACCCGGTGACGTGTGGCGACCGCGCGGGCTTCATCGTCAACGCCCTGCTCTTCCCCTACCTCAACGACGCGGTGAAGATGCTCCAGGCGCACTACGCCACCGCGGACGACATCGACACCGCGATGAAGAAGGGCTGCGGCTATCCGATGGGCCCGTTCGAGCTGCTGGACGTCGTCGGGCTCGACGTGTCGCTGGCCATCGAGCGCGAGCTGTACCTCGAGTTCCGGGAGCCTGGCTTCGCCCCCTCGCCGCTGCTCGAGCAGCTCGTCACGGCCGGCTACCTCGGCCGCAAGACGGG
>JBKHXE010000181.1:0-11944 GCA_046566185.1 Actinomycetes bacterium | reverse complement strand
GCCTCGAGGAACACCGGCTGGTGGTCGACCACGACCACCGGCGCGTCCCTGCCGCGCGTCCACCTGCGGGCCGTGCTCGGCCCCGTCGTCACCCGTTCCACGGCCCACCCCGACCCGAAACGCCCACCCTGCCGGTGCTCCCACCATGCCCGGCGCGCCTTCCCCGCCGCCGCCCGATCGACGAGATCGGCGCCAGGCGGATCAGGCCGCGCGCAGGAAGACGCCGAACACCGGGGGCCGCGAGCGCAGCAGCTCGAGCCGTCCGCCGTCGGCGGTGACGAGGTCACGGGCCAGCGCGAGGCCGAGCCCGGTGCTGCGCGCGCTGCTCACCTTGCGCTCGAAGACACGTGTCCCCAGGGCGTCCGGGATGCCGTCGCCCTCGTCGGCGATCTCCAGGACGACCGAGGTGCCGCTCGTGCGGGTCCGCACGCTGGTCGTGCCGCCGCCGTGGATCAGGCTGTTCTCGAGCAGGGTCGCGACGGTCTGCGCCAGGGGTCCCGGAGTCGCCAGCACCACGACGTCCTCGGGGACCTCGACGTCCAGCCGGCGGCCCGCGGCGTCGAACTGGGGCAGCCACTCCTCCTGCTGCTGGCGCAGCACCTCGGAGAGCGCCAGCGGGCCGACGACCGGCCGGCCCGAGCGGGTCCGGGCGAGCAGGTCGTCGACGACCTGCACGAGCCGCTCCACCTGGTCGAGGGCGATGCGGGCCTCCTCGCGCACCGCGTCGTCCTCGGCGGAGGACATGATCTCCTCCAGCCGCATCGACACCGCCGTCAGCGGCGTCCTCAGCTGGTGGCTGGCGTCCGAGGCGAACTCCCGCTCGGCGGCCAGCCGGGCCGCCATCCGTTCCGCGCTGCGGGCGATCTCCTGGGCAACCAGGTCGACCTCCTCGACGCCACTCGGCTGGGGCGCCGGTCGGATCTGCCCGGAGCCGAGCTGGACGGCGCTCTCGGCCAGCTCCACGAGCGGTGCGGCGAGCCGGCGAGCCTGCACCAGACCGAGGCCCCAGCCCGCCGCGACCGCGACCGCACCGACCACCAGGACGAGCGCCACGACGCTGGCGGCGTCGGCGACCACGGCCGACCGGGGCACCTCGATACGCACCGACAGGCCCTCGGTCGACGTCGTGGAGCCGACGTAGTACGGCGGGTTCTCGACCCCGGCTGTCAGGGTGCGGCCGTCCGGCATCTCGACCACGACGTGCGCCGTCCAGTCGCGCTCGGCGTTCACGTACGGAGCGAGGGCGTCCTCGCTGACCTCCTGGTCGAACTCGACGCGCCGCTCGATGCTGCGGGCGAGGGCGTCCGACCGGTCCTGCGCACTGCGCAGCGCCGAGTCACGGACGAGCGCCGCGCCGGCGATCGCCAGCGGGACGCCGAGCAGCAGCACCGCCAGCACCACCGAGGCGACGGTCGCCTGCAGCACGCGGCGGCGCATGGGTCACTCCCGCTCGAAGCGGAACCCGACGCCACGCACCGTGGAGATGAACCGGGGGCTGGCGGCGTCGTCGCCGAGCTTGCGCCGCAACCAGGACACGTGCATGTCGAGCGTCTTGGTGGAGCTCCACCACTCGGTGTCCCAGACCTCGCGCATCAGCTGCTCGCGGGTGACGACGGATCCGGCATCGCGCAGCAGCACGCGCAGCAGGTCGAACTCCTTGGCGGTGAGCTGCAGTTCCTCCTCCCCCACCCACGCCCGGCGGGACGCCGCGTCGACCCGCACGCCGTGCACGGTGGCCACGGACGGCTCCCCGCCGTCCGCTCCTCCCCGCCGCAGCAGCGCCCGCACCCGAGCCAGCAGCTCGGCGAGCCGGAACGGCTTGGTGACGTAGTCGTCGGCACCGGCGTCCAGCCCCACGACGGTGTCGACCTCGTCCGCGCGTGCGGTGAGCACGAGCACCGGCGCCTGCACGCCCTCGGCGCGCAGGCGGCGGCACACGTCGAGCCCGTCGATGTCGGGCAGGCCCAGGTCGAGCACCACGAGGTCGACCCCCGTCGCCGCCACCTCCAGCGCACCCTGCCCGTCTCCGCGCACCTCGACGTCGTAGCCCTCGCGGCCCAGTGCACGGGCCAGCGGCTCCGCGATGGCCGGGTCGTCCTCGGCGAGCAGCACCCTCGTCACAACGGGCATCGTAGGTGCCGCCGCTCGCAGCCGGTCAGCGCATCGCCGCCACGCGTGTCTGCAGCGCCCGCAGGTCGCGCACCCGCCGCTCGTAGCGCGCCCCCAGCGCCAGCAGCACCGCCCCGGCCAGCCCGAGGGAGACCCAACGCGGCACCGCCTCGTAGAGCCCGACCAGCGCCGGCCACGTCTGCACCGCGGCGTGGACGGCGAGGACGCCGCCGCCGAGCAGCAGGGGCGCCTGCCACCGCAACGCGGCACCGGCGGCGACGACCGCCGCCGCCACCACGGCCAGCCCGGCGACCCGCCATGCGACGGGGTCGAGCCACGAGAGCAGCAGCGGCGGGCCCAGCAGCAGCGCCAGGCCGGGGCCGAGGCTCGGCCACGAGCGGGAATGCGCCTCGCGCCACAGCCGCAGCGTGCCGGCCACCAGCAGACCGACCGCCAGCAGCGCGACGGGCACCTCGTCGAGGTCGGTCGTCCCCCAGGCAACGAGGACGCCGAGCGCCGCCAGCCCGAACCCGACGGCCGTGAGCCGGTGCGGCGGCCAGGCCCTCGCTCCGGCGGCGACCGTGCCGGCGCCGACGGCCGCGCCGGCCAGCACCACGGCGACGGTGCGGGTGGCCGGCTGCTCCCCGGCGGCCGCGGCCAGCAGCGTCGGAAGACCTGCGACGGCCAGCGCCGCCGGCAGCGCCCACGACGTGCCCGGCAGGGGTCGCGGGTCACGCCGGGAGAGCACCCCGGCGACGGCGACCACCGCCGCCGCCGGCAGGGCCCACACCTCGAGCGGCACGTCGTCGCCGTCCGCCGACGCCACCAGCGCCCGGGCCCACGGCCCGACCAGCGCGGCCCCCATCGCCAGCCCCAGACACAGCCAGGTCACCCGCAGCTGCCCGCGCCACGCCCACCCGGCCAGCGCCAGCAGGCCGGCGGCCAGCGCGAGGACGACGACGGGCCGCCAGGCCGGTCCGGTGACGCCGGCGGCGGCGGTGGGCAGCACGGCGAGCGCGGCGCCGGCCACCAGGGCGGGTTCGCGTTCGTTCCAGGCGCGCCGCACGGCGACGACCGCGAGCAGCGCCGCCGCGGTCGGCAGCGTCCACCACTCGACGGTCTCGACGCCCACCGCCGCCAGTCGTGACCACCAGGCCAGGGTGCCGAGGGCCAGCGCGGCCCAGCCCGCCGTGCGCCGGTCCGGCGCGGTGGCCTCGACGACCGCCCCCACGGCCAGCACGGCGAGCACGAGCCACGCCTGGTCGCCGACCGGGCCGGCGGCCGCGCCGAGCAGGGCGAGCACCCCGACGGCGAGGGCCGCGACCTCGACGTACCGGCGCAGCGGAGAGCCGGCGCGGGCCAGCCACACCGCCGCGACGAACGAGACGGTCGAGGGGAGCGCGGCGGCGCTCGTCGGGCCGACCGTCCCGCCGGTGGCCCCCACCCGCACGGCCGCGGTGGCGAGCAGTGCCGTGGCGGCGACCGCCGCCGCGGCGGCGGCCCCCCGCTCCACGGTGGCCAGCCGGTGCCGGCGGTCGACCGCGACCAGACCGGCGGCGGCCAGCGCGACCGCCGGTCCCGCGACGTCCAGCGCGTCGGGTGGCGTGCCCAGCGGGTGAGCCAGCGCGAGACCGGCCAGCGCGCCACCGGCGACGAGCAGGGCGCGGCGCTCGCCGAGGTCGAGCGGCGGGCGCAGCGCGGCGTCCGGCGCGGCGGCGGCGAGCGCCACGAGCCCCGCCGCCACGACGCCGGCCCACGCGACGGCGGCCGGCGGCTCGGCGCCGAGCGCCAGGCCCGCCGCCGGCGCCGCGATCGTGGTCGCGACGGCGGCGAGGACGACGAGCAACGGCCCGGCGCGGCGGGTGTCCGCGCGGGCGGCGACGAGCGCGGCGGCACCGGCCAGGGTCGCCGGCACGCTGAGCTCCTCGACGGTCCACGCGAGGACGACGGCGGAGACGCCGCACACCCAGGCGCCGACGAGCAGCACGGTGCCGGCCGCTGCGGGCGCCTGCCGGCCGCGGGCCACCACCGCGGCGGCCGTCGCACCCACGGCGACCACGGCCAGCCCCGCAGCGGCCGCCCCGACGGGCGCGGCCGGCAGCAGGGCCGCACCGGCGGCGGCCGCGAGGGCCGGCGCCACCGCCAGCCCGGCGACCCACCGCTGGCCGCCGGCACGCCGCCAGGCAGCCGCGACGAGGGCCAGCAGCGCCAGCGCCGCGACGGCCGCCAGCGCCCACCGGGTCGGCATCGCCTCGCCCGACAGGTCGGCGGCCACGTCGGCGAGGGAGTCGCCCACGCGCCGGGTCCACGGCACGAGCGCCGCCGCGGGCACGACCGCGACGACGACCACCCACCCGGCAGCGGCCGGGGCGGTGGCGGCCGCGGCGGCCCCGGCCGCCCCGGCGGCCGACCAGCGGCCGACGTCCCGCGACGTGACGGTCGCGCCGAGCCGTAGCGCGAGGGCGACCGCGCCCGCCGCGCCCGGGGCGGTCGCCAGTGCCCAGGCGCCGGGCAGCGCCGTGGCCCCCATCGCGGCGGCCGAGGCCACGAGTGCCCCCGCGGCCACCCACCACGCCACGCGGCTGCGGGCGTGCCCCGCGACCCGGCCGTGCAGGGCCGCGGTCGTCGCGCACAGCAGCAGCAGCAGCACGACCGGCCCGGCCCCGCCCTCGACGCGGACGACCAGCGAGATCAGGAAGGCGAGCCCGAGCAGCGTGGCCCCGGCGAGCCCGAGCAGTGCGCGTTCGGCGCCCAGGCGGCGCAGCGGCGGCGCGCCACGCAGCGCTCCGACGGCCGAGCCGACAGCCATGGCCACGGAGACGGCGACGATGCTCCCGACGCCGTCGACGTCGTCGGCCACGGCGAGCCCTGCCGACACCGGCACCGCGGGCAGCAGTGCCGCCGCGGCGACCGTGCCGGCCCGCACCCGGGTCGCCGCACCCCATGCCCCCAGCACGACGGTCGCGACGGCAAGGCCGGCCGCGGCGTACGCCGCGGGGTCGCTGGTCGCCCCGAGCAGGCCGGTGCGCCGCACCGCCCACACGTCGAGCAGCACGAGCACGACCCCGAACGCCCCGACCGCCTCGGCGGTCGACGGCAGGCGCAGCCGGCGCGCGACGCCGGCCCCGACGAGCACGGCGACGGTCCCGGCCCCGACCACCGCGGCCCGGCCGGTGAGCCCGAGCGACTGCCAGGAGAAGAAGAGGAAGACGATCGCCGCGACCGACAGCAGCAGCGCGCCGAGCCCGACGAGCAGCGACTGGACGCCCAGCCCGCGTCGGACGGCCGGCCCCGGCATCGGGGGTGGCCGCCACGGGGGCGTGGGCGGGGGCGGACCGGGCGGCCGAGCGGGCGGGCCGGTGCGCGGTGGCAGCGTCGGGTCGGGAGGCGCGGGCGCGACCTGGGCCGCTGCGCGGCGCGCCGCCTGCTCGTCCGCCAGCGCCTGCACGAGCCGGCGCCGCTCCGCCAGCCCCCGTTCCAGCGCGGCGTCCAGCTCGCTGGAGACACGGAACAGCTCGACCGCCGTGGGGCCGACGAGCTCGAGGTCGCACGCGGGGCAGTACGGGCCCCGCAGCGGCCCCGCGCACGAGGGACACCGCTGCGGGTCGGCGTACCGCACGGAGGGCGACCCCGCCGCAGGTGGTGGCATGCCCGGCAGTCTCGCGCAGCACCACGCCGGCGCGTGGGTAGCCGGGCCGACCTGTGGACGAACGTCACACGGTCCGCGTACGCGGCCCCGCCTTGAGGACGCCGCTCGGCAGCTCGTGACCGACGACCTCCTGCGCGTAGGCGGCCACCTCGAGCAGCGCCTCGAGGTCGACCCCGGTCGCGACGCCCATGTCCTCGAGCATGTGCACGACCTCCTCGGTCGCGACGTTCCCCGAGGCGCCCGGGGCGTACGGGCAGCCGCCGAGGCCGCCGACGCTGGCGTCGAACTCGGTCGCCCCGTGCTCCAGGGCGACGAGCAGGTTCGCGAGCGCCGTCCCGCGGGTGTTGTGGAAGTGCAGGAGGAACGGGACGCCGTCGTGCGCCGACCGGTACCCGTCGACGAGCTCGGCCACGCGGCGCGGGGTGCCGACCCCGGTGGTGTCGCCGAAGGCGATGCGGTCGGCGCCGTCGGCCACCGCCCGGTCGACGACGTCGAGCACCCGGCGCAGCGGCACCTCGCCCTCGTAGGGGCAGCCGAACGACGTCGCGACGATGACCTCGACCGTGCCGCCGGCGTCGTGCACGTGCTGGACGACGCCGGCGACGTCGTCGAGCGACTCGGCGGTGGACCGGTTGACGTTCCGGCGGTTGTGGGTGTCGGACGCCGACACGACCACCTCCAGCTCGGTGAAGCCGGCCGCGATGGCGCGCTGCGCGCCCCTGAGGTTCGGCACGAGCGCCGAGTAGCGGACCGCCGGGTCCTTGCGCGCCCGCGCCCAGACCTCGTCGGCGTCCGCCATCTGCGGGATGGCTCGCGGGTGAACGAAGCTCACCGCCTCGATGCGCCGCAGACCGGTGCCGGCGAGCAGGTCGAGCAGGCGCACCTTGGCGTCCGTGGGAACCGGGTCCTCGTTCTGCAGCCCGTCGCGCGGACCCACCTCGCGCAGGCTGACCTGCTGCGGCCAGTCCACGGTCACGCCCCTCCCGGCTCGCCCGGCCACTGCGGCCGCCGCTTCTCGGCGAAGGCGCGTACCCCCTCGGCCCGGTCGGGGCTGAACGCGGTCGCCCGCCACGCGGCGTCCTCGACCTCCAGACCGGTCGCGAGGTCGACGTCCAGGCCGAGCCGCATGGCCCGCTTGGCGTTCCGGACGCCGACCGGCGAGTTCCCGGCGACGGCGGCCGCGATCTCGAGGGCGACGTCACGAGCCCGTCCCTCGTCGACGAGCCGGTCGGCGAGCCCGAGCCGGTGGGCCTCCTCGGCGTCCACCCGGCGCGCGGTGAAGATCAGGTCGGCGGCTCGCGACCAGCCCAGCCGGCGCGCCAGCAGCTGGGTGCCCCCGCCGCCCGGGACCACGCCGACCGAGACCTCGGGCAGTCCCATCACGGCCGTGCGGTCGGCGACGACGAGGTCGCACGAGAGCGCGAGCTCGCAGCCGCCGCCGAGCGCGAAGCCGGCCACGGCCGCGACCGCCGGCACCGGCAGGTCGAGCACGCCACGGTAGGCACGGCGCGTGACGTCGCGGTGCCGTCGCAGCTCGTCGTCGGTGAAGGCGTTGCGCTCCTTGAGGTCGGCCCCGACGCAGAAGGCCTTGGCGGCGCTGGACGACAGCACCACGGCGCGAACCGACCCGTCGGCCGCGAGCCGGGCCGTGACGTCCGTGAGCTCGACCGCGAGCGCCGTCGAGATCGCGTTGAGCGCCTCGGGCCGGTCGAGCACGATCTCGGCGACGTGGTCGCCGTGCCGCTGCACCCGGATCGTCATGCCGCCGACGGTAGCGTGAGCCCACGTGACTGCGGACCTGCGGCCGGCGGCCGACTCCTCCCTCCGCCGGCGTCGTCGCCGCGCGGAGCGTCCCGAGCACCACTTCCGACCGGAGGTGCAGGGGCTGCGTGCCGTCGCCGTGCTGCTCGTCGTCGGGTACCACCTGTGGCCGAACCGGCTGAGCGGCGGCTACGTCGGCGTCGACGTCTTCTTCGTCATCTCCGGCTTCCTCATCACGGCGCACATCCACCGCGAGGTCCTCGACACCGGCAGCCTGCGGCTGCTCGAGTTCTGGGCCCGTCGGATCCGGCGCCTGCTGCCGGCGAGCCTGCTGGTGCTGGCCATCTCGGCCGTCGGTGTCGCCCTCCTCGCCCCGCCGACGGTCTGGGCGCAGTCCGCCCGCCAGCTCGCGGCCAGCGCCCTCTACGTGCAGAACTGGGCACTCGCCCGCGACGCGGTCGACTACATGGCTGCCGACAACGTTCCCACGGTCGCGCAGCACTACTGGTCGCTGTCCGTCGAGGAGCAGTTCTACCTGGTGTGGCCGCTCCTCGTGCTCGGGCTCGTCGCCCTCGGACGACGCGGCCGGCACGTCGGCGCGGCCGTGCCGGAACGGCCGGGCCGGCTGCTGGTGCCCGGCCTCGCCCTGCTGGCGGCGGCGTCCCTGACGTGGTCGGTCGTCTCCACCTCCCAGGACCAGGCACTCGCCTATCTCAGCACCCTGACCCGCGTGTGGGAGTTCGCCGCCGGCGCGCTCGTCGCCCTCGTCGCCGCCCGGGGGGTCCGCCGGCCCGTGGTCGGAGCGGTCCTCGGCTGGGCAGGTGTCGGCGCGGTCGTCCTCGCCGGGTTCGTCCTCGACGACGCCAGCGCGTTCCCCGGGTGGGTCGCGCTGCTGCCGGTGCTGGGCACGGCGGCCCTGATCGTCGCCGGTCCCGGTGGCCTGCTCACCGCAGGAGGGTGGCTCTCGCTGCGACCGGCACGGTTCGTCGGGGACATCTCCTACTCCGTGTACCTCGTGCACTGGCCACTCATCGTGCTGGTGCCGTACGCCACCGGGCGGTCGCTGTCGACCGTCGACAAGCTCGCCATCCTCGGCGCCACCCTCGTGCTCGCATGGGCGTCCAAGACGTACGTGGAGGACCCCTGGCGACGCCGTCAGCTGATCGCCGCTGCCCCTCGACGCGCGTTCGCCTTCGCGGCCGCGGGGATGCTCGTCATCGTCGCCGGCTCGGTCGGGCTCACCGGCGAGCTGCAGCGGCGGCAGGACGCGGCCGAGGCCCGGGCGGCGGCGGTGCGGGCGCAGGAGGCGGCGTGCCTGGGACCACGGGCAATGGACGACCCGGACGCCTGCGGCGGCGTGATGGGCGACGGGGAGTGGCTGGTGCCGCCCGAGGTCGTGACCAGGAGAACACCGAGCCGCGCTACCGCGGGTGCCAGCAGACGATGGACCCCAGTGACATCGTCACCTGCGAGCTGGGGGAGACGAAGGACCCCGGGCGGACCGTCGCCCTCGTCGGGGACTCCCACGCCACCCACTGGTTCTCGGCCTTCGACCGGCTGGGCCAGGAGCAGGGGTGGAAGGTGGTCACGATGACCAAGACGTCGTGCCCGCTCACCGCCGCGCGCCGGGTCCTCGAGGAGCAGACCGACAGCCTCCAGGTCAGCTGCGAGCGGTGGGTAGACGCGGTGCAGAGCACCCTGGCGGCGTCACCGGACGTCTCGGAGGTGTTCGTCACCTCCTACTCCTCCGCGTACCGCTGGGAGTCCCGTCCTGACGGCCCGGCGCTGGACGATCCTGGTCCGGACGGCTTCGCTCGCGCCTGGTCCGCACTCACCGACGCAGGCAAGCCGGTCACGGTGCTGTCGGCGGTGCCACGCACCCTCGGCGAGAACGTGCCCTCCTGCCTCGCCGCCCACCCCGACGACCCGGCGGCGTGCTCCGTGCCGCGCGAGCAGGCTCTGCCCGGTGACGTCATGCAGCAGGCGGCCGCCGGGCTGGCGGACCCTTCGGTGCGCGTCGTCGACCTCAGCGACCGGTTCTGCGACGACGAGCGCTGCTACCCGGTCGTCGGCGACGTCATCGTCTACCGCGACTACAGCCACCTGTCCGCCGACTACTCGACGCTGCTCGTCCCGTACCTCGTGGAGCGGCTCGGCTCCTAGGCCGGGTCACGGGCCCGGGGTCGCCCGGCGGGTGCTGCGCCGCACGAGCGAGGGCGTCACGGACCCGATGCCCCTCAGGGCGCGCCGGTACTGCGGCACCACCTCGAAGCCGCTGGCCGCGTCGAGACGGGCGGCGGTCGTCTCGTCCACGAGGACGGCGCCCGGCGCGGCGACGCCGGTGAGCCGGCTGGCACGGTTCACGGTCGTGCCGAAGACGTCCCCGAGCCGCGCCACGACGGGGCCGGTCGCCATCCCGACCCGCACGTCGGGCAGCTGCGCGTCGTCCGCCATCGCGTCGGCGATGTCCAGCGCGATGCCGCCGGCCGACGGCACCGAGGTGGTGACGAAGAGCACCTCGTCGCCGACGGTCTTGACGACCCGGCCGCCGTGCGCCGAGACGATGTCGGAGGTCACCGCCTCGAAGCGCTGCACGAGGCGGGCCAGCTCGCGCTCGGTCGAGCGGCGCACCACGCGGGTGAAGGCCACCAGGTCGGCGAAGCCGACCGTGCGCACCGGTCCCGGCGCGCGTCCGGAGTCGACGTCCGCGTCGGCCACCATGCGGCCGACGGCCGAGGCCAGGTGCCGGCGCCAGGCGTAGGTCAGCAGCGGCTCGGTGCGCTCGACGATCTCCGCCAGCAGCTCGCCGACGCGCTCGGCCGGGTTCGTGCCCGGGTCCTCGGCCTCCGACTCGGCGAGCGCCTCGGCCACGAGCTGGATCTGCCAGTTCGCGAGGCGGTCGGCGGACCGGCCCATCGCACGCGTCAGCCCGAGCGCGGTCTCCTCGTCGAGGACCCCTTCCCGGACCAGCTGCACCACCGAGCGCAGCGCCGCGACGTCCGACTCGGTGAACGCCTCGGTGACGTCGCCGACGTTGGGGAAGCCCAGCGCGCGCCAGAACCGGCGGGCCGACAGCAGGGACACCCCGGCGGCGCCCGAGACGTCGCGACGGCGCAGCAGCCGCTCGGCGCCCAGCAGGCGCCGCTCGAGGGCGTCCGCCGAGCGCGAGAACCCCTCGTCCGCGACGTCCGGCACGCCGGAGGGCCCGGTGCCCGGGCGCGGCTCCTCGCTCACGGGGCACCCCCGCCCTCGCTCGCGGCGAGGCGGCCGATGGTGCCGTACAGGCGGCGCGCCTGCGGCACGTTGCGCAGCACGACGACGTCCTGCGGCCGGGGAGACTCGGGGTCGCCGCCGGTCTGCAGCACGACGGTGCCGGAGCCGACCGCCCGCTGCAGGAGGGAACGTCGCAGCGCGAGGTCGACGACCCGGCGCAGCGGCACCTCGCGGCCGCGCCGGCCGAGCACGCCCCACCGCAGCGACAGCCGCCGCGTGGTCAGCGTGTACGTCGTCGTCCACCAGCGCAGGAACGGCCGCAGCACGCCCCAGGCGACGACCGCGACGCCGAGCAGCAGGGGCGCCGGGGCGGCCAGGGACGACGCGTGGGCCCGCAGTCTCACGATCTCCCGCTCGCTCACCGGTCCGGCTCCCCGTCGATCCGGGCGTGGACGACGTCCCCCGCGGCGACCCGTCGCCGCCTGCCGGCGGCGTCCGTGACCACCAGCCGCCCGTCGTCGTCCAGGTCGCCGGCGGTGCCCTCGAGCACCTCGTCGCCGGGCAGCTCGACGCTCACCGGGCGGCCCAGCGTCCAGCACCGCTCGCGCACGCGGGCCGCCAGCCCGGAGGAGGCGACGTCCCCGCCGGCCGCCGTCCACGTCGTGTAGGTGCCGGCGAACGAGCGGAGCACGGCCCTCAGCACGGTGTCGCGGTCGGTGGTCGCCGCCCCCGCGAGCGCCAGCGACGTGGCCGTGGGGACCGGCAGCTCGTCCGCGGTCTGGCTGACGTTGACGCCGATCCCGACGACGACCGCGGCACCCCCCGGAGGCACCTCGCTGCGGATGCCGCACACCTTGCCCTCGCGGCCGTCCGGCAGCTCGACGAGCACGTCGTTGGGCCACTTGACCCCGCAGCGGACACCGGCGACCCGGTCCACCGCCTCGGTGACCGCGAGGCCGGTGAGCAGCGGCAGCCACGCCCACGCCGCCGGGGTGACGGCCGGCCGCAGCAGCACCGAGACGGCGATCGCGGCCCGCGGCGGCGTCGTCCACGTGCGTCCCAGCCGGCCACGCCCGGCGCGCTGGTCGTCCGTCGTCAGCACCGACAGGTCCGGCCACCGCCCCGGGTGCTGCGCGGCCGCCCGCACGAGGTCGTCGTTGGTGGACCCGGTGAACGGGACGACGTCCAGCCGGGCGTACGGCCCGGCGGGGG
>JBKHXE010000180.1:0-10903 GCA_046566185.1 Actinomycetes bacterium | reverse complement strand
CCGCCGCCGCCCTTGAGGGCCCAGAACAGGTCGGGGTGCTCGGTCTCGCTCGCGGTCACGCGCTCGCCGGCCGCGGTCACGAGCTCCACGGACACGAGGTTGTCCGCTGCCAGCCCGTGGGCACGGGTCAACCAGCCGACGCCTCCACCCAGCGTGAGCCCGGCGACCCCGGTCCCCGAGACGACCCCGAGGGGGACGACGAGCCCGTGCGGCTCGGTGGCGGCGTCCACGTGGGCGAGCGTCGCGCCGCCCTCCACCCGGACCGTCGAGGCGGCTGCGTCGACGGTGACGGCGGTCAGGTCGCCGAGATCGAGGACCAGCCCACCGTCCACCGACCCGTTCCCGGCGACGTTGTGCCCGCCACCCCGCACCGCGAGGTCCAGGCCGTGGGCACGGGCGGCAGCGATCACGGGGGGCACGTCGTCGACGGTCGCGGCGCGCACCACCACGGCGGGTCGGCGGTCCACCATCGCGTTCCAGACCGCGCGAGCGCCGTCGTAGCGCGGGTCGTCCGGCGCGATCACCGCGCCCGCGACGTCGGCGCGCAGCTCGTCGAGTACGTGCGGGGGGAGGGGCGATGTCCGAAAAGTCATCTGCGCCAACCCCGTTCAGTCGTGACACCGGCCAGCGCATCGTCGCGGTGGCGACACCGGAGGTCAAGCGGGTCGGGCCCAGAGGGTCGCGACGACCAGCGTCGCGGTCAGGGCCGTCTCGACCGCGGCACCGAGGACGTCGCCGGTGACGCCGCCGAGCCGGCGCACGCAGCGGGCCACGACGACGGCAGCAGCCACCCAGCCGGCCAGCACCGCGACCGGCAGGCCGGCCACCGCCGCGACGGCCACCACGACGGCGGCCACCGCCACCGCGGCCGTCCGCGGGACGGTGCCCGCCACCGTCGAGCCGAGCCCCTCCGGGCGTGCCGCCGGCACCCCGCGCGCGCAGGCTCCGGCCAGCACCGCCCGGCTGCCCAGGACGGCGACGCACGCGGTGGCGGCGCCCCGCGCCGTCCCCTGCTCGGCGACCGCCGCGGCGAGCGCGACGACCTGGGCGAGCAGCACGAGCACCAGGACCACGACACCGGCGGGCCCGGTGTCGCCGCGGCGCATCACCGCGAGCGCCCGGGACCGGTCGTAGGCCGCGGCCAGCCCGTCGGCGGTGTCCGCGAGCCCGTCCAGGTGCAGGCCCCGGGTCGCCAGGGCGACGGCGCCGACAGCGGCGACGGCGCTGACGAGCGGGTCACCGCCCAGCGCTCCCGAGGCCGCGACCACGGCCGCGGCCAGGGCGCCGAGCAACGCCCCGGGCACCACGGCCAGCACCATCGCCGTCCCGGCCACGCGGGCGTCCACCCGCCCCGGCGCGTGCACCGGTAGCACCGTCAACGTGCCCACGGCCAGGCGCAGGCCGTCCCGCAGCGGCGGCCTCACGGCAGGTCGACGGTGCGGCCGGCGACCACCAGCAGCCGCCGCTCGCTGGCCGCCGCGACCCGCTGGTTGAGACGCCCGAGCCAGTCGCGGAAGATCGCCCCAGAGGGGTGCGACGGCACGACGCCGGAGCCGACCTCGTTGCTCACCGCCACCAGCGGCACGGTGACCTCGCGCCAGGCGGCGAGCAGCTCGTCGACCGCGTCCTGCGCCTGCTCCTCCCACCCCGGTGCGTCGTCCCAGGCACCGGCGTCGGTGAGGACGGCGGTCAGCCAGGTGCCGAGGCAGTCGACGAGCAGCGGGGTGGTGGCCGAGCGCAGGGCGGCGGCCAGGTCGGTGGTCTCGACGGTGCGCCACGCGGCGGGTCGCCGCTGCCGGTGGTGCCGCACCCGCGCTGCCCAGTCGTCGTCCGCGCCGTCCGGAGGGGGTCCGGTGGCGACGTAGGTGACGGCCGGCTCGGCGGCGAGCAGCCGCTCGGCGGCGGTGGACTTGCCCGAGCGCGCGCCGCCGAGCACCAGCGTCCGACGCGGCGGCGACGGACGCCGGGGGGCCTGCCCGGCGGTGACCACCTCGCCGTCCCGTCCGGCGGTCGCGCCCCAGGCGGCCAGGCGGCGACCCAGCTCGGCGTCCGGCGGGTTGTGGTGCCCGAGGTGGACGGCGACGACGCGCGTGCCGTCGTCCACCGCACCGGCGCGGCGCAGCCTCGCGAGGTCGGCCCCGAAGCCGGGCAGGTCGAGGTGGCGGGTGCGGTGGGCGGCGTGGTCGCCGAAGGTCTCCTCGAGCAGGAGCAGGTCGAGGGCCGTGCCGCTCAGGGCGGTGACGGTCTCCTCGGGGAGGGGACCGGTGTCGGTGGCGTACAGCAGGCGGTGCCCTCCGGCGTCCGTGACGAGCCACAGCACCGCCGCGCCGTCGTGGTCGGCCGCGAGGGCATGCGCGACGTACGGGCCGACGCGCACCCGGTCGCCGGCCTCCACCGGACGCCAGCGCACCGGCGTGTCCGCCGGCGTCCACCGCCGCCACTGCTCGACCACCTCGGCCGGGCCGGCGACGACGAGCGGCTCGCACCGGTGCGCCCAGGCCCGGGACAGCAGCGCCATCGGTGCGCTGTGGTCCGGGTGCGCGTGCGTGAGCAGCACCGCCTCGAGCCGGTCGAGGCGGCGACCGGCACGCAGGGCCGCCCGGGGAGTCTCGGGGCCGCAGTCGAGGAGCAGGACGTCGTCCACGAGCGCGGCGGTCGGCGTGCGCAGGACGCCGGCGTCGAGCTGGGCGGCGCAGGACGCACAGCGGCAGAACGCGTTCGGCCAGCCGTCGGCCGAGCCGGTGCCGAGCAGCAGCACCTCCATCAGGTGGTCACCACCGGCGCGTCGAAGGCCGCGCGGCGCAGCGCGCGGCGCAAGGTGTTCAGCACGGCCCGGCCGGCGACGAGGCACAGCACGGCGGTGAGCAGACCCCGCATGAGGTCCCACGCCAGGCTGGTGACCACGTAGAAGACGGCGTAGTGCGCGAGGTTCTCGGCCGGCGACGCCGCCGGGTCGTAGCCGCCGCCCTGCGGCCCGGTGGTGAGGAACGGCCAGAAGTACAGGTTCATCACGGCGCCGTACGCCAGGCCGGCGACCAGGCCGTAGCCCGCGAGCAGCCACCGCTCGGCGCGTCCCGAGGCGCGCGGCAGCAGGCCCGCGCCCATCGTCACCCAGCCGGCCGCCAGCATCTGGAACGGTGCCCACGGCCCGATGCCGCCGGTGAGGAAGGCGCCGACGAGCATCGCGAGGGTCCCGAGCAGGAACCCGGCGCCGGGCCCGAGGGCGCGGCCGGCCACGACGAGCAGGAAGAACATCGGCTCCAGTCCGGCGGTGCCCGCGCCGAGCACGCGGAGCGCCCCGCCGACCGACGCCAGCACCCCGAGCAGGGCGACCGTCTTGGCGTCGAGGCCGCCGGAGGCCAGCTCCGCGGTCGCCACCGCCGCCAGCAGGCCGAGGACGACGACGAACAGCCACGGCGCCACCGCCTGCTGGCCGGCCTCGGTGGTCCGCAGCACGAACGGCCAGGCGAACGCCGCCACCCCGACCAGGGACGTGCCCCCCAGCACCACGGCGGCCCGCGGCCGGACCCGCACCACGGGGCGGCGCGGCACGGTGCTCACGACGCCGTCTCCAGTGCCGCCTGGAGGTCCCGCACGGTCAGCCAGGGCGCCGGGTGCATCACCTTGGCGACCTGGGGGGCGAAGGCGGGGGAGGCCGCGAGCACGTCCCCGGCCACGCCGTCGGCGACGACCTCGCCGTCCGCGAGCACCACCACCAGGTCGGCCACCTCGGCCGCGAGCTCGACGTCGTGCGTGGCCATCAGCACGGCGTGGCCGGACGTCGCCAGCTCGCGCAGGTGCCTCACCAGTCGGGCCTTGCTGCCGTAGTCGAGACCGCGGGTCGGCTCGTCCAGCAACAGCACCGACGGCGCCGCCGCCAGCACCACCGACAGGGCGAGGGCGAGGCGCTGGCCCTCGGAGAGGTCCCGCGGGTGCGTCGCGTCGTCGACCCCCGGTGCCAGGTGCTCGAGCAGGGCGCGGGCGGCGCCGGGGGGCGCCGCCAGGTCGGCGTCCGCCGCGGCGCACTCCTGGCCGACGGTCTCGGCGTACAGCAGCACGGTGGGATCCTGCGGCACCAGGCCGACGGTGCGCACGAGCCGCTCCGGGGGCGTCGCGTCGGGCCGCACACCGTCGACGGTGACGCGCCCCGCCGCCGCCCGCACCTGCCCGGCCAGTGCGGCGAGCAGGGTGGACTTGCCCGCGCCGTTGCGCCCCATCAGCGCCGTCACGGTGCCCGGGGCCAGCGACAGGTCGACGCTGCGCAGCACCGGCACGCCACCCCGCCGGACGACGAGGCCCTCGGTGGTCGCCAGCGGTCGGGCGTCCGGTGCCCGCGCCGGGGCCGGCAGCGCGCGGCGCGGCGCGACGTCCGCGAGCCGGCGGCGCAGCCCGGCCGCCGCACGGCGGGCGTCACGCACCGACAGCGGCAGCGGCGACCAGCCCACGAGCCGGCCGAGGTCCACGACCGGCGGGGTCACCGGGCTCGTGCGCATCGCCTCCGCGGGCAGGTCGTCGCGGACCGTGCCGTTCTCCACGACCACCACGCGGTCGGCGTACTGGACGACGCGCTCGAGGCGGTGCTCGGCGAGCAGCACGGTGAGCCCCAGGTCGTGCACGAGCCGGGTGAGGGTGCCGAGCACGTCCTCGGCGGCGACCGGGTCCAGCGCCGACGTCGGCTCGTCGAGCACCAGCACCCGCGGGTTCGCCACCAGCACCGAGCCGATCGCGACGCGCTGCTGCTGGCCGCCGGACAGGGTGCGCAGCGTGCGGGAGCGGACGTCGACGAGGCCGAGCAGGTCGAGCATCTCCTCGACGCGGCGCCGCATCGACGCGCCGTCCGCACCGAGCATCTCCAGGGAGTAGGCCAGCTCCTCCTCGACGGTGTCGGTGACGAAGCCCGAGGTCGGGTCCTGCCGGACGACGCCGACGACGTCCGCGAGGTCGCGGGGGCGGTGGGTGCGCGTGTCCCGGCCGTCGACCACGACCCGGCCGGCCAGCACGCCGCCGGTGAAGTGGGGGACCAGCCCGTTGACGCAGCCGAGCAGCGTGGACTTGCCCGAGCCCGTCGGGCCGACGACGAGCGCCAGCTCACCCTCGGCGACCTCCAGGTCGACTCCGCTGAGCGCCGGCCCGGCGGCGTCCGGGTAGCGCACCGACACCCGCTCGAACGTGATCACGACAGCTCCCCTCGGCGCCCGCCCGCGGCCAGCGGCTGGGCGTCCCGCCGTGCCGGTCGCAGGGACGCCCGCCGCGGCGGCACCGGCGCCAGCCACGCCGGGAGCACGGCGACCCCGACGGCGAGCACCACGGCCGAGGGCACCGCGGGCACGCCCAGCGGCGACGTCGGCGGCACCAGCCCCGGCAGGCCGAGCTGGGCGGAGGCGAGCACGGCGACGGCGGTGACCAGACCGCTGGCCACGACGCCCCACTCCGGGAGGGCCCAGGGATCGGGCCGGTAGCGGCTGCGGGGGTCGCGCCGCGCGCCGCGCCACAGCGCCACCGCGCAGGCGGCCCCACCGGCGACCACGAGCGGCACGCCGAGCGCCGGCGGCGACCCGCCGTCCAGCAGCCCGTAGACGCCGACGACAACGCCGGTCACGCCGGCCACGCCGAGCGCCCCGGCGAGGCGCCGCTCGCGCGCGTCGCGGTGCACGCTGCGGCCGTAGCCGCGCGACTCCATCGCGGCGGCCAGATCCAAGGACCGCTCCAGCGCGCCCTCGAGCACCGGTACCGCGACGCGGGCCAGCTCGCGCGGGCTGCGTCCGGGGCGTCCCCGGAGGCGACGGGCGCTGCGCACCCGGCGGGCGTCGTCCACGAGCTGGGGGGCGTAGGTCATGGCGACCACCAGCGCGGTGCCGACCTCGTAGAGCGTGGCCGGCACGTGCCGCAGCAGGCGGCGCGGGCTGGCGAGGGCGTTGGCGGCGCCGACGCAGGCGAGGACGGCGGCGAGCCGGGCGCCCTCGTAGGCCGCGTAGGCCACCTCCTCGCCGGTGACCGGCCCCCCGATGCGCACCCCCTCCAGCGGCCCGGGAAGCGGCACCTGCGGCAGCTCGAGCAGCACCGTGCGACCGCCGACGCCCGAGCCGAGCACGAGCTGCACGAGCACGCGCACCACGACCATCGACAGGCCGAGCCAGAGGAAGGCCGCGAACACCGGTGGCGTCCCCGACTCGCGCCGGGAGGCGACCACGTAGGCGGCGACCGCGACGACCAGCGCGAGCACGAGCGGGTTCGTCGTGCGGCTGGCCGCCGTCGCCAGGCAGACCGCCCACACCCACCACGCCACCGGGTGCAGGTGGCGCGGCAGGGTGGGCCGGTCCGCCGGGCGCATCAGCCGTCGGCCAGGTCGCGGCGCCGCCGGGCGGCGGCGACGGCGAGGGCGACGACGGCGGCCGCGGCGGCGATGCCGAGCCACAGGCCCACGCCCGGGCCGTCGTCGTCCCCGGCGGCCGCGTCGTCCGCGGGCTGCTCGTCGGTGGTGGCGTCGTCCGCCGGGGCCTCGCCGACCAGGCCGGTCAGCTCGACCGGCTCGTCCGCGGCCGCCGCCTCCGGCGACACCTCGGGCACGGGCTCGCCGCAGCCGGTCGCCGGGTAGCCGTCCAGGCCGCAGACCAGGCCGCCCTCGACGCGGGTCTCGGCGACGGCGGCGAGCACGTCGGCGCCGGTGGCGGCGTCGTCGACCACGGCGCAGTCGGCGCGCGGCTCCGGCGGCTCCGCGCCGTCCGCCGCGTCGGCGGCCCGGCCGTAGTCGATGACGACGGCGACGCGCTTCTCACCGCTCGCGGCCTCGTCGGAGCCGCAGACCTCCTCGAAGGTCGGCAGGGCCCGCGGCGCGCGGACGTCCGAGGCGCCCGCGACGGCGAAGCGCCAGCCCTCGACCGCACCGTCGGCCGGTGTCGCGCCGTCCGGCCCGGTCTGGGCGAACGCCCACGCGCCGTCGGTGAGCTGGAAGTAGCCCCAGTAGCGGTAGGCGTCCTGGGCGCCGGTGGCGGCCGCGGGAGCCACGCCGGAGGTGAGGCCCAGGGCCAGGGCGCCGAGCACGGTTCCCGCACGCACGAGGCGGCGGGGGAGACGGACAAGGATCACAGTGGAACCTCCCTTCGCGCTGGGCTCAGGAAGGCACGTGGCACCGTCCCGGCTCCAGTCCGCGAACCACGACGGACGACAGGTGGAGCCAACGCCCGCGCGAGGCGCTCCGGCTCACCGCCAGGCCCGCCGACCCCGGGACGGGGGCTGCGGGGGCGGCCTACGGTTGCGGGTCAGCGCCGGGTTCCGACCGGCTTCCCCTGCGCGCGAGGTCGACGGGCGAACGGTCCCACCGCGGGTGGGCCCGCGTCAAAGCGGCGGGGGCCGTCGTGTCGCCGGCGCGTCGGTCGAGCCTGCCGCCCGTACGGTGAGGCCATGACGAGCTTCAGCTGGACCTTCGAGGACGCCGACGGCGAGCAGGTCCCGGTCGACTCGGGGCAGCCGTCGGGCGGCTTCCCGACCCAGGCGGACGCCGAGACGTGGATCGGCGAGACGTGGCGCGACCTGCTCGAGTCGGGCGTCGAGCAGGTCCGGCTGTTCGAGGACGCCGACGAGGTCTACGGCCCGATGAGCCTGCGCCCCGTCGAGTAGCAATCACCATGGTTCTTGCGTCAATTCGTCGCCGATAGACGCAAGAACCATGGTGAATGCGGGGTTGATCAGGCGACGCGGGTCTTCGGGGCGTTCTCGGCGGTCTTGCCGGGGTCGCGCTCGACGACGTCGCCGAGGGCCTCGTCGATGCGCTTCATCGCCTCGTCGGGGATCGTCACGCCGGCCGCCTTGACGTTCTCGTGCACCTGCTCGGGACGCGACGCGCCGATGATGGCGCTGGCGACGTTGTCGTTCTGCAGCACCCACGCGACCGCGAGCTGCGCCATCGACAGGCCGAGCTCGTCGGCCACCGGCCGCAGGTCCTGCACGCGGGAGAGGACGTCGTCGTTCATGAACCGCTTGATCATGTTGGCGCCGCCCTTCTCGTCGGTGGCGCGAGAGCCCTCCGGCAGCGGCTGGCCCGGCACGTACTTGCCGGTGAGCACGCCCTGGGCGATGGGCGACCACACGATCTGCGAGATGCCCAGCTCGCGCGACGCGGGGACGACCTCCTCCTCGATGACCCGCCACAGCATCGAGTACTGCGGCTGGCTCGAGATGAGCTGGACGCCGAGGTCCTTCGCGAGGGCGTGGCCGGCGCGGATCTGGTCGGCCGTCCACTCGCTGACGCCGATGTAGAGCGCCTTGCCGGCGCGGACGACGTCCGCGAACGCCTGCATCGTCTCCTCGAGCGGCGTCTCGGTGTCGTACCGGTGCGCCTGGTAGAGGTCGACGTAGTCGGTCTTCAGCCGCTTCAGCGAGCCGTTGATCGACTCCATGATGTGCTTGCGCGACAGGCCGGTGTCGTTGGGGCCCCCCGGACCGGTCGGCCAGTAGACCTTGGTGAAGATCTCGAGGCTCTCCCGGCGCTCGCCCTCGAGGGCGTCGCCGAGCACGACCTCGGCCTTGGTGTTCGCGTACACGTCCGCGGTGTCGAACGTGGTGATGCCGGCGTCGAGCGCGGCGCGCACGCACTGCGTGGCGACCTCGTTCTCGACCTGCGACCCGTGGGTGAGCCAGTTGCCGTAGGTGATCTCGGAGATCTTCAGTCCGCTGTTGCCGAGGTATCGGAAGTCCATGCCGTCGACCCTACGGAACCGCCCGTCGTCCGACGAATCGATCCGGGTCAGTGGGGGTACTCGCCGCGCTTGACCATCGGCTTCGGCAGGCGGGTGCGGCGGATCTGGAAGGCGCGCAGGACGCCGTAGCGCACGGACCCGGCCGGCACGTTCTCCGCGCCGAACTTCGCGTTCAGCGCCCGCTTGAGCCTGCGCGACAGGACGAAGCCGTCGACCACGGAGAAGATGACGGTGGCCCACAGCAGTGCCGTGGCGACGAGCTGCACGGTCGGGTCCATGACGAACGTCAGCAGGACGACGACCATGGCGACGATGAGGAACACCTCGCCGGCGTTGAACCGCGCGTCGACGAAGTCGCGGACGAACCGCCTCACCGGGCCCTTGTCGCGCGGTGGCAGGTGCCGCTCGTCGCCGGTCATCATCGCCTCGCGGGCCTTCAGGCGCTCCGCCCGCATCTGCTCGCGGTAGGCCTTGGCGGCCGCGCGGCGGTCGCCCGGCACCAGCGGACGTCTGTTGAGCGCCTCCCGCTCGCGTCGCTTCGGCGTGGGGCGGTTCTTGCCGCCGGCCTTCTCCACGAGGGGGGCGTCGATCACCTGCGAGTCCTGCTTGCGCCGTCCGAACACCCCGACAGGGTACGCCGGACGCGGGCCGGGGTAGGTTCCGCCGCCATGACCGACGTCCTCTCGGGAGACACCGTCCAGGTCCACCGCGACCGGCTCGCCGACCTCTGGGACGGCGTCCGAGCCGACCTCGAGACGCTGGTGCGCATCCCCAGCGTCTCGGCCCCGGCCTTCGACCAGGCGCACGTCGAGGCCAGCGCCGCCGCCGTCGCCGACCTGCTGCGCGAGGTCGGCATGCCGGAGGTCGTGGTGCTGCGCGCTCCCCGCCCCGACGGCTCGGACGGCGCGCCGGCGGTCGTCGCCCGCCGTCCCGCTCCCGCCGGGGCGCCGACCGTCCTGCTCTACGCCCAACACGACGTCCAGCCGCCGGGCCGGGAAGAGGACTGGACCACCCCCGCCTTCGAGCCGACCGAGCGCGACGGGCGGCTGTACGGGCGCGGCACCGCCGACGACAAGGCGGGCGTGATGGTGCACGTGGCGGCGCTGCGGGCGCTGCTGCCGACCTGGGGCGAGCAGGACGGCGTGGGGATCACCGTCTTCGTCGAGGGCGAGGAGGAGATCGGCTCGCCGTCCTTCGCCGAGTTCCTGCGCACCCACCGCGACCGCCTCGCCGCCGACGTCATCGTCGTCGCCGACTCCGACAACTGGACCGTCGACCAGCCGTCGCTGACGACGTCCCTGCGCGGCCTGGTCGAGGCCCACGTCGAGGTGCGCACCCTGCGCCACGCGGTCCACTCCGGCATGTACGGCGGCGCGGTGCCCGACGCCCTGATGGCCCTGGTGCGGCTGCTGGACCGGCTCTGGGACGACGACGGCGCGGTGGCGGTCCCCGGGCTGCTCGCCACCGACGCCGCCGACCTCGAGTACGACGAGGCCACGCTGCGGGCGGACGCAGGCGTCGCCGACGGCGTCCACCTGGTCGGCCGCGGCTCGCTGCTGTCGCGGCTGTGGACGCACCCGTCGCTCACCGTCGTCGGAATCGACGCCCCGACGGTCGCGAACGCCTCCAACACCCTGCAGCCGAGCGCACGGGCCAAGCTGTCCCTGCGCGTGGCCCCCGGACAGGACCCGCACGAGGCGTTCGAGGCGCTCCGCGCGCACCTGCAGGCGTCCGCCCCCTTCGGCGCCACGGTCGAGGTGACGCTCCGGGAGACCGGCAGCGCCTTCGCCGGGGACGTCGACGGCCCGGTCTACGACACGGCCCGGTGGGCGCTCTCGCAGGCCTGGGACGGCGCGTCGGTGGTGCACGCGGGCGTCGGCGGGTCGATCCCGTTCATCGCCGACCTCAAGGAGCAGCTCCCGGACGCCACCGTGCTCGTCACCGGCGTCGAGGACCCCGACACCCGGGCGCACGGCTACGACGAGTCGCTGCACCTGGCGGTGCTGCGTCGCGCCGCGCTCGCCGAGACGCTCCTGCTCGCCGCCCTCGCCCCCACCCCGGCGTGATCAAGGAAGCTGGGCGTGATCGAGCCTGTTGCATGAAGGCGCGCCTCCGCTGAGTTGATCTTGTTCGGGGGGAGGGTGGGGCCATGCCGCAGAACTTCATCGGGGCTGATCGGGATCAGTTGATGTTGATGCCTGTGGATG
>JBKHXE010000179.1:0-13497 GCA_046566185.1 Actinomycetes bacterium | reverse complement strand
TCCGCGACCCCCAGCTCGCGCAGGCGGCGCGCGTCGGCGTCCGGGATGATGCCGCCGACGACCACGGGGACGTCGTGGACGTCGTGGTCCCGCAGCCCCTCGACCACCTGCGGCACGAGCTCCATGTGGGACCCCGACAGCACCGAGATGCCCACGCAGTGCACGTCCTCCGCGACCGCCGCGGCGACGATCTGCGCAGGAGTCAGCCGGATGCCCTGGTAGACCACCTCGAAGCCGACGTCCCGGGCGCGGACGGCGACCTGCTCGGCGCCGTTGGAGTGGCCGTCGAGGCCGGGCTTACCGACGAGCATCCGCAGGCGCGTGCCGAGCTCGTCCCCGGTGCGCCGCACCGCGTCTCGCACGGCCCGGGTCGCCTCGGACGCGGTCGCGTCGCCGCCGCTGACCTGCCCGCTGACTCCGGTGGGTGCGCGGTACTCGCCGAACACCTCGCGCAGCACGCCGGCCCACTCCCCCGTCGTGACACGGGCGCGGGCGCACGCCAGGGTGGCCGGCACGAGGTTCACGCCGCTGCGGGCGTCGTCCGCCAACCGCGCCAGGGCCTCGCGCGCCGCGCGAGCGGCCTCGGGGTCGCCGTCCCGCTCGGCGCGCCACCGCTGCACCGCCTCGACGGCCGCGGCCTCCACCTCGGGCGCCACGGTCTGGATCGCCGTGTCCAGGTCGGCGGTCAGCGGGCTGGGCTCGGTGCTGGTGAACCTGTTGACGCCCACGACGACGTCCTCGCCCGACTCGATGCGACGGCGTCGGGCGGCGTGCGAGGCGACGAGCGCCTCCTTCATGTAGCCGGACTCGACCGCGGCCACCGCACCGCCCATCGCGAGCACCCGGTCGACCTCGGCCCGCGCGCCGTCCGCGATCTCGCGCACCTTCGCCTCGACGACCGGGCTGCCGGTGAACAGGTCGTCGTACTCCAGCAGGTCGGACTCGTAGGCGAGCACCTGCTGGATGCGCAGGCTCCACTGCTGGTCCCACGGCCGTGGCAGGCCGAGCGCCTCGTTCCACGCCGGCAGCTGGACGGCGCGAGCGCGCGCGTCCTTGGACAGCGTCACGGCGAGCATCTCCAGCACGATGCGCTGGACGTTGTTCTCGGGCTGGGACTCGGTGAGCCCCAACGAGTTCACCTGGACCCCGTAGCGGAAGCGACGTTGCCTGGGGTCGGTGACGCCGTAGCGCTCGCGCGTCAGCTCGTCCCACAGCTCGACGAAGGCCCGCATCTTGCACATCTCCTCGACGAACCGCACGCCGGCGTTGACGAAGAACGAGATCCGCGCGACGACCTCGCCGAACCGAGCGGGCGGCACCTGACCGCTGTCGCGGACCGCGTCGAGCACCGCGACGGCGGTGCACATCGCGTACGCGACCTCCTGCACCGGCGTCGCCCCCGCCTCCTGCAGGTGGTAGCTGCAGATGTTCACCGGGTTCCAGCGCGGCACCTCGGAGACCGTGTAGGCGATCATGTCGGTGATCAGCCGCAGGCTCGGCCCGGGCGGGAAGACGTACGTGCCGCGGGAGAGGTACTCCTTGATGATGTCGTTCTGCGTGGTGCCCGACAGCTGGTCCGGGGACGCTCCCTGCTCCTCCGCGACGACCTGGTAGAGCGCGAGCATCCACATCGCGGTCGCGTTGATCGTCATCGACGTGTTGGACTCCGCGAGCGGGATGCCCTCGAACAGCGCGCGCATGTCGCCGACGTGCGCGACCGGCACCCCCACCTTGCCGACCTCACCGCGGGCGAGCTCGTGGTCGGGGTCGTAGCCGGTCTGCGTCGGCAGGTCGAACGCGACGGACAGGCCCGTCTGCCCCTTGGCGATGTTGCGGCGGAACAGCGCGTTCGACTCCGCGGCGCTGGAGTGGCCGGCGTAGGTCCGCATCACCCACGGTCGGTCCCGCTCCGGCCGGGTCTGATCAGGCATCGGCACCCTCCTCGCGAGTGGTCGGAGGTTACCCGCGGGTCACAACCCGCTGGCAAGGTGAGAGTCGTCACGCAGCCCGCGCGCACCGCACAATCAGCGGGGTGATCAGGCTCGCCGACCCCGCCGTCCTGGCGGCCGGCCCCTCCGTGCCCGCCTTCCTCGCCCCGACGACGGCGCTGGTCGCGGCCGCGGCCGTCATCGGCTACCTGTCGGTCCGGTCGCGCGTCGTGCCGATCGTCGGCTTCCTCGTCGCCGGTGTCCTCATCGGCCCCGCCCAGCTGGGCCTCGTCGAGCGGGCCGACGCGGTCGAGGTGGCCGCCGAGGTCGGCGTCATCCTCCTGCTCTTCACCATCGGCATCGAGTTCTCGCTCGGGCGGCTGGCGGGCCTGTGGCGCTACATCGTGGTGGGCGGCGGGCTGCAGGTGACGCTCACGACGCTGCTGGCGCTCGCAGTCGTCAGGACGCTCGGCGCCAGCTGGCAGGAGGGCGTCTTCACCGGTTTCGTCGTGTCGCTCTCGTCCACCGCGATCGTGCTCAAGCTGCTGGCGGACCGCGGGGAGCAGCGCACCCCGCGCGGCCAGCTCGCCGTCGCCGTCCTGGTCTTCCAGGACCTCGCCGTCGTCGCGATGGTGCTCGTCGTGCCCCAGCTGGGCGGCGGCGACGGCACCGGCGCGTCGGGGCTGGCCAGTGCGCTCGGCACCGCCCTCGTGGTCGTCGCGGTGACCGTCGTCGTGGCCCGCCGGGTCATGCCGCCGTTGCTCGAGCGCGTCGCCCGCACGTGCTCGACCGAGGTGTTCCTGCTCACCGTCGTGGCCGTCTGCTTCGGGACGGCGTACCTCACCGCCCTCGCCGGCGTGTCCGTCTCGCTCGGCGCCTTCCTCGCCGGCCTCGTGGTGAGCGAGTCACGGCACGGCACCCACGCGCTGTCCGAGGTGCTGCCGCTGCAGATCCTCTTCGCGGCCGCCTTCTTCGTCTCGGTGGGCATGCTGCTCGACCTGGGGTTCCTGCTCGCCGACCCCGGTCCCGTGGTCGTGGGCCTGCTCGCCGTCCTGGTCGGCAAGGCCGCTGCGACGACCGCCGGGCTGCTCGTGCTGCGGACACCGTGGCGCACCGCGGCGGGTACCGGCCTGCTCCTCGCCCAGGTCGGCGAGTTCTCCTTCGTCCTGCTGACGGTCGGGCTCGCGGCCGGGCTCACCCCCGCCGGGCTCGGCGAGGACGGCGCCCAGGCGGCCGTCGCGGGCACCGTCGTGCTCATGGCGGCCACGCCGCTGCTGGCGTCCCTCGCCGCGCGCGTGGACCGGCGGGCCACGCCGGCGCCGCCGGCGGCGGGCACCGTCGTCGGCGACGGGTCGGACGACGAGGGCGGGCACGTGCTGCTGCTCGGCTGGGGCGAGGGCGCGGCGGAGGTGGCGCGCACGCTGCGGGCGCGGGGCCACCGGGTCGTCGTGACGACCCTGTCACCCGACCTGGCCGCCGAGGCCGAGGAGCTCGGGGCCGCCGTCGTGCGCGGCGACGCGTCGCGCCGGGTGGTGCTCGAGGGCGCCAACGCCGAGGGAGCCCTGGCCGTGGTCGTCGCCGAGCACGACGCCGAGGAGGCGCTGCGCGTCGCGGCGGCCGCCCGCCGCTCGACGTCGGCGCCGATCGTCGTCCGGACGCCGGACCGCGCGGACGTCGGCCAGCTCGTCGCGGCGGGGGCCGACCACGTCGTCGACTCACCACGGCACAGCCACGCGTCGCTGGTCTCGGCCACCCTGGGCGCGCTCGGTGAGTCACCGGCGGGCCCGGGCGGCGGCCGGACGGTCGTCGACGTGACGAAGGTCGTCGACTACCGCGTGCCCCCGGACTCCGGGTGCGTGCACGGCGACGCGTCGCACCCGGTGCTGCCGTCGTCCCCGGGCTGCGAGGACTGCCTGCGCGAGGGCACGACCGACTGGGTGCACCTGCGCACCTGCCTGACCTGCGGCCACGTCGGCTGCTGCGACTCCTCGCCGGGCCGGCACGCCACCGGGCACCACGCCTCGACCGGCCACCCCCTGGTCGCCTCGGCCGAGCCGGGCGAGACCTGGGCGTACTGCTACCTCGACGCGGTCACCGTGCCGGCGGCGGCGCCGTCCTCAGACCAGGGCCGGAGCCGCTGACGCCCCGCCGGACTCCACGACGGCCAGCACCCGGCTGAGCCGGGCGATCCGCAGCTGCCGGGCGAGCCGGGGTGGGGGGTTCGCGAGCACCAGGCGCCGTCCCTGCACCAGCGCCCGCCGGTGCAGGCCGACGAGCAGACCCAGCCCCGCGGCGTCCCGCAGCTCGAGCCGGGCGACGTCCAGCACGAGGTCGCCGGCGCCGGCGTCCACCGCGGCCTGCAGCGCGTCACGCACGTCGGGGAGCGCGCGGACGTCGAGGCGCCCGTCCAGCACGACGACCTGCCCCGGGTCGACCACCGCCACGTGCATCGCCCACCTCCTCGCGTGAGCGCACGCTAGAGGGCGAGCGGCCCGTGACGCCGGAGGCGCGCGGGACGGATGTGACTTGTGTGACGCCGGGTCAGTAGGTGAAGAAGCCCCGCCCGGACTTCCGGCCCAGGTCGCCCGCGCTCACCATGCGGTTGAGGACCTCGGGAGCGGCGAACTTCTCGTCGCGCGTCTCGGCGTAGATGTTCTCGGTCGCGTTGCGCAGGATGTCGACGCCGGTGAGGTCGGTGGTGGCGAGCGGCCCCATCGCGTGCCCGAAGCCGAGCTTGCAGGCGGTGTCGATGTCCTCGGCCGACGCGACGCCCGACTCGTACAGCCTCACCGCCTCGACGACCAGCGCCGAGATGAGCCGCGTGGTGACGAAGCCGGCGACGTCGCGGTTGACGACGATGCAGGTCTTGCCGACGCTCTCGGCGAAGTCCCGCGCCGCCGCGAGGGTCTCGTCACTGGTCCGGTAGCCGCGCACCAGCTCGCAGAGCGCCATCATCGGCACCGGCGAGAAGAAGTGGGTGCCGACGACGCTCTCCGGGCGCTGCGTGGTGGCGGCGATCTTCGTGATCGGGATCGCCGACGTGTTCGAGGCGAGGACGGCGCCGTCCCGGCAGAGGCGGTCGAGCTCGCCGAAGACCTCGGCCTTGACCTCGAGGCTCTCGAAGACGGCCTCCACGACGATGTCGGCCTCGCTCGCGGCAGCCAGGTCGGTGGTCGTCGTCAGCCGCTCGAGCGCCGCCTCGGCGTCCTGCGCCGCGAGCCGGCCCTTCTCGACGAACCTGCCGTACGACGTCTCGATCGCGGCGCGCGCGCGGGTCAGTGCGGCGTCGGTGACGTCCCGCAGGACGACGTCCCACCCGGCCTGGGCAGCCACCTGCGCGATGCCGGAGCCCATCAGTCCGGCACCGATGACGGCAACGGTCGGCACGTCGTCCTCCTCGTCGTCGAGGGAATGCGGTCAGCGGGCCTCCCGGCCCGGCCGGCGAGCCTAGCGAGGCGGGGCGCACACTGGACGCCGGGCCCCTCGTCGGCGGTCCAGGGAGGTCACGTGTCCAGCTGGGGCGGCTACTCGTACCTGCTCGGCCCGGTGGTGGCGTTCGGCATGGTCGTCGTGCTCGCGCTCCTGCTGCGGTGGACGTTCTCCCGGGGCCGGTCCGTGGTGCAGACCCGGCCGCGCCGGGGCCGCGCCGAGGAGTACGGGCTGCTCGTGCCGGTCGCCGAGCCGGCCACCTTCGTCGAGGCCGAGAGGCTGCGCCGGCGGCTGGTCGACGCCGGCCTCCGGGCCACGCTCGCGCCGACCACCGAGGGGCCACGTGTGCTCGTGTTCCCGGAGGACCAGGACGTCGCGAGAGCCGTTCTCGGGAGCCGCTGAGGCGGCCCGGCTCAGGTCGCCGACGGGACCCCGCCGAGCCGCGCGTCGTCGTCCACCACCTCGCGGCGCACCTCGGCGCCGAGCTCGGCCAGCACCTCGGCGAACCGCTCGTACCCGCGGTCGATGTGCTCCACGCCGCCGACCGACGTCTCACCGTCCGCGACCAGCCCGGCGACCACCAGGCCGGCGCCGGCCCGGATGTCGCTCGCCTCGACCGGCGCGCCGGACAGCCGCGGCCTGCCGCGCACCAGCACGTGGTGGCCGTCGACGCGGACGTCGGCGCCGAGCCGCGCCACCTCGTGCACGAACCGGAAGCGGGACTCGAAGAGGTTCTCGGTGATCACCGCCGACCCGACGCCGACCGCGCACAGGGTGACCACCAGTGGCTGGAGGTCGGTGGGGAAGCCGGGGTAGGGCAGCGTCGCGACGTCCACCGCGTGCGGACGGGACGGGCCGACGACGCGGAACCCCGCGGCGTCCGGCACGACCTCGGCGCCGGCCATCCGCAGCTTGTCCAGCGGCAGGCGCAGGTGGTCGGCCCGGCCGCCGCGCACGAGCACGTCGCCGCCGGTGACCGCAGCAGCGAAGGCCCACGTGCCGGCCACGACGCGATCGGGCACAACGCGGTGGGTCACCGGGCGCAGGCGCGCCACGCCGTGCACCGTCAGCCGCGCGCCGCCGACGCCCTCGACCCGCGCCCCCATCGCGACGAGCATCGTCGCCAGGTCGGCGATCTCCGGCTCGCGGGCGGCGTTGTCGAGCACGGTCGTGCCCCGCGCCAGCACCGCGGCCATCAGCAGGTTCTCGGTGGCGCCGACGGACGGGAAGGCCAGCGCGACCTCCGCCCCCGCGAGGGGTGCTGGTGACTCGGCGACCAGGTACCCGTGGTCGACGTGCACCCTCGCCCCGAGCGCCTCGAGGCCCTCGACGTGCAGGTCGAGCCCTCGGCTGCCGATCGCGTCGCCGCCGGGCATCGCGACGTCGACCCGCCCGACGCGGGCCAGGAGGGGCCCGAGCACGCTGATCGAGGCGCGCATCGCCCGCACCAGCTGGTAGTCGGCCCGGTGACCCGGCTCCTCCGGGACGTCGATGGCCACGGTCCGGCGAGCGCGGTCGTGGTCGACCGTGCACCCGAGCCGCCGCAGCAGCTCGGCCATGATGCGGACGTCGAGGATGTCCGGGACGTCCACGAGCGTGCTGCGGCCGGGGGCGAGCAGGCAGGCCGCCATCAGCTTGAGCACGCTGTTCTTGGCGCCGGAGACGTGGACCTCCCCGACGAGCCGGGCTCCGCCGACGACGCTGATCCGCTCCACGTCGACCGATCGTAGGCGCGCGGAGCCGGCCGCGCGCCGGGCCGTAGGCTCGCGCCATGGTCAACCTCACCCGGATCTACACCCGCACCGGTGACGACGGCACGACCGCGCTCGGTGACTTCAGCCGCACGTCGAAGACCGACCCGCGGCTCGTGGCGTACGCGGACGTCGACGAGGCGAACTCCTGCCTCGGCGTCGCCCTGGCGGCACCGGACGCCGCGGAGGTGCTCGGTGAGGACGTCACGGCCCTGCTGACCCGGGTGCAGAACGACCTGTTCGACGTGGGCGCGGACCTCTGCACGCCACTCGCCGCTCGCTACGACCACCCGCCGCTGCGCGTCCGCGAGGAGTGGGTGAGCGAGCTCGAGGCGGCGTGCGACACCTACAACGAGCCGCTGGAGAAGCTGCGGTCCTTCGTGCTGCCGGCGGGGACGGCGACGTCCGCGGCCCTGCACGTCGCCCGCACCGTCGTCCGGCGCGCCGAGCGCTCCGCCTGGGCTGCGCTGCAGGCCTACGGCGACGGCGAGGACGGCGGGGTGAACCCGCTGACGGCCCGCTACCTCAACCGGCTGTCGGACCTGCTGTTCATCCTCGCCCGCCACGCGAACCGGCGGCGCGGCGACGTGCTGTGGCAGCCCGGCGGTGGCCGCGAGGAGCCCCCGGACGGCGCCTGACGCGTCAGGTGACGTGCGCGTGCCGGCCGGGGGGTGACGACTCCAGCCACGAGGCCAGGCCCGTGTAGGCCTCGCCGCTCATCGCGAGGTCGAGCTCGTCGTCGCGGTGCCGGCAGCGGACGACCACCGAGTGCGGGAGCACCGAGGTGGCCTCCGACCCCTCCGGGCCGCGGCGGGCGAGCACGACGAGCTCGTCGCGCGACCACGAGGTCATCGGCCGCAGCGAGAACGAGAAGATGCGGAACCAGTCGATCCGGTCGTGCCCGTAGCGGGCGATCCCGAGGCTCCAGTGGCCGTCCGGGCGGCGCAGCGAGCAGTCGAAGGACGCCGCGCGGCGGGCGATGGTCTGGCGCCGCACGACGAACGCGGCGGCGGTGGTGACGAGCAGGAGCGCGAGCGCGGCGACGACCGCGAGGGGGACGACGACCTCCTGCACCCGCTCCGGCCCTTAGCGCGCGCTGGTCGCCTCGTCGCCCATGGCCACCGTCTCGGCCACGAGCACCACCCGGTCGTGCTCGACGGACAGGAAGCCCCCGTCGACGGTGGCCCGGAGCGGCGAGCCGCCCGTCGGCGTGATGCGTACCTCGCCCTCGACCATCGCGCCGAGGAGCGGCGTGTGACCCGGCATCACCCCGAGCTCGCCGTCGGTCGTGCGGGCGACGACCAGGGACGCCTCGCCGGACCAGACCGTCCGGTCCGCCGCGACGAGCTCGACGTGAAGTTCGGCCACTGGGGTGCCTCCTGGGCAGCGGGACTCCGCCTCGACGAGCGGAGCCTGGGCGAGCGGACTGACGTGGGTCGAGGATACCGGCCGCGAGGGCGGGCCGACGCGCGAGGGCCCGCGCCGGACGACGCCGGCACGGGCCCTCGGGTCCGCGGGAGGCCGAGCCTCAGGCCCCGGTCTCCTTCTGGATGCGGGCCCAGTTGCGCTCGACGTCCTCCAGGCCACCGCACATGAAGAACGCCTGCTCGGCGACGTGGTCGTACTCGCCGTCCGCGATCTTCGTGAACGCCTCGACCGTCTCGTTCAGCGGCACCGTGGAGCCCTCGATGCCGGTGAACTGCTTGGCGACGTACGTGTTCTGCGACAGGAACCGCTGGATGCGGCGGGCCCGGTTGACGACGATCTTGTCCTCCTCGGACAGCTCGTCGACACCGAGGATCGCGATGATGTCCTGCAGCTCCTTGTTGCGCTGGAGGATCTGCTTGACGCGCACCGCGGTGCTGTAGTGGTCCGCCGAGATGTACCGCGGGTCGAGGATCCGGGACGTCGAGGTCAGCGGGTCCACGGCCGGGTAGATGCCCAGGGACGCGATCTCGCGGGAGAGCTCGGTCGTGGCGTCGAGGTGCGCGAAGGTCGTGGCGGGCGCCGGGTCGGTGTAGTCATCGGCCGGCACGTAGATCGCCTGCATCGAGGTGATCGAGTGACCGCGGGTCGAGGTGATCCGCTCCTGCAGCAGCCCCATCTCGTCGGCGAGGTTCGGCTGGTAGCCCACCGCCGACGGCATGCGGCCGAGCAGGGTGGACACCTCGGAGCCGGCCTGGGTGAACCGGAAGATGTTGTCGATGAACAGCAGCACGTCCTGCTTCTGGACGTCGCGGAAGTACTCCGCCATCGTCAGCGCCGACAGCGCGACCCGAAGACGCGTGCCCGGCGGCTCGTCCATCTGGCCGAAGACCAGGGCGGTCTGGCCGAGGACGCCGGACTCGTCCATCTCGACGATGAGGTCGTTGCCCTCACGCGTGCGCTCGCCGACGCCGGCGAACACCGACACGCCGCCGTGGTCGCGGGCGACGCGGGCGATCATCTCCTGGATGAGCACGGTCTTGCCCACGCCGGCGCCGCCGAACAGACCGATCTTGCCGCCCTGCACGTAGGGGGTCAGCAGGTCGATGACCTTGATGCCGGTCTGGAACATCTCGGTCTTCGACTCGAGCTGGTCGAACGCCGGTGCGGTGCGGTGGATCGGCCAGCGCTCCGTGATCTCGAGCGGCTCGTCCACGTTGAGGCAGTCGCCCACCACGTTGAAGACCTTGCCCAGCGTGACGTCGCCGACCGGAACGCTGATCGGGGCGCCGGTGTCCTTCACCGGCATGCCGCGCACCAGGCCGTCGGTGGGCTTCATCGCGATCGCGCGCACCATGTTGTCGCCGATGTGCTGGGCGACCTCCAGCCACAGGGTCGTGTTCTCGCCCAGCAGCTCGTACTCGATCTGCAGCGCGTTGTAGATCGCCGGGATGGCGTCCGCGGGGAACTCGATGTCCACGACGGGGCCGGTGACCCGGGCGATGCGTCCGACGCCGGCCTCGGTGCGGCGCGCGTCGGTCTCAGGGAGGGTGGCGGTCATTGGGGTTCTCACTCCTACCGGCTCGCGGTGGCCTGGGCGAGCGCGTCGGCGCCACCCACGATCTCGCTGATCTCGTTCGTGATCTCCGCCTGGCGCGCCTGGTTGGCCAGTCGGGTGTACTTGCGGATGAGCTCCTCGGCGTTGTCGGACGCCGACTTCATCGCCCGCTGCCGCGACGCCTGCTCGGAGGCGGCCGCCTGCAGCAGGCAGTTGTAGATGCGGCTGCCGATGTAGCGGGGCAGCAGCGCGTCGAGCACGCTCTCGACGTCCGGCTCGAACTCGTAGAGCGGCAGCAGCTCCTCGTCCGACGGCTCCTCGACGCCCTCGACCACCTCCAGCGGGAGCAGTCGGATGACCTCGGGCTCCTGGCTCACCATGTTGATGAACCGGGTGAAGACGACGTGGATCTCGTCCACCCCGCCGTCCTCCGACCCGCGCACGAAGGCGTCGACGAGCGTGTCCCCGATCTCGCGGGCGATCTCGAACGTCGGCTGCTCCGAGTAGCCGGTCCACTCCCGCTCGACCGCCCGCCGGCGGAAGCGGTAGAAGGCGACGCCCTTGCGGCCGAACAGGTACGGCACGGCCTCCACGTCGTTCTCGCGCAGGCGCTCGGTGAGCCGCTCGCCCTCCTTGATGACGTTGGCGGAGTAGGCCCCGGCCATCCCGCGGTCGCTCGTGATGAGCAGGACGGCGGCCCGCCGCACCTGCTCCTTCTCGGTCGTCAGCGGGTGCACCGCGTCCGAGAAGGTCGCCGTCGCCGAGACCGCACGCGTGATCGCGCGGGCGTACGGAGTCGACGCCGCCACGGCGGCGCGGGCCTTGGCGATGCGCGAGGTCGCGATGAGCTCCATCGCGCGGAAGATCTTCTTCATCGACTGCGTCGACCGGATCCGCCCGCGGTAGACCCGCTGCTGCGCTCCCATGTGCTCGCTCTTCTCTCAGTCGCTGTCGGTCCGGGCGCCGGTCAGCGCTTCTGCCGGACGATCTTCTCCTGCTCGACGTCCGCCTCGTCGATCGCCTCGGACTCCTCGTGCCCCGCCTGGACGAGACCGGCGTCCGCGCTGGTGGAGAAGCCCTCGAGCAGCGAGGCCACCTCCTTCTCCAGCGACGCCTGCGTGTCCTCGGAGAACTGACCCGTCTCGCGGATCGTCGCCAGGATGTCCGTGGAGCGGCGCAGGTGGTCGAGCAGCTCCGACTCGAACCGGCGGACGTCGCCGACCGCGACCTTGTCGAGCTTGCCGGAGGTGCCCAGCCAGATCGAGACCACCTGCTCCTCGACCGGGAACGGGTTGTACTGGGGCTGCTTGAGCAGCTCCATGAGGCGCTGGCCGCGGTTCAGCTGCTGGCGGGACGCCGCGTCGAGGTCGGACGCGAACATGGCGAACGCCTCGAGCGCCCGGTACTGGGCCAGGTCGACGCGCAGCGAGCCGGCGACCGACTTCATCGCCTTGATCTGCGCCGCGCCGCCGACGCGCGACACCGAGGTGCCCACGTCGACCGCCGGGCGCTGGTTCGCGTTGAAGAGGTCGGACTGCAGGAAGATCTGGCCGTCGGTGATCGAGATGACGTTCGTCGGGATGTAGGCCGAGATGTCGTTGGCCTTGGTCTCGATCAGGGGCAGGCCGGTCATCGAGCCGGCACCCATCTCGTCGGACAGCTTCGCGCAGCGCTCGAGCAGCCGCGAGTGCAGGTAGAAGACGTCACCGGGGTACGCCTCGCGGCCCGGCGGACGACGCAGCAGCAGCGACACCGCGCGGTACGCCTCGGCCTGCTTCGACAGGTCGTCGAAGATGATCAGGACGTGCTTGCCGGCGTACATCCAGTGCTGGCCGATGGCCGAGCCGGTGTAGGGAGCCAGGTACTTGTACCCGGCCGGGTCGGACGCCGGGGCCGCGACGATCGTCGTGTACTCCAGGGCGCCGGCCTCCTCGAGCGCCCGGCGCACCGAGGCGATCGTCGAGCCCTTCTGGCCGATGGCGACGTAGATGCAGCGGACCTGCTGCGTCGGGTCGCCGCTCTCCCAGTTCGCCTTCTGGTTGATGATCGTGTCGACCGCGATCGCCGTCTTGCCCGTCTGGCGGTCACCGATGATCAGCTGACGCTGACCACGGCCGATCGGGATCATCGAGTCGATCGCCTTGATGCCGGTCTGCAGCGGCTCGTGCACCGACTTGCGCTGCATGACGCCGGGCGCCTGCAGCTCGAGGGCACGGACGGCGTCGGTCTCGATGGCACCGAGGCCGTCGATGGGGGTACCCAGCGGGTCGACCACACGGCCGAGGTAGCCCTCGCCCACGGGGACCGAGAGCACCTCACCGGTACGACGGACCTCCTGGCCCTCCTCGATGCCGGTGAACTCGCCGAGGACGACCACACCGATCTCGCGGACATCCAGGTTCTGCGCGAGTCCGAGCGTGCCGTCCTCGAAGCGCAGCAGCTCGTTCGCCATCACGCCAGGGAGGCCCTCGACGCGGGCGATGCCGTCCGCTGCGTACGAGACGCGGCCCACCTCTTCGGCGACCGCTTCCTGGGGCTCGTAGGACTTCACGAAGCTGTCCAGCGCGGCCCGGACCTCGTCCGGCCGGATCGTCAGCTCAGCCATTGCTTATCTCCTGTCGTGGCCGCGAAAGCCGCGGCGGAAGGTTCTTGTTCACGTATTCAGCCGGCCAGACGACGCGTGGCGTCAGCAAGGCGCGACAGGACAGTGGAGTCGACGACGTCCGCGCCGACCAGGCTGCGCAGGCCCCCGACGACCGCCGGGTCCACGGTGACGTTCAGCTGCACGGGCCGCCCGTACGAGCGCTCGAGCAGCGCACCGAGGCGCTGCTCCTGCTCGCGGGTGAGCACCGTCGCGCTCGTCACGGAGGCGACGAGGCGCTTGCGACGCTCCGCCGCGACCTCGCCGAACCAACCGAGCGTCTGCACGAAGCGACGGCCACGCAGCGACGAGGTCGCCCGCCTGGCCAGGCTCTGGGTCACGGTGTCGACCTTGCCGCCGACCAGCGCGTCCACGAGCGCCACCCGGCGCTCGGGAGCGGTGGTGGCGTCCGAGAGGACCTGCTTGGCCGCACGCTGGCCGCCGAGCGACCGGGTGAGCCGGAACAGCTCGTCCTCCACCGTCTCGAGCGCCCCGCGCGCCTCGGCGGAAGCCAGCACGGCGTCCACACCGAGACGCTCGATGGCGTCGGCCAGGTCCGCGTCGCTCGCCCAGCGTGACCGGACGAGTCCGGACACCAGGTCGACCACGCGCTCGTCGAAACCGCTCAGCAGGTCGGCCACCAGGCCGGCCTTGGCCTCGCCCTCGCGGGAGGGGTCGGCGAGCGAGCGGCGCAGCGCGGCGGAGTCGTCCAGCGCCGACACCATGGTGAGCAGCTGCTCACCGAGCGTCAGTGCGTCCGCACCC
>JBKHXE010000178.1:0-7802 GCA_046566185.1 Actinomycetes bacterium | reverse complement strand
ACCTCGGCATCGCCCCGGCACGGTGGCGCGCGCCTACCGCGAGCTCGAGGCGGCCGGACTCGTCGCCAGCCGGCGCCGGGTCGGCACCGTCGTGACGGCAGACACCAGGCCGCCGGACGCCGCGCTGGCGGAGGCCGCCGAGGCCATGGCCCGCCTCGCCGTCCGGCACGGCGTGGACGACGGCACGGCCGTCGACCTGCTGCGCGGGGCGCTCGCCGCCGCCCGGGCCGCCGGGCACGCCCGGGCGTAGCTGCTCTCACGGGCCGCGCCGCCGCTGTGCGGTCACCGTTGCGTGCGGGAAACGCGCGAGCGTCGCTGCCCGAAACACGACGTCGGCACAGTCCTCGACGACGCCCCACCCCCGGGGCCCGGACGAGGGAGGACCGATGACGACCACCGTCACGGCACCGACGACCACCACCACCCGTGCGGCGCGCGGCCGCTGGATCGAGCACTGGGAACCCGAGGACGAGACCTTCTGGGAGTCCAGCGGCCGGAGCATCGCCCGGCGCAACCTGGTGCTGTCGATCATCGCCGAGCACCTCGGCTTCTCGGTGTGGCTGATCTGGAGCATCGTCGCCGTCAACCTCGAGGCGGCCGGCTTCGCGTTCACCGACAGCCAGCTGTTCTGGCTGGTGTCGGTGCCCGCACTGGTCGGCGCCACGCTGCGCATCCCCTACACGTTCGCGGTGCCCCTGCTGGGCGGCCGCAACTGGACGATCGTGTCCGCCCTGCTGCTCGTCATCCCCTGCCTGGGCCTGGCGTGGGCGGTCTCGGACCCCACCACCTCGTTCACGACGATGCTCGTCGTCGCGGCGACGGCCGGCTTCGGCGGCGGCAACTTCGCCTCGTCGATGGCGAACATCTCCTACTTCTTCCCCGAGCGCGAGAAGGGCTGGGCGCTCGGGCTCAACGCGGCCGGCGGCAACATCGGCGTCGCCGTCGTCCAGGCGCCGATCGTCGTGTCGGCGATCGTCGTCGCCGGCGGCGGGCTGCACCTGGAGCGCGCCGGCCTCATGTGGATCCCCCTCGTGCTGCTCGCGGCCCTGCTCGCGTGGCGGTTCATGGACAACCTCGCCCCGGCGAAGGCCGACTTCTCCTCGAGCGCCGCGGCGGTCCGTCGTCCGCACACCTGGGTGATGTCGTTCCTCTACATCGGCACGTTCGGCTCGTTCATCGGGTACTCCGCGGCGTTCCCGCTGCTCATCCGGACCCAGTTCCCCGAGGTGTCGGTGGTCAGCTACGCGTTCCTCGGCGCGCTCGTCGGCTCGCTGGTGCGGCCGCTGGGCGGCAAGGCGTCCGACCGCTGGGGCGGCGCCCTCGTCACGGCGTGCAGCTTCGTCGCGATGGCCGGCGGGGTGCTGGGAGCGGTGGTCGCGCTGCGCGCCGGGTCGTTCCCCGCGTTCCTCGCCAGCTTCATCCTGCTCTTCGTCGCGACCGGCGTCGGCAACGGCTCCACGTACCGGATGATCCCGGCGATCTTCCGGCGCACGGCGGACGACGAGGGCGGGTCGCCGGAGACCGTCGCCCGATTCCGGGCCGAGGCGGCCGCCGCCATCGGCATCATCTCCGCGGTCGGCGCCTACGGCGGCTTCGTCGTGCCGCGCACGTACGCCTGGTCGACCGCGTCGTTCGGCTCCGTCGAGCCGGCCCTGTTCGTCTACGTCGGCCTCTACGCGGTGATGCTCGCCGTCACCTGGGTCGGTTACCTGCGGCCGGGCGCCCGGTTCGCGCAGGCCCGCGTATGACGGCGACCCACTGCCCGTACTGCGCCCTGCAGTGCGCGCAGCGGCTCGAGGCCGACGCGGCAGGGGACGTCGCCGTGCACGGCCGGGACTTCCCGACCAACCGGGGCGGCCTGTGCCAGAAGGGCTGGACGAGCGCGGCGGTGCTGCGGGCACCCGACCGGCTCACCGCCCCGCTGGTGCGCGACGCGGACGGCGAGCTGGCGCCGGCGAGCTGGGACGACGCCCTCGACGTCGTCGCCTCGCGCCTCACCGCGCTGCAGCGGGAGCACGGGCGCGGCGCGGTGGCGGTGTTCGGCGGCGGTGGGCTGACGAACGAGAAGGCCTACCTGCTCGGCAAGTTCGCGCGCGTGGTGCTGCGGACGCCGTTCATCGACTACAACGGCCGGTTCTGCATGTCGTCGGCGGCGGCCGCGGGCAACCGGGCGTTCGGCGTCGACCGCGGGCTGCCGTTCCCGGTGACCGACGTCGCCGGCGCCGACGCCGTCCTGCTCGTCGGCAGCAACGTCGCCGAGACGATGCCGCCGTTCGTGCAGCACCTCTCGGCGGCGAGGGCCGCCGGCGGCCTGGTCGTCGTCGACCCGCGCCGGTCGGCGACCGCGGAGCTGACCGCGGACGGCGCGGGCCTGCACCTGCAGCCGGTGCCGGGAACGGACCTGCCGCTGCTGCTGGGGCTGCTGCACGTGGTGCTCGCCGAGCGGCTCGCCGACGAGGAGTACCTGGCGCAGCGGGTCAGCGGGGCGGACGACGTGCGTCGCGCGGTGGCGGCCTGGTGGCCGCAGCGCGTCGAGCGGGTCACCGGGGTCCCGGTGCGCCAGCTGCGGCGGGCGGCGCGGCTGCTCGCGGCGGCGTCCCCCGCCCGCGGCGGCCGCGGCGCCTACGTGCTGACCGGCCGCGGCGCCGAGCAGCACCGGCAGGGCACCGACACGGTGACCGCCGCGATCGACCTCGCCCTCGCGCTCGGCCTGCCGGGCCGCGTCGGCAGCGGGTACGGCTGCCTCACCGGCCAGGGCAACGGCCAGGGCGGGCGGGAGCACGGGCAGAAGTCCGACCAGCTGCCGGGCTACCGACGGATCGACGACCCCGCTGCCCGCGCGCACGTCGCGGGCGTGTGGGGCGTCCACCCCGACGACCTGCCCGGCCCCGGAGTGCCGGCCATCGAGCTGCTGCGCCGGCTGGGCGGCGAGGGCGGGCCCCGGGCGCTGCTCGTGCACGGCAGCAACCTGCTGGTGAGCGCCCCCGACGCGCGGGCGCTGGCCGGCCGGCTCGCGGCGCTCGACCTGCTCGTCGTGTGCGACGTCGTCCCGTCGGAGACCGCTCGGGTCGCGGACGTCGTCCTGCCCGTCGCCCAGTGGGCGGAGGAGGACGGCACGACGACGTCGCTCGAGGGCCGCGTGCTGCGGCGCCGCCGGGCGGTGGCGCCGCCGGCCGGGGTCCGCACCGAGCTGGAGGTGCTGCACGCCCTCGCGGCCCGGCTGGGCCACCCGACCGGCTTCCCGAGCGACGCGACCGCGGTCCTGGACGAGCTGCGCCGGGCGAGCGCCGGCGGCCCCGCCGACTACTCCGGCATGGACGACGCCCGCCTCGACGCGGGCGAGGCGCTGTTCTGGCCGTGCCCGGCCGCCGTGGACGGCCCGCCGCACCCGGGGACGCCCCGGATGTTCCTCGAGCGCTTCGCCACGCCCGACGGCCGGGCCCGGATGGTCGCGGTCGGGCACCGCGGCCCTGACGACGACGTCCGCCCGGACGCCCCGGTGCACCTGGTCACCGGCCGGGTGCTGCAGCACTACCAGTCCGGCGCGCAGACCCGGCGCGTGCCCGAGCTGCTCGCGGCCGTCCCCGACCCCTTCGTGGAGGTGCATCCCGTGCTCGCCACCCGGATCGGCGTCGCCGACGGCGACCTCGTGCAGGTGCGTTCGTCGCGCGGCACCATGACCGCCCCGGCGCGGGTGACCGCCGCCGTGCGGCCCGACACCGTGTTCGCGCCGTTCCACTTCTCCGGCGACGGCCTGGTCAACGCCGTGACCAACGACGCGACGGACCCGATCTCGGGCATGCCGGAGCTCAAGGTCTGCGCCGTCCGGGTCAGTGCAGCCCCGGGCCCGGCAGCGCCGGGGGGTGCCCCGTGACCCGGGTGGTGGTCGTCGGCGAGGGCATGGTCGGCACCCGGTTCGTCACCGACCTGCTCGCCCTGGACCGCGACGAGCGGTTCGAGGTGACGGTCCTCGGCGAGGAGCCGTACGAGCCGTACAACCGCATCCTGCTCGCCGAGGTCCTCGCCGGTGCCGTCGACCTCGCTGCGATCACGATGCCGTCCGTCGAGGGCCCGCGCGCCCGGGTGGTCCGCGGGCAGCCCGCGGTGGCCGTCGACCGGCAGCGGCGGCTGGTGCGCACGGCGGACGGCACGACCCACGCCTACGACCTGCTCGTGCTGGCCACCGGCGCACGAGCCCGGGTGCCCGACGTCCCGGGGCTGGGCGCCGAGCTGCCCGGCGGCGTGCACGCGCTTCGCACCGTCGACGACTGCCGCGACCTGGTCGCCGGCGCGACGAACGCCCGGCGGGCGGTGGTGCTCGGCGGCGGGCTGCTCGGGCTCGAGGCCGCGCGCGGGCTGTCCCAGCGCGGCGTGCCGGTCACCGTCGTGCACGCCGCCCCCCACCTGATGGAGCGCCAGCTCGACGCCGACGCCGCCGCGGTGCTCGCCGCGGCCGCCGAGCGGCTCGGCCTGCAGGTGCTGACCGGCGCCCAGCTCGCCGAGGTCGTGCGGGACGGCGCGGGGCGGCTGGCCTCGGTGCGACTCAGGGACGGGGCGGGGGTGCCCGCCGACCTGCTGCTGCTCGCGGTCGGGGCGGCCCCGGAGACGGCCCTCGCCCGCGCGGCCGGCCTGCCGGTGGACGTCGGGGTGCTCGTCGGCGAGGACCTGCGCAGCCCCGCCGACGGCCACGTCGCGGCCATCGGCGACTGCGCCCAGCCCCCCGAGGGCGGCACCGGCCTGGTCGCCGACGGGTGGGCGCAGAGCCGCCGCCTGGCCGATCTGCTCACCGGCCGGGGGACGGCCACGGCGCCGCAGCAGCGGGGTCCCGGCGTCGTCGTCCTCAAGGCCGAGGGGCTGGACGTCGTGACGATGGGCCGGCCGGGGACCGCCGGCGACCGCCGCGTGCGGCTCAGCGACCCGGTGGGGCTGCGGCACGTCGAGGTGGTCGTCGACGGCGACGCGCTCGCGGGCGCCACCTGCGTCGGCGCCCCGGACGTCGCGGCGGACCTCATGGCGGCCTTCGACCGCGGGACGCCGCTGCCGGTCGACCCGGCGCACCTGCTCGTCAGGCCGGCGACCGGCGTCGTCCCACGCGAGGCGTCGTCGCCGACGACGATGCCGGACCGGGCCACCGTGTGCCGCTGCAACGGCGTGACGAAGGGCGACCTCGTGCGGGCGTGGTCCGGCGGGGCGCGGACCGTGGAGCACGCCGCGCGGGCGACGCGCGCCACCACCGGCTGCGGCAGCTGCCGCGAGGCCGTGTGCGGCCTGCTCGAGTGGCTCGCCCGCGCCGACCCGGACCCCTCACAGCCACCGCCGGCGCGGGGTGAGGAACCGGTTTCCCCGGCGAAACCGTCGCGGCGCCCCGCCGAAACGCGGCGTTCGTAGCGTCCGGAGGGCCCAGGTGGCGCACGGCGAGAGAGAGCCCGAGATGACGGAGCCTGAGATGACACGGCACGACAACCGGCACCTTGTCGTCGTCGGCGGCGGGATGGTCGCGCACCGCCTCGTCGAGGCGCTGCGGGACCGCGACGACGCCGGGCGCTGGACCGTCGAGGTGCTCGCCGAGGAGCCGCGTGCCCCGTACGACCGGGTGGCCCTGACGACGTACTTCTCCGGCCGCGACGCGGCCGACCTGGCGCTCGGTGACCCCGCCCTGTGGCGGGACCCGATGGTGTCGTTGCGTCGCGGCGAGCCGGCCGTGGCCGTCGACCGGGCGGCGCGCACCGTGACGACCGAGCGGGGCCGGACTGTCGCGTACGACGCGCTCGTGCTGGCCACCGGGTCCTCCGCGGCGGTGCCCCCGGTCGAGGGACGCGACCTTCGGGGCTGCTTCGTCTACCGCACCGTCGACGACGTCGCGGCCCTGCGCGCGTGGGTGGAGGAGCGCGCGACCGACCTGGCGCGCCCGGTGCGCGGCGCGGTCGTCGGCGGCGGCCTGCTCGGGCTCGAGGCGGCCGGCGCGCTGACCGCCCTCGGCGCCGACACGACGGTGGTGGAGTTCGCGTCGCGGCTGATGCCGCTGCAGGTCGACGAGGGCGGCGGGCACGCGCTGCGCCGGCTCGTCGAGGGGCTCGGCGTCGCGGTGCGCGTCGGCACCGCCACGTCGCGGCTGCGCCGCGGTCCGGACGGCGCGGTCGGGCGGATGGAGTTCGCCGACGGCGACGCCCTCGACGTGGACGTCGTCGTCTTCGCCACCGGCGTGCGGCCCCGCGACGAGCTGGCCCGTGAGGCGGGCCTGGAGGTCGGCGAGCGCGGCGGCGTGGTCGTCGACGACGCCTGCCGGACGGCGGACCCGCACGTCTGGGCGGTCGGCGAGGTCGCCTGCGTGCGCGGCCGCTGCCTGGGCCTGGTGGCGCCCGGCTACACGATGGCCGAGGTCGTCGTGGACCGGCTGCTCGGCGGGGACGCCACGTTCGGGGAGCCGGACCTGTCGACCAAGCTCAAGCTGCTCGGCGTCGACGTCGCGAGCTTCGGCGACGCGATGGGCACCGGCGCCGGCTCGCTGGAGGTGGTGCACGCCAACCCGGTCGCCGGCACGTACGCCAAGCTCGTGCTGTCGGACGACGCCCGCACCCTGCGCGGCGGGGTGCTGGTCGGCGACGCCTCCGCCTACGCCTCGCTGCGCCCGATGGTGGGCCGCGAGCTCGGCGGCGACCCCGCGTCGTGGATCGTGCCGGCGTCCGGGGAGGCGCCGACCGGCGCGGAGCTGCCGGACGACGCCGCCGTCTGCTCGTGCAACAACGTCGCGGCGGGCGAGGTCCGCGCGGCGGTCCGCGACGGCGGCTGCTGCGACGTGGCGGCCGTCAAGGCGTGCACCCGCGCCGGGACGACGTGCGGCTCCTGCCTGCCGCTGGTCAAGCGGCTCGTCGGCGCCGAGCTGACCAAGGCGGGCGTCGAGGTCAGCTCGGCGCTGTGCGAGCACTTCGACGTCTCCCGCGCCCAGCTGTTCGACGTCGTCCGCGTCACCGGCCTGCGGACGTTCAGCGAGATCGTCGCCCGGCACGGCCGCGGCCGCGGCTGCGACATCTGCAAGCCGGTCGTCGCGTCGATCCTCGCCAGCCTCGGCGGCGGCCACGTGCTGGAGGGCGAGAACGCGGCGCTGCAGGACACCAACGACCACGTGATGGCCAACCTGCAGAAGGACGGCACGTACTCGGTGGTGCCGCGCATCCCCGGCGGCGAGGTGACCCCGGAGGGCCTCATCGCCATCGGCGCGGTGGCCCGCGACTTCGGCCTCTACACGAAGATCACCGGCGGCCAGCGCATCGACCTGTTCGGCGCCCGCATCGAGCAGCTACCGGCCATCTGGCGCCGGCTCGTCGACGCCGGCTTCGAGTCGGGCCACGCCTACGGCAAGGCGCTGCGGACGGTGAAGTCGTGCGTCGGGTCGACGTGGTGCCGGTACGGCGTGCAGGACTCCGTGGCCCTGGCAATCGCCCTCGAGCTGCGCTACCGGGGGCTGCGCTCGCCGCACAAGCTCAAGCTCGGGGTCTCGGGCTGCGCGCGGGAGTGCGCCGAGGCGCGCGGCAAGGACGTCGGCGTCATCGCGACCGAGCAGGGCTGGAACGTCTACGTCGGCGGCAACGGCGGCTTCACGCCGCGGCACGCCCGCCTGCTCGCGGAGGACCTCGACGCCGCCACGCTGATCCGGACCGTCGACCGGTTCCTCGTCTACTACGTGCGCACCGCCGACCGGCTCCAGCGCACCGCCGCGTGGCTGGAGGAGGTCGAGGGCGGGCTCGACCACGTGCGGTCCGTCGTCCTGGACGACAGCCTCGGCATCGCCGCCGACCTGGACG
>JBKHXE010000177.1:0-64656 GCA_046566185.1 Actinomycetes bacterium | reverse complement strand
GGTCGTCGCCCGCGGACCGGACGGGTCAGTACGAGCTCTCGATGACCGAACGGAAGGCGTCGGACGGGTTGAGCGCCTGCTCGACGACCTCGGCGTACTCGGCGCCCTCGAGGAAGGTGACCGGGCGCTTCTGGCTGTCGAGCTCGTCGAGGAGCTTCTGGTCCTCCATGGCGCAGGTGAGACCCTCGCGCAAGGCGCTCAGCAGGTTCTCGTCCATCCCCGGGGGCCCGGCTACCGAACGGCCGGTCTCCGTCAGGGCCGCGAGGTCGTCGAGGAGCTCCTGGCCCTCGGCCTTCGGTGGCTCGAACTCGCCGACGAGCGGCGTCTCGGGATGGTACTTCGGCAGCTCGTCGGCCATCACCACGAGGGGCCGCGCGTCTCCGCTGGAGAAGCTCTTCAGCACGCTGTCGAACGGCATGACGTGGATGTCGGCCTGGCCGGCGACGACGGCCGCCGTCGCCTCGCCGGCCCCGGCGAAGCCCGTGGCGACCTCGTAGGGGATGTCGTAGGCCTGGGCGATGACGTTGGCGTTGATGTAGTCGCTGGCACCGGGGCCGGTGGCGACGAACTGCACCGGCTCGGTCTGCTCGAGCAGGTCCTCGAACGACTCGAACTCGCTGTCGGCTCCGGTCAGGACGACCTCGGGCGGCGCGGCGATCCGACCGATCCAGGAGAACTCGCTGAGGTCGAACCGGGCGCCCTCGTCGCCCGCGATCTGCGCGGCCACCGCGCCGGGCATGTTCATGATCTGGATCCGCGAGCCGTCCGGCTCGGCGACCGCCGTGGCGTTGGTGGCGAGCAGGCTGCCGGCCCCGGGCTCGTTCCGGACGACGATCTCGGCACCCAGGCACTCCGCCAGGTAGGGGGCGATCATCCGGGTGTAGGTGTCGTAGCCGCCGCCCGGGTCGAAGGGGACGACGAAGTCGATCGTCTCGCCCTCGAAGGGCTTCTCGTCGGAGTCGCCGCCGGGCGACTCCGCACCTCCGCCCTGCGAGCAGCCGGCCACGGTGGCCAGAGCCGCGACGACGAGGCCGCCACGCCTTGCCACGCCCTGAAGTCTGTTGAGCACCACGTGCCTACTCCTTGTAGTTCGGTCGGAAGAACGTCGCCGGGACCCGCCGCGGGCCTTGCATCCGGCGTCTTACGCTCGCCGACGACCGTAGAGGCAGGAAACTTCCGTTGTCCAGTATTTACATTCTGCGCTCAAGAAAGTTTGACCTGAATCGGCCCTCTGCCGGCGCAGGTGTCCGCCGAGGCGGGGTCGCCCATGGTCCATTGGTCTGACCGCCAGGCTGCTAGCGTCCGGTCATGGCCGACCTGCGACTGCGCACCGTGACCAGGACCCAGGGCAACAACAGGGCACTGAAGGAGGGAGCCGTCGTCCCGGACGGCTTCTCCTTCGCGTTCGAGGAGGTCCCGGTGCTGGTGCAGGGGTTCCGGCGGATGGTGCGCGATCTCGAGTTCGACGTGTGCGAGATGGCCCTCACCACCTACCTGACCGCCCGGGCCCACGGCGTGCGGTTCACCGCCGTCCCGGCGTTCCTGGTGCGAGGGTTCCACCACGACGCGATCACGGTCGACACCCGGCACGGCATCACCTCACCCCGCGACCTGGAGGGCAGGAGGGTCGGCGTCAACCGCGGGTACACCGTGACCACCGGCGTGTGGGCCCGGTCCATCCTCGCCGACGAGCACGGCGTCGACCTCGACTCGATCACCTGGGTGCTGTCCGGTGACGAGCACGTGGCGCAGTTCCGCCCCCCCGCCAACGTGGTGCCGGCCCCGGCGGGCCGCACCCTGGCCGAGCTGCTGGCCGACGGCGACGTCGCGGCCGTCGTCGGCGCCGAGATCGACTCCCCCACGGCCCGGCCGCTGATCCACGACCCCGAGGCCGCCGCCCGTGCCGCCCTGGCGGACCGGGGCCTGTGGCCGATCAACCACCTCGTGGTGGTCCGCGACGACCTGCTGGCCGAGCACCCCGACCTCGGCCGGCGGGTGTTCGACGCCTTCGCCCGCTCCAAGCAGCGCTACGTCGAGCAGCTGAGAGCCGGCACGCTTCCCGAGGAGACCGCGGCCGACCGGACCCACCGCGCGGTGATGGAGGTGACCGGCTGGGACGACCCGCTGCCCTACGGCCTCGAGCCGAACGCCCGCGTCCTCGAGGCACTGGTCCGCTCGGCGGTCGACCAGCACATCCTCGACCGCGCCCCGCGCCTCGAGGAGCTCTTCACCGCCGACACCCGCGACGTCGTCGCCTGAGGAGGGCCCCATGCGGATCGCGGTCGCCGCCGACCACAACGGCGTCGAGCTCAAGGCCCGGCTGGTCGAGCTGCTGCGCGCCGACGGGCACGTCGTCGACGACCTGGGGGCTGACTCGCACGAGGAGCTGGTGGACTACCCGCCGCTGTGCGAGGCGGTGTGCCGGCGGGTGGTCGACGGCCGCGCCGACCGGGCGATCGTGGTCGGGGGCAGCGGCCAGGGCGAGGTGATCGCCTGCAACAAGATCCGCGGCATCCGCGCCGGCCTGTGCCCGGACGTCTGGCACGCCGAGATCTCGCGCGGCAACAACGACAGCAACGTGCTCGTCCTGGGCGCCAAGGTGCTGGACGGCGAGCGGGCGGAGCAGGTGCTCCGGACCTGGCTCACCACCCCGTTCAAGGGCGACGTGCACGCGCGGCGGGTGGAGATGATCACGGCCCTCGAGCGCGGCGAGTCGCTCCTGGACGAGGGCGCCTGACCGGCCCCGCACCTTGACCGCCCCGCGGACGGCTGCGAGGATCACCGCGAATGGTCAGTCCTTTAGCCCGCTAGACGTCCCGCAGAGGTCGATGCCCACGATGAGTACCAAGACGACCACGTCGGTCACCCACTACCACGTGCAGAAGAGCCGTCGCCAGAAGTTCCTTGAGGACTGGCGGGCCAACCGGCGCACCGTCGTCGCGGTCGAGGACGTCGCGCTGCAGGAGACCGGCCGCGGCTCGCGCGTCGGCGTCTACGTCGGCGCCGACGGCGACCGGCAGACCCGCACCATGGACGCGCTGGTGCACGAGGTCGACCCGGGCATGGCCACCAGCATCCACCGGCACTCGTGGGACGCCATGGTCCTCGTGGTCGGGGGCACCGGCTGGTTCGAGATCGACGGCGAGCGCATCGACGTGGCCGCGGGTGACTCGCTGCTGCTGCCCATGTGGGCCTGGCACCGCTGCGGTCAGGACGCCTCGGGCAGCGCCGCCCTGCGGTACATGAGCTTCTCCAGCGAACCCACCCTGGAGACGATGCGGATGTCGGTGCTCGAGGACCGCGGCGACGCCGACTTCTCCGAGCTGCCGCAGCGCCCGCCCTACACCGAGCACGCCGAGGGGGACGACCCCTACGCCCGCCGGATCCGCCGGGTCGCCCGCCAGCAGTCCGACCTCCGCTCCGGCCGGCTGCACACCGCCTGGGACTCCCTCGAGCTGCTCAACACCCCCCGCGGCACCCGGACGACGTTCCTGCTGGACAAGGCCATCGGTCACCGGACCACCGGCATCACCATGGCGATGCTCGAGTTCGGTCCCGGCCGGGGGCAGTCGATGCACCGCCACCCCGGCGAGGCCTGGCTGTACGTCATCGAGGGCACGGGCCACTCCTACCTCGGCACCGAGCCCGAGGGCGGGCAGACGTACTCGTGGAAGAAGGGCGACCTGATCGTGGTCGACCACTTCCTGTGGCACCAGCACTTCAACGACGACCCTGACAACACGGCCAAGCTGGTCCGCATCCACATCTTCGACAGCCTGCTGGAGACGATGCGCGTGCTCTGCGACCCGCTGGTCCTGTTCGAGGAGCCGCCGGACCACATCCGCGACCAGCAGGCCGGCGACCCGTCCACCATCCAGTGGCCACCGGTCGAGCGCCCGACCTGGCCGTGAGGCGATGGCGCTGACCTCCACCGGCGTCGCGGCCACGTACCCCCCCGGCATCGTCGGGGTGCACGCCCTGCCGGCCGACCACCACGAGGGCCCGTGGGACAGCATCGTCACGCCCGCGGGCCTGAAGGAGCGGCTGCTCGGCACGGCGACGCTCGTGCTGCGGCACGGCCGCGCGCTCGCCCAGCTCGACGGTGCCCCGCACGGGCTGATCCTGCTGTCCGGCCCACCGGGCACGGGCAAGACCACCCTCTGCCAGGGGCTGGCGCAGAAGGTGGCGCTCGCCCTGGCCCCGCGGGGGGCGACGACGTTCGTCGAGATCGACCCGCACGCCTTCCCGAGCGACATGCTCGGGGAGGGTCCGCGGGCGGTGCTGCGGCTCTTCTCCGACACCCTGCCGGAGATCGCCGCCCGCCGCCCGCACACGGTCGTGCTGGTCGACGAGATCGAGGCGCTCGCCGTCCGGCGCAGCACCGCCAGCTTCGAGACCAACCCGGTCGACGTCCACCGCGCCACGGACGCGCTGCTGACCGGTCTCGACATGCTGCGCCGGACCTGCCCGCAGGTCCTGGTCCTGGGCACCACCAACTTCGCGGCCGCCGTGGACGAGGCCTTCCTCGACCGGGCGGACCTGACGCTGCGGCTGGGCCTGCCGGACGAGCCGACCATCGCCGAGATCCTGCGGCACACCATCGCCCAGTCGGCGATGGTGTTCCCGGGGCTCGACCGGCTGGCCGGTGACCACGAGCTGGTCAGCGACCTCGCGAAGCGATCGGTCGGCCTCGACGGCCGCCGGGTCCGCAAGCTCGTGCTGCGCGCCATGGGGTCACGCCCGGAGCTGGGCCTGGACCCCGGCGCGGTGACGGCCGACGACCTCCGGGCTGCGGCCGACGCCGAGCGCGCCGCGCTGCTCGCCGGCGAATGAGCACCACCCCCGACGTCGAGAGGCCGGTCGGCCTGCCGAGGGACCGGCAGCCTGCCGCCTGGGGCAGCGACGTCGTCGTCGACCTGCTCGCCGCGCTGCAGGTGCCCTACGTCCCGCTCAACCCCGGGTCGTCGTTCCGCGGGCTGCACGACTCGCTCGTCAACCACGGCGGCAACACCGACCCGCAGCTCCTCCTGTGCCTGCACGAGGAGGTGGCGGTGGCGGTGGCGCACGGGTGGGCCAAGGCCACCGGCCGGCTCGGGGTGGCCGCGGTGCACGACCTCGTCGGGCTGATGCACGCGTCGATGGCCATCTACGACGCCTTCTGCGACCGGACCCCGCTGCTGCTGCTCGGCGGCAGCGGACCGGCCGACCCCGCTCAGCGGCGTCCGATCGACTGGATCCACTCAGCCACCACGCAGGCCCAGCTCGTGCGGGACTACACGGTGTGGGACGCCGAGCCGACGACCCCGGCGGCGTTCGTGGCCGACGTGACGCGGGCCCGGCAGCGGGCGCTGTCCGCCCCGCGGGGCCCGGCCTACGTCAGCCTGGACGCGGGCGTGCAGGAGGCCCGGCTCGAGGCACCGGTCGCGCTGCCCGACCTCTCCCGCCACGCTCCCGCGCCGCCGGTGGCCGCCGACCCCGCCTCCGTCGACCGGGCGGCGGAGGTCCTGGCAGCCGCCCGCTTCCCGGTCGTGGTGGCCGGGCGGGTGGGCCTGGACCCCCGCGCCACCGCAGCGGTCGGCGAGCTCGTCGAGCTGCTCGGCGCCACGTACCGGGACGACCGCAACACGGTCGTCCTGCCGACCCGGCACCCGCAGAACTGCACCGGCGACCCGGCGCTGCTGTCCGAGGCGGACGTCGTCCTGGCCGTGGACGTGGTCGACCTGAACGCGCTGCTGCGCACGCGGGACCGCGGGCCCCGGGGAGCTGGCACGGCCGACCAGGAGCGGGGCCCGCTGGTCGTCGACCTCTCCCACGGCGACCTGGGTCAGCCCTCCTGGACCAACGCCTTCGGCAGCCCGCTGGCCCGCGACGTCCAGCTGCTGGCCGATCCGCTCACCGGGGTCGCCCAGCTGGTCGCGGCGCTGCGCGAACGGCTCGACGGGCGCGTCGTGGACGCCCGCCGGGACCAGGTCGTCCAGCGGGCCCGGGCGCTGCGGGACGGGCAGGCCCAGCAGGTGCGGCGCCGGTGGGGCGACCGCCCGGTCTCGCCGGCCCGGCTGGTCGCCGAGACGTGGGCCGCCGTCCGCGACGTGGACCACCTGCTGTGCCTGCGCAACACCCGCACCTGGCCCGAGGGGGTCTGGGAGCTGCCGGGTGCCGGCAGCTACCTGGGTCACTCCGGCGGCGGCGGGGTCGGCTACGGCCCGGGCGCCCTCGTCGGCGGCGCGCTGGCGGCACGCGACCGCGGCCAGCTCGGCGTCGGCATCGTCGGCGACGGCGACCTGCTGATGGCCTCCTCGGCCCTGTGGACGGCGGTGCACTACGGCATCCCCGCCCTCGTGGTCGTCAACGACAACTCGAGCTTCTACAACGACGAGCCGCACCAGGCCGAGGTCGCCGAGCAGCGCGGCCGGCCGGCGGAGAACAGCTGGATAGGGATGCGGATCAGCGACCCCCCCGTCGACATCGCCGGCCTCGCCCGGTCCTACGGCTGCTGGGCCGAGGGCCCGGTCGAGGCGCCCGAGGACCTGCCCGGCGCCCTGGCCCGCGGCGTCGAGGCCGCGACCGGTGGGGCCGTCGCGGTCGTGCACGTGCGGACGTCCCCCCGATGAGCTCGGCGGACCCGGCGCTGTTCCGCGGCGAGGAGGTGCTCGACCCCGCCCGCACGTTCCTGTGCGTGTTCGACATGCTCGAGCACTACCGGGCGGGCGCCGAGGCGGCCGGGGCCGTCCCGAACGTCCGGCGCCTGGCCGACGAGTGCCGCGCGCGCGGGGTCGTCGTCGCGTGGGCCCGGGCCGACCACCGGGCCGACGGGCTCGACTTCGCGCGCTCCCTCACCGACCTCGATGGGCAGCACCGCCCCTACGGCCCCGACCATCCCCGGCCGGTGTCGCCGCCGCACGGCGGCGGGGACCCGGGCTACCGCACGCTCGCCGAGCTCGGCCAGCGCCCCGAGGACCTCGACGTCCCCAAGCACCGGTGGTCGGCGCTGCACGGCACCTGCCTGCACCCGGCCATGCGGTCCCGCGGCGCGGACACGCTGATCCTGGTCGGCGGCTCGACGCACGTCGGCGTGGCCTCCACCGCCTACGCGGCCCGCGACCTCGACCTGCAGGTCTTCGTCGTTCCGGAGGGACTGACCGGCCGCGACCCGCAGCGGACCTTCTTCGCCGAGGAGGTCTTCCCCCGCACCGCACGCGTCCGCTCCACCGAGGAGATCCTCGCCGCGCTCGACCGGCACCCGACCCGACGAGGAGCCCGCCCGTGACCGACCGGCCCGACGACGCCAGCGGCAAGCACCCCGCCTCGTACGAGAAGCACCACGCCCGGGGCGACAACATGGCCCCGTACGACGAGCCCGCGTGGGGCTCGGACGTGATGGTCGACGTCCTGCGGGGCCTCGGCCTGAAGCACGTCGCGCTCAACCCGGGCTCGTCGTTCCGCGGCCTGCACGACTCGCTGGTCAACTACGGCGGGGACGACATCCAGATGATCGAGTGCCCGCACGAGAAGATCGCGATGGCGCTCGCGCACGGCTACGCCAAGGCGACCGGCGAGCCGATGGCGGTGGTGCTGCACGACCTCGTCGGCCTGCTGCACGGCACGATGGGCGTCTACTACAGCTACATCGACCGCTCCCCCGTCATCGTGCTGGGCGGGTCGGGCCCGGCGGAGCACGACCGGCGCCGGCCCAACATCGACTGGATCCACTCGGCCAACGTGCAGGGCGAGGCCGTGCGCTCCTACACCAAGTGGGACCACGAGCCGCGCAGCCTGCCGTCGGTGAAGACCGTGCTGGCCCGGGCGTACCGGATCGCGATGGAGGAGCCCCGGGGGCCGGTCTACGTCGCCTTGGACGCCGGCATGCAGGAGGCGCCGCTGACCGGGCCCGTCGACCTGACGGACCTGCCGCGCCTGGCCGCCGTCCCCTCGCCGCTCGCGCCGGAGCCCCGGGCGCTGCGCTCGCTGGCCGAGCGGCTGTGCGCGGCGAAGCGCCCGGTCGTCGTGCCCTCGTACGCCGGGCGCGACCCGCAGAGCTTCTTCACCCTCGTCGACCTCGCAGAGACGGTCGGCGTCGGCGTCGTCGAGACGCACTGGCGGCTCAACTTCCCGAACCGGCACCCCCTCAACGTCACCGGCAGCACGGTGCTGGAGGACGCCGACTGCGTGCTGTTCGTCGACGTCAAGGACATGGGCAAGCCCACGCAGACGCTCGACTCGACGACGCGGACGATCCGGTCGCGGCTGGCACCGGGCACCACCGTCCTCGACCTCGGGTTCAACGACGTCGGCATCTCCTCCTGGAGCGAGGACTACGCCGAGCTGCTGCCGACCGACCTCTCCGTCACCGCCGACACCGCGACGGCGCTGCCGCTGCTGCTCGAGGAGTGCCGGCGCCTCGTGGCGGGCGACGACGACGCGCGCGCGGCCGAGCGGCAGTCGTGGCGCGACGACCTGGCGCGCCGACACGACGGGGTGTGGCGGACGTGGCGGGCGACGGCTGAAGCCAAGCGCGACGAGGTGCCGGTGGCCACGTCCCGGCTCGCGTCCGACGTCTGGGAGGTCGTCAAGGAGCACGACTGGGTACTGACGGCCGGAACGGCCGCCGAGTGGGCGCTGCGCACGTGGGACTTCGACCAGCCGTACCGGCACCCCGGCCGGCAGCTCGGGACGGCGACGCAGATCGGCATCTCCCTCGGCGTTGCCCTCGCGCACAAGGGATCCGGCAGGCTCGTCGTGGACCTGCAGCCGGACGGCGACCTCATGTTCGACGCCGGCGCGCTGTGGGTGGCCAGCCGCTACGAGCTGCCGCTGCTGGTCGTCATGTTCAACAACCGCGCGTACTACAACGACTGGGAGCACCAGCAGCGACTGGCCCGGCAGCGCGGCACTCCGGTGGCCCGCGCCCACATCGGCATGGCGATCGACACCCCGGCACCGGACTTCGCGGCGCTGGCCAGGTCCTTCGGATGGTGGGCGGAGGGGCCGGTCGAGGAGCCCGACGCCGTCCAGGACGCCGTCCGGCGCGCCGCCGAGCACGTACGGGGGGCGGGGCTGCCCGCCCTTGTGGACGTCGTCTGCCAGCCGAAGTAGCGGTCGCCGGCGACGCTCACCGCACCAGGAGGGACCAGGCGAGGCCGAGGGACAGGGCCGCCAGCACCACCTTGAGCGGTTCGAGGTTCCGCCAGGCGACCACGACGGCGACCCCCGCCACGCCCAGCATCTCCACCGGCAGCAGGTCCAACGGCCGGGCGATACCCCAGGCGGCTGCGGCGATGAGCCCGGCGATGACGAACCCGGACGACGGCTTCAGCCGCCGCAGGATGGACTGCATCCGGTCGAGTGCGGTACTGACCGCCCCGGCGCCGAGCACGGTCGGCACGAGGATGCCGAGCATGGCCGCACCCGCGCCGGGCAGGCCGGCGAGGTAGTAGCCGACACCGGCGACGAACCCCGCGCGCGGGCCCGGGGCGAGATAGGTGATCGCCAAGGAGAAGGAGAACAACTCGGGGGCGAGCTTCCCGGTCTCGATCCACCGCCCCTGGATGAGCGGGATCTGCCCGTTGCCGCCGCCGAAGGAGAACAGGGCGGAGACCAGCATGAGCACGAAGATCTCCAGCACGCCGACGTCGTCCACTACCGGTCGTCCTCATCGCGCTCCGGGCGCAGGACCAGGGCGCCGGCGACGAAGCCGACGACCGCCGTGACCACCAACGGCACGCCGAGCACGACGGACGAGAGGATCGCCGCGCTCAGGATGGTACCGATGCCCCGGCTGCGGCGGCCGCCCTTCTCGCCGCGGACCTGCCGGTAGGCGTTGCCGAACAGGATGCCCACGACCGCGATGCTGACTGCCCTCGTCATCGGCTCGAGGGGTCCGGCCAGCAGGTCGGGGCCGACGAGGACGGCGCCCGCCACGACGAGCAGGCAGGTCGGCAGGATCAGCCCGAGCGCCCCCAGCACGGCCCCGGCCCAGCCGCCCACCCGGAACCCGACCAGCGCGCCGAGACCGAGGAAGCGCGGCGACGGGATCAACGTGGCGAGCATGAAGGAGGCCCGCAGCTCCTCCTTGGGCAGCCAGCCGGTGCGGTCGACGAGGTCGCGCTCCAGCTTGTCGGTGGCTGCCCACATCCCGCCGAAGGTCGTGGCGCCGACCTTGAGGAACGTACCGAGCACCCCGAGGAGTCTGCGGTGACCGGTCACGCCGGCAGACGCGCCGGACAGCGTCAGGCCTGGCCGAAGGTGCGGCCGGAGTAGACCGGCGGCTGCTGCTTGTTGCGCGGGTCCTTGCCCTCGAGGGGCAGGCCGTCGACGCCGATGCGCGGAGCCGTGGCGCCGTCCGGGGCCGGGACGTCCGCCCCGAAGCGCAGCAGGACCAGGTTGGTGTCGCCGGTGGACTGGAACCGGTAGTACGCACCGGCGGGGATCATCAGTCCCTCGTACCGGCCCACGACGGTCGCCCGGCCGTCCGGGTCGTAGAACGTGGCCTCCCCGTCGAGGACGAAGAAGGTGTGGTCCTCGTCGAGGTGGGTGTGCAGCGCGTTCTCGCCGCCCTCGGCGTACACCTTCGCGCGGACCTCGACGGTGTCGGTGCGGGCCAGCACCTGGTTGGTCCGACCGCTGGTCAGCAGCGGCACCCTCATGTCGTAGCGCGTGACCGTCGGAGTCGCCTTCTCGGTGGTCGTCATCGTGGATCCCTTCGGTGTCCTGACGTGCACTGGGGTGGGGCTGCGGTCATCTCCGCCACGGGGCGTCGACCGCCATGGAGAGGTGGCCGAACGCCGTGACGAGCCTCTTGCTCACCTCGTCGGGAAGGGGGCCCGCGCTGAGCGCCCGCACGTTCTCCTCCAGGTGGGCCGGGTTGCCCGTTCCCACGAGGACGACGTGCACCCCCGGCTCGTGCGCGACGAACCGGTAGGACGCCTCGCTCAGGGAGCGCACACCTCCGTCGGCCAGGAGGAAGCCGAGCGCGTCGGCGGGGTCGACCTCGTCCCGGGCGACGGTCCCGTCCTCGACCAGCCGCGCGACCTGCTCGGCCAGCTGCTCCGGCCGGCTGAAGTAGCTGCGAGCCGAGGCCATGATCTCCACGCCGACGCCGTGGGCGATCGCGCGAGGGAAGAGCACGTCCCGGGCGGACTGGTTGAAGAACGTGAACCCGGTCATCAGCACGTCCCAGCAGTCGTCCTGCAGGGCCCGCTGCAGCATGCCGTGCCGCCCGTCGTGGCCGGTGCTCTCCGAGATGCCGAGGAACCGGATGCTGCCCTCGTCCCGCAGCTCGAGCAGGACCGGGACGATCTCCGCGACGACGTGCTCGTAGTCCTCGGGCCTCACGCGGTGCACGTGGTAGACGTCGACGACGTCCGTGCCCAGCCGGCGCAGCGTGCCGCCGAGCGCCTCCCGCACGCCCGCGGCGTCCACCGGTGAGCCGTCGGGACGCCGGGCCACCGTCTTCGAGGAGATCACGGCCTCGTGCCGGCGCCCCTCGAGGCCTCGGCCGACGACCTGCTCGGTGCCGTAGCTGGGAGCGGTGTCGAAGAAGGTGATGCCCAGGTCCAGGGCGCGCCGGACGACGGCGGTCGCCTGCTGCTCGGTCGATCCCTTCCTCAGCCCGAGCCGGCTCTCCCCGCCGCCGCCGAGCCCGCAGAGACTGACCCGCAGGCCCGTCCGGCCCAGGGCGCGGTACTCCATCCCGGCCGGGCTCACGGCGCCGTCCGGGGCCGACGTCGCGCCGTCACCGTCTACGGGTCTCTCCGGAGACGGGGCGGGCGTCCGGCGGCGCCACCGGCTCCTCGCCGGCGGCGCCCTCCAGCGACCCGCGGTACTCCCGTACCCGGTTGGGCCGGGCGGCGAAGCCGGCGGCGACGAGCACGGGCCCGATCCCGCCGATGGTCAGGGCGACGACCGGGCCGACGAGACCGGCGAAGGCGCCCATCAGCATGTCGCCCACGGCCGGCCCGCCCCGGGACGACATCTGGTAGAAGGCCGTGACCCGGCCGCGGATCTCGTCCGGCGTGTCGATCTGCACCGCCGCGTGCCGGATCGTGGTCGCCATCGCGTCGAAGGCACCGAGGAGCAGCGCCGCTCCCATCGCCAGCCACATCACCGGCGACTGCGCCAGCCCGATCGCGGCCACGCCGTACAGGGCGGTCGCCAGCAGCAGCACCCTTCCCTGGCGTCGCGAGTCCCGGACGACGCGGAAGATCGTGTACGTGGCGAGCAGGGCGCCGGCCGACGGCGCGCTGGACAGCAGGCCGTAGCCCGTGGGCCCGACCAGCAGGACGTCGGCCGCCAGCGCCGGCAGCAGGACGCGGTAGGCCGCCAGCACGGTGGCGGAGAGGTCCAGGGCCATCAGGCTGGTGATGAGGGGCCGGTGCAGCACGTACCTCGCGCCCTCGGCGATGCTGCCGAAGATCGAGCCGGCCGCCGCCCCCTTCGGCTCGAGCCTGGGCACGTGGACGAACGCCAGGACGACGATGAGCGCCAGGTACGTCACCGCGTCGACGGCGTACATCAGCCCGGGGCCGGCCACCGCGATGAGCACGCCGGCGAGCAGTGGGCCCAGCAGCACCGCGACCTCACGGGACGGGTTGAGCAGCGCGATCGCCTCGCCGATGTGCGCCTTGCCGACGATCGCCGGGATCAGCGCCTGCCGGGCGGGCTGGTCGAACGTCGCCGCGGCCGTCGTGAGCAGCACACTGGCCACCACGTGCCAGGCGTCGACGACCCCGGTGAAGGTGACGACGGCGAGGGCCGCCGCGACGACCAGCGACACGGCCTGCGCCCACTGCAGGAGCCGGCGCCGGTCGTACCGGTCCGCCAGTGCCCCGCCCAGTGGGCTGAGCAGCAGCAGGGCCACCGCCTGGCCGGCCCCGACGAGGCCGGTGAAGGCGATCGAGTCGGTCAGCGCGTAGACGTGGTAGTAGTTCGCCGCGACCGTGCCGCGGGTGCCGATCTGGCTGAGGACGACGCCGGACCAGTAGAGGTTGAAGTCGCGGTTCCTGAGAACCTCCGGCACAGCCACCTCAGCCGACCGGGACCAGGGAGATCTTCCCCGGGTGCAGCTGCAGGTACACCTGTCTGCCCGCCTCGATCGACACGTCGGGGTTGGTCCGCACCCGGACCTCCTGCTTGCCGACCGCCACGACGTGGTCGACGGCGTCGCCGAGGAAGGCGCGGGTGACGACGGTGCCGTGCCACTCGTTCGGCGCGCCGTCCCTCGGCGCCGTGGTGAGCTCGACCGCCTCGGGGCGGATGGACACGACGACCTCGTGCCCGACCGGCAGCTCGTGCGCCGAGTCGATGTAGAGCGTGCCGTTGGCGGTCTCCACGACGTAGTGGGTGCCACTGTGCTCGCCGATGGTGGCCGGGATGAAGTTCGAGGTCCCGATGAACTCGGCGACGAACTTGTTCGTCGGGTCCGTGTAGACCTCACGGGGCTTGCCGAGCTGGACGATCTTGCCCTCCCGCATCACCGCGATGTGGGTGGACAGCGCCAGCGCCTCCACCTGGTCGTGCGTGACGTAGATCGACGTGATGCCCAGTTCGCGCTGCAGCCGCTTGAGCTCGTAGCGCAACGACTCCCGCAGCTTGGCGTCGAGGTTGGACAGCGGCTCGTCGAGCAGCAGCAGGGGCGGCTGGATGACGAGCGCGCGGGCGAGTGCCAGACGCTGCTGCTGACCGCCGGAGAGCTTGGTCGCCTGCCGGTCGATCTGCTCGGACAGCTCCATCGTCTCCAGGACGCGCTCGACGCGCTCGCGGATCTCCTTCTTCGACGGCCGCTGCGAACGCTTGCGCACCTGCAGCGGGAACGCCACGTTGTCGAAGACGGTCATGTGCGGCCAGATGGCGTAGGACTGGAAGACCATGCCCAGCCCGCGCTGGTTGGCCGGCATGTTCACGTTCCGTCCCGTGCCGTTGCCACCGGCGAACATGACGCGGTCGCCGACGACGATGCGCCCGCGGTCCGGCTTCTCCAGGCCGGCGATCGAGCGCAGGGTCGTGGTCTTGCCGCAGCCAGAGGGGCCGAGCAGGGTGAACAGCTCGCCCTCCTCGACTTCGAAGCTGACGTCGTCGATCGCGTGCACGGAGCTCGGGCCCTGGCCCTTGTGGCCCTTGCGGGCCTTGTCGGCGGTGTAGGTCTTGACGAGGTGCTCGATGGTGAGCATGGCTGGTTCTCGGGTCCTCTCCGGCCGTCAGGCGATGGGAGTCGGTCGCTGGCAGGGGCGCTGCGGCTCAGTCCTCACGCAGGCCCACCTTCGCGCCGAGCTTGTAGGCGATGGTCACCATCACCACGAGGGCGAGCACCATGAGCACGCCGATCGCGGAGAGGACGTTGAACGAGCCGTTCTCGAACTGCTCCCACATGAGGATCGACAGCACCTCGTTGCCCGGGCTGTACAGCAAAATGGAGCTCGACAGCTCGCGGAAGCTGACCACGAGGATGTAGACGAAGCCCGCCATGATGCCCGGCGACAGCAGCGGGAGCAGGACCCTTCGGAAGGTCGTCCACCACGAGGCCCCGCTGACCAGAGCCGACTCCTCCAGCTCGCTGGAGATCTGCGTCATCGACGTCGTCGCGTAGCGCATGCCGTACGGCATGTACTTGGTGCAGTAGGCGATCAGGAGCAGGAACAGCGTGCCGTAGATCGGCAGCGGGCTGCGCAGGTAGACGAAGATCAGCGCCAGGCCCAGCACGATGCCGGGGATGACCAGCGGCACGAAGCTGAGCTGCTCGAGCAGCCCGCGCCCCGGGATGCGGGAGCGGACCGTGATCCACGCCGCGACGGCCATCAGGGCCATGACGATGGTGGCCGAGCCGATCCCGAGGATGAAGCTGTTGGTCAGCGCCCGGCTGAACGACCGCATCTCGAAGACGTGCTGGAAGTTGGCGAACGAGAAGGACTGCAGCGCTTCGATGCTGGGCGCCCGGTAGAACGGCAGGAGTGCGGCGTAGCAGAGAACCAGCAGGGGGCCGAGCACGGTGGCGAAGAAGTAGATCAGTATGCCGGCGCCGACGACCGGCTTCCACTTGCCCAGGTCCATCGGGCGGGGCCGGAAGCCCTTGCCGGTGATGGTCTGGAAGGTCTTGCTCCCCCGGCCGACGAGGGACCGGCTGATCGCCACGCCGGCGACCGCGATCGCCAGCAGGCTGATGGCCAGCGCGCCGGCGGCCCCGTAGTCGACAGGGTAGGTGCGCAGGAGGAAGTAGATCCGGCTGGTGAAGACGTAGATGCCCTCCTGCAGGCCCAGCAGCGCCGGCACCTCGAACGACTCCAGGCTGGTGATGAGGATGACCAGCACCGCGCCGAGCAGGGCAGGGCGCACGAGCGGCAGCGTCACGCGGCGGAGGGTCTGCAGCCGGGAGGCACCGGACATCAGCGCCGACTCCTCCAGGGAGGGGTCCATGGACCGGAAGGCCGCGACCATGAGGAGGAAGACGATCGGCGACGAGTGCAGCCCGTCGACCCAGATCATCCCCCAGATCGTGAAGATGTCGAACGGCCGGACGCCGAACATCCGGCTCATCGCCTCGTTCAGCAGTCCGATCTCCGGGCTGGCGAGGAAGATCCAGGAGACGGTGTAGAGGATGCCCGGAATGATCAGCGGCACGATCGACGCGGCGAAGAACAGCGCCTTGAAAGGCACCGCCGTCCGCACGTTGAGGTAGGCCAGCGTCGTGCCGACCGTGAGGGAGAGCAGCGCGGCGCCGCACGCGAAGGCCAGTGAGTTGCCGAACAGCTCACCCATCCGCCCCCCGCTGTAGGCGCGGTCGAACGCGCTGACGTCGAGGACGCCGTCGGGCAGGAAGGTCCCCCAGAGCAGACGCCCCAGGGGCACGAGGGCGAGGTAGCCCACCACCGCGGCGACACCCGCGAGGATGAAGAACTTGGGGTCGAGCGACAGCGCTCTGCGGCCGCCGGAGGGGGCGGCCGCGCCGGTCGGCGGCGTCCGCTCCTCCGCCTCGACAGGCGGACTGGTCGACGTCATCGGGACAGCTCCTGGATCGGGAACGGGTCGTGCGCGGGCGACCGGGCCGGGGCGACGCGCGGGGAGCGCGTCACCCCGGCCGTTGTCACTCGACGGTCTCGGCGCCCTGGAGCAGCTCCTCGTAGCGCTTGCTCCACTCCTCGCCCTCCTCGAGCAGCTTGACGCTGTCGACGGCGACGAGGTCCGCGCCGCCGAGGGCGTCGCCCTGCGCCGACGGGGTCAGCCCCTCCTCGGCGATGACCTCCTGGCCCTCGGTGAGCAGCCAGTCCATGAAGAGCATCGCCGTCGCCGGGTTCTGCGCCGTCTTCATGCAGCCGCCGCCGTTGGGCCGTGCGATCAGCGGGCTGACGTACGGCTCCAGCTCGACCGGGGCACCCGCGGACTTCACCTTCTCGACGATGTAGGTGTAGTTCGAGGCGGCCAGGCCGAACTGGCCGGCACTCATCAGCTCCGCCATCACGGTGTGGCCCTTGACGACCTTGCCGCCGTCGACCATGTCGGCGAACAGCTGGTCGATCTCCTCCTGGCTCTTGCCCTCCTCGAGCCAGTGGTCGGTGAGGGCCATGTACCAGTCGTAGTCCCCGACCTCCAGCACGAGCTGCCCGTCGTACTTCGGGTCGGCCAGGTCCTCCCACGTGGCGGGCGGGTCCGAGACGATGTCGGTGTTCCAGCTCGGGGCGAAGATGTTGAACCGGCTGGCGGTCCAGCCCTCACCCCGGCCGGCCTCGGGCACCTGCTGGACGACCTCGTCGGCGACGCACTGCGCCAGCGCGCCCTCGGTGAAGAGCGCACCCAGCTCCCCACCGTTGGTCTCCACCACGTCGTTGCCGGGGAAGCCGGCGTCCTGCTCCTGCAGGATGCGCTGCAGGACGGTCTCACCGCTGGCGCGGTAGACGCTGGGCTCGATGTCGAACTCGTCCTCGAAGGCCGAGACGACCGCGTCGAGCACGTCGGCGTTCATCGAGGTGTAGAGGTTCAGGCCGTCCTCCTCGGCAGCCAGCTCGACGAGCCGGTCCCGCCGCTCCTGGCCGGTGAGGGCGGTGATCTCCTCGTAGAGCTGCTCGGCCTCGGTCGGGCCCGAGGCCTGCTCGCCGCCACCGGTGTCGTCGGAGGACGAGGTCGACGTGGGGCTCCCGCCGCAGGCGGTGAGGAGCAGGGCGGTGCCCGCCGCCAGGGCGGCGACGCTGAAGGTGCGGGGCTTCCGCATGGGGGTGCTCACTTTCTTCTCTGGCCGGTGGGTGCTGGGGAGGACGGGCCGCCGGTCACCCGATCGCCTGGCCGTTGGCGACGACGTCCTCGTAGGCCTTGTTCCAGGTCTCCGCGTCCTCCAGCAGCTTCTGCTCCGGCACCGGGAAGGTGTCCAGACCCTCCAGCGCCGCACCGGCCCCCGAGCCCTCGACCGAGCCGATCCGGAACTTCTTCGCGAACACCTCCTGGCCCCCGGTCAGCTCGAAGTCGACGAACAGCGTCGCCGCGCAGGGGTTGGTCGCGGTCTTCACGAGGGCGATGCCGTTGGGCCGGACGACGAGCGGCTGCACCGGGGCGCCGGTCGCCGGCCGCCAGGCCACCGGGGCGCCGGCCTCGGCCGCCTTGTCGATGCTGTGGCTGTAGGAGGAGACGGCCACGTCGAACTGGCCGGCTCCCAGCAGCTCCGCCTGGGTGGTGTGCCCCTTGACCACCTGGGAATTCGAGGCGATGCGCGTCATCAGGTCGGTGAACTCGTCCTCCGCCATCCCCTGCTCCTCGACGTAGTAGTCGTGCAGGGCGGCGAACCAGTCGACGTCACCGAGCTCCATCGAGACCCGGCCCTTCCACTTCGGGTCGGCGAGCTCCTCGAAGCTCTTCGGCTCCTCGCCGGGCTTCACCTTGTCGGTGTTCCAGCCGACCACGAACACGTTGAACCGGCTCGCGGTCCAGCCCTCCGCCTGGCGGCCCTCCTCGCGCACGGCGTCGCGCAGCTCGCTCTGGTAGGGGTAGAGCAGTCCCTCCCGCTCGGCCACGCCGAGCTCGAGGGCGTTGGTCTCGAAGACGTCCGCGGCGTAGTAGCCGGCCTCGTCCTCCTGCAGAATGCGCTGCAGCACCGTCTCGGACTGGGCGCGGTAGTTGCTGACCGAGACGTCGTACTCGTCCTCGAAGGCGTCGATGAGGTCTTCCATGTCGCTGTTGGAGGTGTAGACGCTGAGCTCGCCCTCCTCCTCGGCGCAGGCCACGAGCTCGTCGGTCCGCTCCTGCCCCGACATGCCGTTGAACTTGTCGTAGACCTCCTTGGCCGCCGTGGCCAGGTCGGAGGACTCCCGACCACCACCGCCGGTCTCGGCGCCGGTCGATGACGTAGGGGAGCCGCCGCATGCCGCCACCAGGCCGAGGGCGGCCAGGGCGACGATCGGGGCGCGAAGTCGGTACCGCATGAGTGCCTCTCCAGCGAGGACGGGGCCGCAGGCCCAGGACCGGGACAGATGGCGGGCGCCACCCGATGTGCGATGTGCGATGTGATGCAGTGAACACACACCGACAGCATTTGGTCTGACCATTCGACCGATGGGTTATCGAAGTGTTATGCGGACGTGAACGTTGTCGTCCGGGACGTTCGTGCTCGTGCGGGTCGGTCCGACATAAGGTATTACCTTCAGACCAAGAGTCAAGGGGGAGCCGCATGCGATTCCGGCGACGGGGCTCCTCGGGCGCGGGCTCGCCGGAACCACTGCGGCGACGGCGGGAGCGGGTGTTCCGCTCTCTCCAGGTACGCACCTACCGCCTGTACTTCACCGGTCACGCGGTCAGCGTCGTCGGCACGTGGATGCAGCGCGTGGCACAGGACTGGCTGGTGCTCGAGCTGTCGGACTCCGCGGTCGCCGTCGGCGTCGCCACCGCGCTGCAGGCCCTGCCCACGCTGCTGCTCGGCCTGTGGGGAGGCCTGCTGGTCGACCGGCTGGACCGCCGCAGGACGATCATCGGCACCCAGGCGGCGAGCGCCGTCCTGGCCGCGACCCTCGCCGTCCTCACCCTCACCGGCGTCGTGCGGCTCTGGATGGTCTTCGCCCTGGCGCTCGGCCTGGGGATGGTGACCCTGCTCGACCTGCCGGCCCGGCAGGCGTTCGTCACGGAGATGGTCGGTCGCGAGGACTTCGTCAACGCGCAGTCGCTGAACTCCACGGTGCACAACGCCGGCCGGCTCATCGGGCCGGCCATCGCCGGCCTGCTGATCGCCTGGGTCGGGAGCGGCGCGGCCTTCGCCGTCAACGCCGCCTCGTTCGTGGCGGTGCTCGTCGGGCTCCTCCGGATCGACCCGGCGCAGCTGAACCGGGCGGTCCCGGTCCCGCGCCGGAGCGGGCAGGCGCTGGAGGGCCTGCGCTACGTGTGGCAGCGGCCCGAGCTGCGCGCCTGCCTCGTCCTCGTGGCGGTCATGGCGCTCTTCGGGCAGAACTTCCGGGTGGTGCTGCCCCTGTTCGCCCGCGACGCGCTCGGCGGCGGAGCCGAGGTCTACGGCTGGCTCACCTCGGCACTCGGCGCCGGCGCCGTGGTCGGAGCCCTGGTCACCGCCGCCCGCGAGAGGGTGACGGCGTGGTCGATGCTGGTCTGGGGCGGGGCGCTGGCCGTCACCAGCATGGCGCTGGCCGGCGCGCCGGGGCTGTGGGTGGCACTCGGCCTGCTGGTCGGTGTCGGGCTCGCCAACATCACCTTCAACACCCTCGCCCGGACCCTGCTCCAGCTCGGCGCCCAGCCCTCGATGCAGGGCCGGGTCATCGCGCTGCACGCCACCGTGTTCCTGGGCAGCACGCCCATCGGCGGCCCACTGCTCGGCTGGGTCTGCGAGCAGTTCGGCTCGCGCGCCGGGCTGCTCGTCAGCGGTGCGGTGCCGGCCATGGCCGCGCTGGCCCTGCTCCCCACGCTGCGCCGGCTCCGTCGGAGCGGCGTCACGCCACCGACCTCGCCGGTGCCGCCCGCGTCAGCGCCCTGACCCCCCTTCGGAGGTCATCCCACGAGCAGCAGACCCTCATGCCGCAGGCGGGCCAGGTGGTGCCGGAAGACCATCACGTCGTTGAAGCCCCCGCCGAGGTCCGGCAGCTCCGCGACGTCCTCAGGAGCCAGCTCGTCGGCGCGGCCGCCGAGCCGCGCGCACTCCAACGACACGCGGGCGAGGACGTCCAGCGTCAACGCACGGACGACGGCCTGCTCCACTGCGTGCGGCCCCGACCCGACGGACACCAGACCGTGGCCGCGCAGCACCAGCACCGGTGCCGCGCCGAGCGCGGCGGCCACCTCGCGCCCCAGCTCCGGACGCCGGACGAGCACCGACCGCGGGTAGACCGGCACCCCGTCGAGGGCCATCCGGGCCGCGGGGATGTGGTACGCGCCGAAGACCGGGCGCAGGGGCACGCCCTCCAGGCCCGCCAGCAGCACCGACGGCGGGTGGCAGTGCACCACGGCGTCGACGTCCGGCCGGGCGCGCAGCACCTCGGCGTGGATCGGCAGCTCGTTGGGTGCGCTCCACCCGGGCTCGACCCCGCCCGCAGGGCCGTCCTCGAGCCGACCCTCGAAGTCCACCTGCCGGATGTCGTCGACCCGGGTCACGAACAGACCCTCCTCTCGGGGGCCCCGGCAGCGGACCAGCATGGTGTCGGGCCCCGTGCGGAGGCTGACGTGCCCGAGCACGTCCTCGGCCAGGCCGCGGGCGCCGAGGATCCGACAGGCGTTCGCCAGCAGCAACCGCTGGCGGGTCGCGCCGGGAGGCTGAGAGCTGTCCATCGGTCTGACCTTAACGGCCCGGGGTGAGCCCTGTGGTGCGGGGATCTGCGAGGATGCCCACTGTGGAGCACAGCGGGAACCTGTCGGCGGCGGACCAGAAGCCCGGGGACGCCGGCGTCGACCTGTTCAGTGCCGTCAGCGTCGGGCGGGTCTCGCAGGTGATCGTCCAGCAGATCCGCCAGCTCATCCGGGAGGGACGGCTACGCCCCGGTGACCGGCTGCCCTCCGAGCGAGACCTGTGCGAGCGCTTCGGCGTCAGCCGGGTCACGGTGCGCGAGGCACTGCGGATGCTGGAGGCGGGCGGGCTCGTCGACGTCCGGGTCGGCGCGCGCGGCGGGGCCTTCGTCACCCTGCCGACCCAGCAGCGCCTGGGCGAGGGCCTGGCGGACCTGCTGCAGCTGAGCGGGTTGACCGCGGCCGAGGTGACCGAGGCGCGGATGGTCTTCGAGCTGGGCATCGTCCCGCTCGTGGTGGAGCGTGCGACCGAGGAGGACCTCGACGCGCTGGAGCAGCTGTGTGCCCAGCAGCAGGAGGCCCTCGACCGTGGCGGCTACACCATGGAGATGTCGGCGGACTTCCACGTACGGGTCGCGGCGTGCACGCACAACGCCGCGGTGGAGATGCTGGTGCAGAGCTTCCACGGGCCGCTGCTCATGTCGCTGAAGGAGGCCCAGATCGCCGCGCCGCTCATGGGCCACCGCGGCGCCGAGGAGCACCGGGACTTCGTACGGGCGCTGCGCGACCGGGACGTCGCCGCGGCTGAGGACATCATGCGGACCCACGTGGAGCGCACCGCCAGCCGCGTGACCTGACGGAGCGCGAGCCGCCGTTGACCGGCCCACCTGGTTGGACTTATGGTCCTACCAATCGCGTGCCGGCTCGTCGATGGTGCGCCCCAGGACCGACAGGAAGGGCTGCCGCATGGTCAAGGACGCGATCGTCAGCGCCGAGCTCGCCCAGAAGTTCGCCTCGGAGAAGGACACGCCCTATACCCGCTGGGTCGCCTCCGAGGGACTCGACATCATCGGCGCGTACTACGTGCCCGACCTCAAGACCGTCGAGCTGAAGCCCTGGGCCCGCCGCGGCGGCAGGGGCGTGTTCATCAACCACGAGGCCAGCCGGACGTCGAACGACTGCTACGTCTGCGAGATCCCGGCCGGCGGCAGCCTTGCTCCGCAGCGGCAGCTGTTCGAAGAGATGATCATGGTGCTGACCGGCCACGGCTCCAGCAAGGTGTGGAACGACGCGGGCGCCGAGGTCACGTTCGAGTGGGGACCGGGCGCGCTGTTCGCCATCCCGGTCAACGCCAACCACCAGCACTTCAACGGCTCCGGCAGCGAGCCGGTGCGCTTCGTCGCCGTCACCAACATGCCGCCGCTGATGAACGTCTACGACGACGCGGACTTCATCTTCAACACGCCGCGGGACTTCCCGCACCGCTTCAACGGCGAGCCCGACTACTTCGCCCCGAAGGGGGAGCAGAAGGGACTGCTCCTCGAGACCAACTTCGTCGCCGACGCGGTCAACCTGCCGCTGATCGAGGCCAAGGAGCGCGGTGCCGGCGGCGGCCACATCCGCTTCAACATGGCCAAGGGCTCGCTGAACAGCCACATCTCGCAGTTCCCCACGGCCACGTACAAGAAGGGCCACCGGCACGGGCCCGGCGCGCACGTGATCATCCTCTCCGGCGAGGGCTACAGCCTGATGTGGCCGGAGGGCGAGGAGCCGCAGCGCTATGAGTGGCAGGTCGGCACCCTCATCGTGCCGCCGAACATGTGGTACCACCAGCACTTCAACACCGGCACCGAGCCGGCCCGCTACCTCGCGTTCAAGCACGAAGGCGTGTCGATCCGCAACGCGCAGGGCGTGCCGAAGGCGTGGATCAGCCAGCGGCTCGGCGGCGACCAGATCGACTACGTGGACGAGTCGGCGTACGTGCGTGACACGTTCCGCGAGGCGCTCGCCAAGAACGGTCTGGAGCCCCGGATGGACGCCGCCTACGAGGCCGAGCTTGCGGACCTGCCGCCCGAGCCGGGCGCCTGACATCACCAGGCACTGCCACGAGGCCGCCGAGACGCGGACGGTCCACTCCTCGTACGTCCCGGACCACGACCACGAGCACGACGACGCCGTGACGCCCCTGGAGCAGAACCCGATCTGGCAGCAGGACAACGTGACCCTGCACAGCGTCGGCATGGACATCGGGTCGTCCGGCACGCAGGTCGTGTTCTCCCGCCTCCATCTGCGACGCATCGGGGAGGACCTGACCAGCCGCTACATCGTCGTCCGCCGTGAGACGGTGTACCGCTCCCCCGTCGCCCTGACCCCCTACGCGAGCAACGAGGCGATCGACGCCGCCGCGCTCGGCTCGATCATCGACCGTGCGTACGGACAGGCGCGGATCGGCCCGGAGGACGTCGACACCGGCGTCGTCATCCTCACCGGCGAGGCACTGCGCCGCGCCAACGCCGAGGCCATCGCCGAGGTGCTGGCCGAGACCGGCGGTGAGCTGGTGACCGCGACCGCCGGCCACAACATGGAGGCGATGCTCGCCGCCTACGGGTCCGGCGCCGCCCAGGCGTCGTACGACCGGGACTGCCGCCTTCTCAACGTCGACATCGGGGGCGGGACGACGAAGCTCGCCCTCTTGGAGCGCGGCCGGGTCGTCTCGACCGCGGCCGTCCACGTCGGGGGCCGCCTGGTAGTCGTCGACGACTGGGGACACATCACCCGGCTGGACCCGGCCGGTGCGCGGCACGCGCGGCACGCGGGCCTGGACTGGACGCTCGGCGGCACCGCCTCGGCCGACGACGTCGAGCGCGTCGCGGAGCACATGGCCGACCGGGTGCTCGCGGTGCTGCACGCCGCCGCCTCCTCCGACGGGCTGCCGGACGACGTGGCCGACCTCTACCTGACCGACCCGCTCGCCCCCCTGGAGGACGTGCAGGGGGTGATGTTCTCCGGCGGCGTCGCCGAGTACGTCTACGACCGGGAGAGCGAGCGGTTCGGCGACCTCGGCGCCCCTCTCGGCCAGGCGCTGCGCCGGCGGCTGGACGCCGGTGCCCTCCCCTTCGGCCTGCTGCCGGCCGGGGAGTGCATCCGGGCCACCGCGCTGGGCGCCTCGGAGTACAGCGTGCAGCTGAGCGGCAACACCGGCTGGATCTCCGACCCGGACGCGCTGCTCCCGCGCCGCAACCTGCAGGTGGTGAAGCCGGTCTACGAGCTCGGCGAGGAGGTGGCGGCCGAGGAGGTGGCGGCCGCCGTCCGCCGGCACCTGATGGCCCTCGACACCCAGCACCACGACGCGGACGTCGCGCTGGCCATGAGCTGGACCGGGCTGCCCACGTACGGCCGCCTGGCCTCGTTCGCCCGCGGGGTGCGCGACGGTCTGGCGGACCGGATCGCCGCGGGCCGCCCGGTCTACGTGATGCTCGACGGCGACGTCGCCATGACCCTCGGCCGGCTGCTGCGGGACGAGCTCGGCGTTCCCAACGACCTGCTGGTCGTCGACGGCTTGAGCCTGCGCGACTTCGACTACATCGACATCGGTCGCGTACGGCACCCCTCGCGCACGGTGCCGGTGACCATCAAGTCGCTGCTGTTCGTCAACGACCCCCGGGACTGACCGCGCCGGAACGGCCGCGGGGTCAGATGTCGAGGAAGGGGAAGACGGACTCCGGCAGCGGGACGTAGACGAGCTCCCGGAAGACGACGTAGGTGATCAGCCCGGTGACCGCGGCGTAGGCGGCGGCCGCCCTCCAGGACGCCCGCCCGGCGAACCGCAGGTAGGTCAGCGCGAACAGCGGGAGCGCGATGAAGGCGCCCAGCACGAAGAACGCGACGAAGAACCCCGCGATCCACGCCAGCGCCGCCGCCCACGCCCGGCGGCCCGCTGACGCGAAGACGTACTCCATGCTCTCGTCGTCGTCCGCCTCGTCGTCCTCCAGCGCGAGGTCGGCGAGCGACTGCGCCGTCGGCGGTGCCGCTGCCGGGCCGGCGGCGGCGGTCTCCGCCTGCACCGGCGTCACGGCGGCCACGTGCCGACGTGCTCGCACGGCGAGGACGACCAGCTGCACGAGCCGCAGGACGCTGAGCCCGGTCCCCAGCGTCGAGATCATCAGCGGGAAAAGCGCCGCCCGGAACGGCCAGTCCTGCGCCACCAGGAAGGCGAGCAGGAAGAAGGCCAGCATGGTGCCGGCGATCGCCCACTCACCGGGCCGCGGGCGGCTCGCCGCGCTCGCCTCGGGTCGTGCCACGGGAGCCTCCACCGTCTCGCTCACGCTCACCGGGACACCCCGGCCTTCTCGTCGTCCCGTCCGGCCCGCGCCGTGCGGCGCTGCCTGATCGCCTTCCGCACGCCCGGCCCGACCAGGACGACCGCCATCAGCGCCAGCATGGCGAGCACGCTCGGGTCGTCGAGCCACGTCCACCCGTCCAGGGAGTAGGAGAGGAAAAGGTACCGCTCGGAGGTCGCCCCGAGAACGACGGCGAGCAGGAACGGCACGCGTGGCCAGTCCCAGTGGATGCACACGACGCCGAAGGCCGCCGCGGCCAGCATCACGGCGATGTCCGCCGGGTGGTTGTTGGCCGTGAACGCGCCGATCGACAGCAGGATCAGCAGGAACGGCACGAGCCACGTGCCACGGAGGAACGAGAGCTTGACCAGCTGCTTCAGCAGCAGGAAGGCGATGACCACCGCGATGATGTTGGACACGACGATGATCCACACCATCGAGAACGTGATGTCGAGGTGGGTGGTGAGCATCTCCGGACCGGGATTGAGCCCCGCGATGAGGAAGGCCCCGAGCAGCACGGCCATCGACACGCTGCCGGGGATGCCGAAGGCGATGGTCGGGATGAGCGCGCCCGAGTCCTTCGCGTTGTTGTTGGCCCCGGCGGCGATCACCCCCTCCATCGAGCCCTTCCCGAACAGCTCCGGCTTCTTCGACGCCTGCTGCGCCGAGCCGTAGGCGATGAACTGGGAGACGCTGCCCCCGAGACCGGGGATGATGCCGACGGCGATGCCGATGAACGCCGAGCGGAGCACGACCGTCCAGTGCTGGAACGTCTCGCGCACCCCCTGCGCGAGCCCGGCGTAGGGGTCGGCGGTGCTCTTCTTGGCGATGCTGGACTTGCTGAGCATCAGCTGGATCAGCTCGGCGCCGCCGAAGAGGCCCACGACCAGGGCGATGAGGTTGATGCCGTCCCACAGGTAGAGCGAGTCGAAGGCGTACCGGGGGATGCCCGCCTGGGCGTCGAGACCGACCATGGAGATCATGAAGCCGGCCGCGGCCATGATGAGGCCCTTGACGAGCGACCGGCCGGACAGCGCGACCACGAAGGTCAGGCCCAGCACGGTGAGCATGAAGAACTCCGGCGGCCCGAGAGCGAGCACGAGGGGCCGCATGAACGGCACCGACAGAGCCAGCACGATGGCACCGATGATGGCGCCGAGGGTCGAGCCGAGCAGGGCTCCGCCGAGCGCGCGGCCCGCCTGGCCCTGGCGGGTCAGCGGGTAGCCGTCGAGCACCGTGGCCGCCGACGTCGCCTCGCCCGGCACGCCGAAGAGCACCGACGTGATGTCACCCGTGGTCGCGGTGACCACGTACATGCCGAGCAGGAAGGCGAAGGCCTGCACCGGCTCCATGTAGAAGGTGAAGGGCAGCATCAGTGCCAGGGACACCGACCCGCCAAGGCCGGGCAGGATCCCGACGGCGAACCCGATGGCGATGCCTGCCAGCATCGTCAGGAGGGTGGTGGGTTCGAAGATCCCCAGCAGACTGCTGAAGAACGTGTCGAGCATGCGGAAGGACCCCTCGGTGTCGGCTGCTGCGCTTCAGGCGGAGAAGTAGGTGAGCACGTCGTCGAGGTGCAGGACCGCAGCGTACTTGAGATGCATGTCGAACAGGTTCACCTTGTGCGACAGCGTGCTTCGGTCGAACACCGCCTCCTCCACGACCGCGACGGCGAGGCCGTGGGAGTAGGCGTCGACGACACTGGCCCGCACGCAGCCGCTCGTCGACTCGCCGGCGACGACGAGGGTGTCGGCATCGAGCTGGCGCAGCCAGGTGGAGACGGGGGTGCCGAAGAAGGCGCTGGCCCGCGCCTTGCGCACGACGAGCTCGCCCGGGCCGGGGGCGAGCGACGGCATGAACTCGTAGCCGACGACGTCGTCCTCCCCCTCCACGCGCGTCCGCTGGGTGGCGGCGCCGAGGCGGCCGCCCGGGCGCGCCTCCCCCGTCGTGTGGATCACGGGGACGCCGGCCTCGCGCGCGCCGGCCAGCAGCTTCTCCAGCGAGGGCAGCGCCTCCCAGGCGTTCGGCCCGCACGTGGCCGGCCAGGTCTCGATGGCCTCGGCCAGCGGCTGCGGTCCGTCACCGAAGACCTTGGCGTAGCAGTCGATCATCAGCAGTGCGGGCCGGCTTCCCAGCGGACGGCCGGTGCCGTACCGGCTCTCGATCAGCCGCTCGTCGGGACCGACCACGTCGTCCCAGCAGTGCGTGGCCAGCTCTGCCACGGGGAGGCCTCCCTGCCACCTCGTCGGACCGGGGCACCCTGCCCCGCCGCGTTGAAGGCCCTACTGAAGCACGCGCCAGCCCGTTGGTCTATAGGTCTTACCAAAAGACTCAAATGTCAGTAGGGTGCCGCGCACATGTTGCCTTCCTGCGCGCCCGACCGGACCCTGCCGCTCGCCGACGTCCGGGTCCTCGACCTCGGCTCCTACATCTCCGGACCCTGCGCCGCGGTCCTGCTCGCCGAGATGGGGGCCGACGTGGTCAAGGTCGAGCCGCCGGCCGGCGACCCGTTCCGCAAGTGGGAGTCCGGCGGCCTGAACGCCACGTTCGTCGCGTTCAACCGCGGCAAGCGCAGCGTCGTGCTCGACCTCAAGACCGAGCACGGGTGCACCGCCCTCCTCGACCTCGTGCGGACCGCCGACGTCCTGGTGGAGAACTTCCGCCCCGGGGTGATGGAGCGCCTCGGCGTCGGGTGGGACGTCCTGTCGGCTCACCGGCCCCAGCTCGTCCACTGCAGCATCTCCGGCTTCGGCAGCAGCGGGCCCTACGCCACGATGCCCGCCTACGACGGTGTCGCCCTCGGCTACAGCGGCCTCGCCGGCCTGCTGCTCGACCCGGAGGACCCGCGGCTGCGCGGCCCGGCGCTCGCGGACGCGATCACCGGGCACTCGGCGGCGTTCGCCGTCCTCGCCGCGCTGCACCAGCGGCACCGCACCGGGCGCGGGGAGCACCTCGACGTCAGCATGCTGGGTGCCCTGACGCACTTCCTGCACTCGGCCGTCGCCAAGAACGTCGTCGAGGGGCGGGACGAGACGCCTTACCTGCGGCCGCACAGCTCGCAGGCCTACGTCTGGGCCACCCGGGACGACCGGCAGGTGCTCGTGCACCTGTCCTCGCCCCCGAAGTTCTGGGAGGGGCTCTGTGCCGCCGTCGGCCGGCCCGAGCTCGTCGGCGACCCCCGTTTCGCGCAGCGCAGCGACCGGCAGCAGAACTACGAGGTGCTCCGCGCCGAGCTCGCCCCCGTCTTCGCGGGCAAGGGCCGGGACGAGTGGCTGGAGGTGCTGCAGCAGCACGGGGTCCCGTGCGCGCCCGTCAACGCGGTCAGCGAGGCCCTGCGCGACCCGCAGCTGCAGCACCTCGGGATCATCGACGTGCTCGACGACCCCGACATCGGGCCCATGCCGCAGATCCGGCCCCCTGCGCTCTTCGGCGGCGCGGCCCTGCCCGCCGTCTCCCGCGCCCCCTACCTCGGGGAGCACACCGGCGAGATCCTGGGGAGAGAAGCATGAGCGACGCCGTCCGGTTCGTCGACACCACCATCCGCGACGGGCAGGCGAGCCTGTGGGCGATGAACATGCGGACCCGGCACATGGTGCCGGCGATGCCGTACCTGGACGCCGCCGGCTTCGAGGCCATGGAGTTCATCGCCACGGGCAGCCGGCTGAAGAAGTTCGTGCGGCACCTCAAGGAGAACCCCTGGGAGTGGATCCGGCAGGGCGCGGCCGCGGCCGAGAGGACCCCGCTGCGCTGGCACGGCCCGATCGACGGCCCCAGCATGAGCGGCGCCGTCGTCCCCGAGGTGGGCGAGCTGCTCGTCTCGAAGGCGGTGGAGCTCGGCATCCGGTACACGCGCACGGGGAGCAACTGGAACAACTTCGACGTCGTGGCGCAGCAGGTGCCCCGCTTCGCGCGGCTGGGGATGACGCCGGTCATCAACGTCATGTACTCGGTGTCGCCCAAGCACACCGACGAGTACTTCGTCCGCAAGGCCAAGGAGGCCGGCGCCATCGCGCCGTACCGGCTGTGCTTCAAGGACGTCAGCGGCCTGCTCACCCCGGAGCGCACCCGGACCCTGCTGCCGCAGATGATGGCCGCGGCCGGCGACATCCCCTGGGAGTTCCACGGGCACTGCAACAACGGGCTGGGACCGCTGAACGCCATCGAGGCGGTGCGCGCGGGGGTGCGCTACGTGCACACCGCGGTACCGCCGCTGGCCAACGCCAACTCGCAGCCGTCGGTGTACAACGTCGCGAGCAACCTGCGGGAGCTCGGCTACGAGGTCGACCTCGACGAGGAGGTGCTGCGCCCGGCGACGGAGCACTTCACGGGTATCGCGGAACGCGAGGGCTTCCAGATCGGCGCTCCCTACGAGTACGACGAGCGCCTCTACCGGCACCAGGTGCCCGGAGGGATGATCTCCAACCTCCAGTACCAGCTCAGGCTCGCCGGCGTCGAGGACCGGCTGCCCGAGGTGCTCGACGAGACCGCCCGGGTCCGAGCCGACTTCGGCTACCCGATCATGGTCACGCCGCTCTCGCAGTTCGTCGGGTCGCAGGCGGCCATCAACGTCATCGTCGGCGAGCGGTACCGGCAGGTCACCGACAAGACGATCGAGTACGCGCTGGGCCGCCACGGTGGCGCGGAGGCGGTCGAGGGGATGGACCCGGACGTCCGGCAGAAGATCCTCGACCGGCCACGGGCGCGCGAGATCGAGGCCTACCAGCCGCCGCAGCTGACCCTGGCGGACCTTCGCCGCAAGTACGGGCGCACCACCCCGGACGAGGACCTCATCCTCATGAGCATCGTGGGGGACGACGCGGTGGACGTGGTGGGCAGCGTGCGCGACCCGCGACCGCCGGCGCCCGCCGACACTCCCCTGCTGGAGCTGCTCCGGCGCCTCGCCGAGGACGATCGGCACACGGTCGTCTCCCTGTCACGACCCGGACTGAAGGTCACCATGCGCAAGACGGCGACCGTGACCGGGTCGCAGGGGAGGTTCGGGTGATGGCAGCCACTGAGCTGACGAGAAGCACGTCCGCCGTGCTGGTGATCGACGTGCAGAACGACTTCTGCGACGACGAGGGAGTCCACGGCCGTCGAGGTTCGGACCTTCGATGGGTACAGGCCGTCATCGAACCGATCGAACGACTGCTCGAGACGGCGCGCCGGTACGGCACCCCGGTCATCTACGTCCGAACGCACCACGACCGGTGGTCCGATCACGAGAAGGCCTACCTGCGGGAGAGCCGAGTGGGCATGCTGCACCACCTCGAGCCGGGCGCGCACGGCAGTGAGTTCTACCGGCTCCGCCCGGGGCCGGACGAGTACGTCGTGACGAAGCGTCGCTACAGCGCCTTCTTCGGAACCGAGCTCGACATCGTGCTGCGGAATCTCGGGACGCAGAGAGTCGTGCTCGCCGGAGTCGCCACGAATGTCTGTGTCGAGACAACCGCTCGGGACGCGTGCATGCGGGACCTCGATGTCGTGGTGGTCGAGGAATGCGTCGCGGCCTACTCGGAGGACGCGCACAACGCCGCCCTCGCCAACATCGACCGCCACTTCGGTCGGGTCGTCGCCCTGGACCAGGTCGCACTCGACCTGGCACCGCCCGGCGGTCACGCCGTCATGCCGATCATCCGGCCCGGCATGAGGTGACCACCCAAGAGCATCTCGGCTGGGAACGTCTGTATCTGTGTCCATCGTGGAGGAGAGACACGCTGTGGAGCTGACGCACGAGGACGTGCGGGCGATCCTCGACCTGATCGAGCGGTCGACCGTGGAGTACCTGGAGGTCGAGGTCGGCGGCACGCGGATCGTCGCCGACCGGACCGGCGCGACGGTGGCCGCCCGGCCCGCGGCCGCTGCGGCGCCCGCGGCAGCGCCTGCCGCAGCGCCGACCGAGGCGCCTGCCGCTCCGGCACCGTCCGCCGTTCCGGCACCTCCCGCCGACCGGCCCCCCGCTCCCGCGGCGGCCGCGGCGGCGGACCTGCTGGTGGTCACGGCGCCGATGGTCGGCGTCTTCTACCGCGCGCCGGAGCCGGGGTCACCCCCGTTCGTCGAGGTCGGTTCGCGGGTGGAGGCGGGCGCGACGATGGGGCTGGTCGAGGTGATGAAGATGTTCAACAGCGTCACCGCTCCCGCGGCCGGTGAGGTCGTCGAGGTCCTGGCCGGCAACGACGAGTTCGTCGAGTTCGGTCAGCCCCTGTTCCGGCTGCGGCCGGCGTGAAGCGCGTCCTGGTCGCCAACCGCGGGGAGATCGCCGTCCGGGTCGTCCGGGCAGCCCGCGAGCTGGGCCTGGAGTCCGTGGTCGCCGTCTCCGCGGCCGACCGTGACAGCCTGGCCGCCCGACTCGCCGACCGCGCCGTCTGCATCGGCCCGGCGAGGCCGGCCGACAGCTACCTGAACCAGGACGCGCTGCTGGCCGCCGCGCTCGGCACCGGCGCCGACGCGGTCCACCCCGGCTACGGGTTCCTGGCCGAGAACGCCGCGTTCGCCGAGGCCTGCGAGAAGGAGGGCCTGACCTTCGTCGGCCCGCGCAGCGAGAGCGTGCACGCCATGGGCAACAAGCTCGCGGCCCGCGAGGCGGCCGCGCGGGCCGGTGTCCCCCTGGTGCCCGGCTCGGACCACATCGCCGCGTTCTCCGACGCGGCGTCGGTCGCCGGCGAGATCGGCTACCCCGTGCTGTTCAAGGCGGCGGCCGGTGGCGGGGGCCGCGGCATCCGCATCGTGCACGACGAGTCCGGCCTCGAGGCGGCCTTCCGCGGGGCGTCGGCCGAGGCCGCGGCGGCGTTCGGCGACTCCACGCTGTACCTGGAGCGCTACGTGACCAGCGGCCGGCACATCGAGGTGCAGGTGATCGGCGACCGCACCGGGCGCGTCCTGCACCTCGGCGAGCGCGACTGCTCCCTGCAGCGGCGGTACCAGAAGGTGCTCGAGGAGGCCCCCGCGGCGGCCGTGCCCGACCACGCGAGGAGGGCCATCCACCGGTCCGCCGTGCTGCTCGCCGAGGCGATCGGCTACCTCAACGCCGGCACGGTCGAGTTCCTGTACGACGAGGACCGCGACGAGCACTACTTCCTGGAGATGAACACCCGCATCCAGGTCGAGCACCCGGTCACCGAGATGATCACCGGTCTGGACCTGGTGCGGCTGCAGCTGCAGGTCGCGGCCGGCGACCCCCTGCCGCTGACCCAGGACCGGGTCACCAGCAGCGGCCACGCGATCGAGTGCCGGATCAACGCCGAGGCGCCCGACCGGGGCTTCACGCCGTCCCCCGGCCGGATCACCCGGTGGGAGCCCCCGGAGGGCCCCGGCGTCCGCCTGGACACCCACTGCTTCGAGGGCTACGTCGTCCCGCCGTTCTACGACTCGCTGCTCGGCAAGCTGGTCGTGCACGGCAGCGACCGCACCGAGGCCCTCGCGCGGACGAGGGCCGCGCTGCGGTCGTTCACCGTGGAGGGCGTGGCCACCACCATCCCCTTCCACTCCTGGCTGCTGGACCAGGACGACGTGGTGACGGGCCGCTTCTCCACCCGCTGGCTCGAGGCGAGGCTGCCCGAGTTCACCGGCTGAGGGCGGGTGAGCGGTATCACGCTCGGTCAGGGAAGTCAATGGTTCCGTGAGATGCTGCACCGGTCGTAGGCAATGACCGAAGGAGCACGACGATGACCACCCTCACGTTCGAGCGGCTGCACCTGACGCGGGCCGGCGCGCCGACCTCCGTCGCCCGGCGTCTGCGCCGCTTCGTGGCCACCTGGAGCGACCTCGTGACCCGCTCCGTGGAGGCCGGCCGGGCGTACGACACGGCCACCACGACGAGCGCCCGTCACAAGGTCCTGGTGCAGTTCGCCGACACCGGCGCCTGACCGACTCCCCGGCCAGACGCGCCGCCGTCCTCGACGACGAGGCCCGGCGGCGCCGTCGCGTCCGGAGGCGTGCGCGGCCGCTCGCTCAGTGCATGAAGCTGCCGCCGTCCACGACCAGCGTCTGGCCGGTGACGAAGTCGCTCTCCGGGCCGAGCAGGAAGCGGACCGCGCCGACGACGTCCTGCGGCACCATCACCCGCTGGATGGCCCGGCCGCCGACCTGAGTGGTGCGGTAGGCGATGGTCGCCTCGTCCGGGGACTCCTCGGACAGGGTGCTGCCGGGAGCCACGCAGTTGACGCGGATGCCGTCGCCCCCCACCTCACGGGCGAGCACCTTGGTGAAGCCCAGGATCGCCGCCTTGCTCGTCACGTAGTGGATGCGGCTGGCCGACCCCTTGAGCGCCGTCCCCGACGAGATGTTGACGATCTTGCCGTAGCCGGCCCGGCGCATGGCCGGGACGACCGCCTTGCAGACCTGCCAGGCGCCGCGGACGTTGACCCGCATCATCAGGTCCCACTCGTCCAGCGAGATCTCGTCGAACGGGGCCCGCGACATCGGGACCACGGAGAACACCGCGGCGTTGTTGACCAGGCCCGTCACGGTGCCGAACTCGGCCACCGCGGCGTCGGCCATCGCGGCCAGGTCGGCCTCGCTGGAGACGTCCGCGCGCACGCCCAGCGCCCGCCCACCGCAGCCACGCAGCTCGGCCGCCAGCTTCTCCGCGCCCTCGCCGTCGAGGTCGACGACGACGACGGCCGCGCCGTCCTCGACGAGCCGGCGGGCGTAGGCCGCGCCGATGCCGTGCGCGGCCCCGGTGACGACGACGACCGCGTCGGCGATGGTCCGGGCCTGCTCCTGCGTCGCCGTCACCGCAGCGTCACCGTCACGGACTGCTCGCGCCCGTAGCTCAGCAGCTCGTCCAGGGCGCTCTCCTTGCCGATGCCGCTCTGCTTGAAGCCCCCGAAGGGCGAGCCGATCGGCCGCTTGCCCGTGCCGTTGACCGAGATGTACCCGGACTCGATGCGGCGTGCGGTCCGCAGCGCCAGCGAGATGTCGTTCGTCCAGATGTTGCCGGTCAGGCCGAGCGGCAGGCTGTTCACCTGTTCGATCATGTGGTCGTAGTCGCTCCAGGTCAGCACGCTCATCACCGGCCCGAAGATCTCCTCGCGGGCGATGCGCATGTCCATGGTCACCTGGGCGAAGACGGTCGGCTCGAGGTAGAAGCCGGTGCTCAGCCCCTCCGGGCGGCCCCCGCCGTGCAGCAGCTTGGCGCCCTCCTCGACACCGCTGGCGATCAGCCCGGTCACCTTCTCGTAGTGGGCCCGGTAGCACAGGGGGCCCATGTCGGTGTCCTCGTCGAGGGGGCTGCCGACCCTCAGCGCGCTCACGGCCTCCACGAGGTGGGTGAGGAAGGCCTCGCCGACGCTCTCGTGCACGAAGATGCGCGACGCCGACCCGCAGGACTGCCCCATGCAGCGGGCCAGGTTCATGGCCGTGACGGCGGCCTTGGCCGTCGTGGCGATGTCGGCGTCCGGGAAGACGATCAGCGGGTTCTTGCCGCCGAGCTCCAGGCTCAGGTGCTTGACCTGCTCGGCACCGAGGGCGGCCACGCGCTGACCCGTCGGCACGCTGCCGGTGAACGCGACCCGCGGCACCTGCGGGTGCCCCGCCAGCGCCGCCCCGGCCGTCGCCCCGTTGCCGGTGACGAGGTTGAAGACGCCGGGCGGGAAGACATCCTGCACCAGCTCCGCGAAGCGCAGGGCCGACAGCGACGTCTGCTCACCCGGCTTGACGATCACCGGGCAGCCTGCCGCCAGCGGTGCGGCGGACTTCGCCGCCATGAACTTGATCGGGTGGTTGAACGGCACGATGCGCGCGACCACCGGATAGGGCACGAACTCGGTGTAGGTCAGCGCGTCCGGCCCGCTGGGAATGGTGCGGCCCTTGGTCTCGCCGGCGATGCCCGCGAAGTAGTCGATCTCCCCCACCGCGCCCTTGACGTCGGCGCGCATGCTGGTGATCGGGTTGCCGGAGTCGACCGCGTCGAGGTAGGCGAGCTCCTCGAGGTTGTCCTCGAGGATCCGGCCGTACTCGCGCAGCAGCGCGGCGCGCTGCTGCCAGGGCCGCTCCCGCCATGCCCGGCCCGCCGACAAGGCCGCCCGGACGGCGCGGTCGACGTCCTCGGCCGAGGCGTCCGGTACGTGGCCGATGACCTCCTCGGTGGCCGGGTTCACCGACTCGAGGGTCCTTCCTCCGGTGGCCTCGACCAGCTCACCGCCGACGAGCATCCCGCGGAAGGGCACCTCGACGTCCGGCGTGGTCTGCTCTGCCATGCGTGCACATCCGTTCGCTCGTCGGTGAGCCCGGGGGCGCAGCGCCCGCCGATTTGGACCATTGGTAAGACCTTACGGCTGGCGTGAGCCGTGGCACAAGGGGCCGCCGTCAGTCGCGGATGTCCTGCAGGAACCACTCGGTCGGGAAGGGATGGCCCAGGTCGCGTCGCCGGGCGAGCTGCCACACGCGGCCGCCGACGGCGGCGAACTGCAGGCCCTGTGTGCCCGTGGTGACGAACAGGGTGATCTCGTCGTCCGACGTCCGGCCCTCGGCCCGCCCGCGGTGGACGTCCACGAGCGTGGGGAAGACCCCCGTCTCCGCGCCCCGGCTGGACGGGATGCGAGACCTCTCGTCGGGACGGCCGGCGACGTAGGAGGCGATCCCGCCCGCCTTCCACTCCATGCCCGGCACCGGGGTGCCGTGGGGCACGGTGTTGACGCCGAGCTGCAGGACGCGGTCGGCCCGCGTCACCAGGGCGTGCGACAGCTCGCGCCGCGTCACGCAGGTCACGTGGGTGCCCGGGGCCAGCCAGCCGGGGTCGAAGGTCGCGCCCATCGCGTCGGTGGCGGTCGCGACGATGGCCGCGCCGTCGACCGCCTCCCGAGCCGAGCCGACGGCCCGCACGTCGAGACCCAGCTCGGCCCGCCCCGCCGCCGCGAGGCGCTCGCGGTTCGCCGGCGTCGGGCTGTAGACCCGGACGGAGCGCAGCGGCCGCACCTCGGCGATCGCCTCCAGGTACGTGCGCGCCATCCCGCCGGACCCGATGAGCCCGAGGGTGTCGGCGTCCGGGCGGGCCATGAGGTCCGCGCCGATCCCGGCGGCGGCGCCGACGCGCACGTGCTGCAGGTAGCCGTCCTGCAGCAGCGCGAGCGGCTCCCCGTTGACGATGCTGTAGAGCAGGATGATCCCCGAGTAGGTGCCGGGCTCGACGCAGTACTTCTCCGTCGTGCCGCCCGCGGGCCACGACGTCACGTCGGACTTGATCCGGACGGCGACGACCCCGTAGGACCGGCAGACGCCGGCCATCGAGCCCCACTGGTAGTAGTCGTCGTCCCGCCCGGTGGGGGCGTAGAGGTCGATGCGCGGGACGTAGGCGGCGTCCCCGCGGGCGAGGTCGGCGTACCCGGTGCGCAGCGCCGCGATGCCCTCTGCCATGGAGAGCACCGAGGCGATGTCGGCGTTGGTCAGGAGTCGCACGGCTCAGTCCCGGACGTCCTGGAGGAACCAGGACGTCGGCAGTTCGTGGCCGAGGCCCCGGGCGCGGCACTGCTCGTAGACGTGCCCGGCGACGGCGAAGAACTGCGCCCCCTGGATGTTGCCGCGTTCGGAGAAGGTGATGTCGGTGTCGTTGGTCCGGGCCTTGTCCGCCCCGGTGAGCACGTCCTCGAACGTCACCAGCCGCGGCGCGCCCGGCCCCTGCGGAGGACGGCGTACCCGGCCGTGCTGGTGGCGGTCCCACACGGGGTGGCCGGGACGGGCGACGTAGGCCAGGTACTCGTCGGTGGGCCGCCACGACGGGTCGTTCAGCGGGGCCGGCGCGGTGCCCAGGCGCAGCCAGACGTCGAACACCTGCCGGGCTCGTGCGTCGACCCCGCCGCCGATACAGGTGACGTGGGTTCCAGGCTCCAGCCAGTCGCCGACGATGACGTCGGCGGCGGCGTCGGTGCAGCCCGAGACGATGTCGGCGCCCGGGAAGACGTCGCGCGCATCGTCGACGGCCACCACCTCGACGCCGTGCCGCTCGCTCATCTCCGCGGCATAGGACTCTCGGTTGGCCCTCGTCGGGCTGTACACCTGCACCCGCTCGAGCGGCCGCACGGTGAGCAGCGCCTCCAGGTGGCTGCGGGCCATCCCGCCCGACCCGAGCATGCCCAGGACGCGGGCGTCCTCGCGGGCCCCGAACTTCGCGCCGATCGCCGAGTCCGCGCCGACCCGCATGTGCTGCAGCACGCCGTCGTTGAGGATCGCCAGGGGCTCTCCCGTGCGGGCCGACAGCAGGAAGACCAGGCCGCAGTAGGTCCCGGGCTCGACGCAGTGCTTCTCCTGCGTGCGGGTGCCGCCGTACTCCACCTCGGTCAGGACGTCGGACTTCATCCGGATGGCGAAGTACCCGGAGGCGGCAGAGCCCCCCTCCATCGTCCCCCACTGGTAGATCGACTCCCCGTCGACGGGGAGCCGCACGTCGATGCGGGGCCGGCAGACCGCCTGGCCGGCGGCCAGCTCGCGGTAGGCACGCTCGAGGACCTGGACGACGTCCGGCATCTCCAGCACCGTGGCGGTCGTCGGGTTGTCGATCAGCAGCACATCGGCTCCATCCTAGGTCTGTTGGTCATGCCATTTCCGTGGGCTTCGCGGGAAGAGGTGACGACGAGGCACCGCTCGAGCGACGCGAGCCGGTCTCCTGACCCCGGTACATGAGCACCACGGCCACGAGCGCCACACCCGCCAGGACGGCGCCGACTCCGAAGGCCCCCCGGAAGCCGGCGAGCAGCACGGACGGCTCCACGGCCACGGTCGCCGGGGTCCCGGCGAACGCGGAGTACAGCACCACCGCCAGCGCGACACCGACGGACTTGCCGAGGTTGCGGACGGTGGCGAGGATCGCGGCCGCCATCCCCACCCGGTCGCGAGCAAGGTCCCCCATCACCGCGGAGTTGTTCGGCGAGAGGAACAGGCCGAGTCCCACCCCGAACAGGGCCAGGACCAGGCCGATGACCCACGGCGGGGAGGCCGACCCCAGGAGCACGCTTGCGAGCATGGCGGCGGTGATCAGGCCGAGAGCCACGAGGGTGGGCCGCCTGGTACCCCGGCGGTCGCTCCACCTGCCGGCCACGGGGGAGACGAGCATCATGAACACCGCCTGCAGTGTCATGAGGGCTCCTGTCGTGCCGAGCGACCACTGCTTGACCTCGTGCAGGTACAGGGGAAACAGGAGCGCCGGGAACAGCATGAGCACGAAGGACAGGAACGCGGCGAGGTTCCCCAGGCCGAAGACCCTGCGACGGAACACCCCGAGATGGATGACGGGACTGGAGGACCGACGCTCCTGGGCCAGGAACAGTCCCCCGAACACCAGCGATCCGCCGAGCAGCCCGAGCGTGAGGCCGTGCGACCAGCCAGCGCTCGGGCCGGCTCCCAGACCGAGGAGCAGCGAGCTCGAGAACCCGGCGAACAGGACCGCACCCAGCAGGTCGAACCGCTTCCCGGACCCGCCGCCGACAGGCCGGTCGGCCGGCAGGAAGGCGAAGGTCCCGCAGGCGCCGAGCAGACCGACGGGCACGTTGACGAGGAAGATCGACCTCCATCCGACGGTATCGGTCAGCACGCCGCCCAGTCCCGGGCCGACGACCGTCCCGGCGGCGACGACGCTGGTGAGGAGTCCGAGCACCCGGCCCCTCTCCCCCGGCGGGAAGGTCGTGACGGCGGTGGCCATGATCGTCCCCATCATCATCGACGCCCCCACGCCCTGCAGGACCCTGGCGGCGACGAGCAGCGGGAAGGTCGACGCCAGGGCGACGAGCAGCGACGCGGTCACGAAGGTCACCAGGCCGGTGTTCAGGACCCGCTTGCGTCCCACGATGTCGGCCAGTCGCCCGGACACCGGGAGGACCGCCGTGATCGTCAGGAAGTAGCCGGTGATCACCCACTGGAGCGCGTCCAGGCCGACGTCGAACTCGCGTGCCATGGTGGGCAGCGCCACGGTCACGGCCGCCGCGTCGAGGTTCGCCATGAAGGTGCCCGTCGTGATGGAGGCGAGGACCAACCAGCGCCTGATCCGCGGCCTCCCGAGCGGCGTGACGGGCGCGCCCAGGGTCGAGGACGGCGAGCGAGCGCCGTCAGTCACGTCCGTCCTGCAGGATGGTGTCGACGGCGAGGTCGTCGGTCAGCAGCACAGAGGCCTCCAGTTGGCGTGGTCGGCGGCGGGGGGCGGGTCAGGCGGGAGACGGCACCTCGGCGACGCCGATCAGCGCGTCGCGGCGCACCAGCCGGGCCAGCTGCTCCTCGGTCAGGCCCTCGGTGCCGGGCGGGCGGCGGGGCAGCACCATGTAGCGCACGTGGGCGGTGCTGTCCCACACCGTGACGCCGCGCTCGGCCGGCAGGTGCAGCCCGAACTCGGCCAGCACGCCGCGCGGATCGCGGACCACGCGCGAGCGGTAGGCCGCGGTCTTGTACCAGGACGGCGGGGTGCCCAGCAGCCGCACCGGGTAGCAGGAGCACAGGGTGCAGACGACGACGTTGTGCGTCGCGTCGGTGTTCTCGACCACCCGCAGGTCCACGTCGCCGTGGCCGGCCGGGCCGACCGGCATGCCCTGCGACGCGGCGGCGGCACCGCCGTCGGCCAGCAGCGCCGCCCGGAAGCCGGCGTCCACCCACGCCCTGGCCACGAGCCGCGCGCCGTTCAGCGGCATCGCCCGGGCGATGAAGTCCTCGATCACGGTGTCGAGCTCGCCGGCTCGCAGCACGCCCTTGCGCTCCAGCAGCCGCTCGAGGACGGCGACCCGCCGGTTGATCCGCTCGTTGGTCTCGTCGGCGCTCACCGGACCGCCTCGAGGTCCGACGCCCAGAGGTCGGCGTGCAGGCGTGCGCCGTCGCCCGTCGGGCCGAACACCTGCGCCGCGTCGAACCGCACGGTCAGGACGGGCTCCGGCTCGCGGGGCACCTCACGGGCGCCGTGGCCGGCCGGCAGCGGCCGGTCACCGCGGTGGGCCACCACCACGCCGACCTGCCCGCGCAGGTAGCCGGGCACCCGCCGGAACTCGTCCGGGTCCGCCGCGCTCACTCGTACCTCGTCGCCCACGGCAGGGCGCCGCTCTCCTCGTCCCACGTCCGATGCTCCCCGGTCGACTCCGGCTCGGCCGCGGCGACCGCCGCGTCCAGCTCACCCGGCGCCAGCACCCCGTCCTCGACCAGGAGGATCTCCAGGCGGGTGAGCCAGCGTTCGTAGTAGCCCTGCTCCATCTGCACCGACGCCGGCAGCAGCTCCCCGAGGTCGCGCTTCTCGTCGCCGCTGTGCCCGAACCGGGGCGGCACCACGGTGTTCAGCGCCCACACGCGCGCCTGCCAGACCCAGTCGAAGGGCCGGTGGGTGTCGGTCGGGTCGACCGGCCCGAAGCCCTGCACACCGCCGACGTTGGAGAACCGGGGCACGGTCAGTCCATCGGCCCGTGCAGGACGCCGCCGTCGACCAGCAGGTCGGTGGCGTCGATGAAGCCCGACTGGTCCGAGGCCAGGAACAGCACCGCGTTCGCGATGTCCAGCGGCTGCGCGCCGCGGCCGACGAGGTTCCTGCGCCTGCGGTCCTCCGGCTCGACGTCCTGGCCGACGGGTGAGCCGACCTTGTTCGGCGTCACCGAGTTCGCCCGGATGCCGTACGGCGCCAGCTGGGCGGCGAACGACCGGGTCAGGTTGATGACGGCGGCCTTCGCCGCCGGGTAGGCCGTCGCGTTCGGCCGAGCCCGGTACCCGGACGTGGAGCCGATGTTGATGACCGAGCCGCCGCGCCCGGTCTCGACGATCTTGCGTCCGACGTACTTCGTGCACAGGAACACGCTGGTCAGCGTCACCCTGAGCACCCTGTCCCACTCGTCCTCGTCGAGGTCGAGCACGGTGGCGCCGCGGTCGGTGATCGCCACGTTGTTGACCAGGATGTCGACGCCCCCGAACGTGTCGGCGACCGCGTCGGCCATCTCCTGCACGGAGGCCGAGTCGGACACGTCGCAGACGAACGCCGCCGCGGCGTCCGGCAGCTCCGCCGTGATCAGATCGACGGTGCGCCGGGCGCGGTCGGCGTCCAGGTCGACCACCGCGACCCTGGCGCCCTCGCGGGCGAACCGGTGGGCGATGGCCTCGCCGACGTTCCGGCCTCCGCCGGTGACGACCGCGACCCTCCCGGCGAGCGTGCCGGCCGGCGTGCTCATTCGGCGCCCACCTCCTGCTCCCGGCCGCTGCGGAGCCCCTCGGTGCCGGGCCGGTCCAGCACGACGGCGCCGGCACGGTCGCGGGTGACCACGACGCCGTAGTCCTCCCGGGCCGCGGCCTCGGAGACGTAGCCGCCGGCCACGTCGGCGACGACCGCCTCGGGGTCCCGCTCCCACGGGTCCCCGTAGCCGCCACCGCCCGGGGTCTCCAGGCGGAACGTGTCCCCCGGATCCAGCGGCAGGTCGGAGTACCGCGACGGGAGCACCCGCTCGCGCGGCGTTCCCGGGTTGACCGTGAGTCTGCCGATCCGGCCGGCGTGGCCGCCGTCCACCCCGAGCGGCGCCACCTTGTGTCGCGTGGAGCGCAGGGAGAACCGGGCCGGCTCGACGATCTCGTACTCCCGCAGGATGCCCAGGCCCCCGCGGAACCGGCCGGCGCCGCCGGAGTCGGGGATGACCTCCAGCCGCCTCACCCGGGCGGTGTACTCGCTCTCGACGATCTCGATGGGCGCGATCTTGCCGTTGGTGTGGTTGACGGTCGAGCCGGAGACGCCGTCGCGGTCCTTCAGCGCCCCCGTGCCCCCGCCGAAGATCTCGTACTGCACGTACTTCTTGGTGCCGGGCTCGCGGCCGCCGCTCATGACGAACGACCGGCTCGCGCAGCCGTCCGCGCGGCCGCGGCCGGGCACGACCGCGCTCAGCGCGTCGAACACTGCGTCGACGACCGCGTGCACGGTCGGGTTGTAGGTGTTCACCGCCGCAGGGAAGTGCGGGTCGACGACGCTGCCCGGCCGGGTGGTGATGTCGAGCGCGTCCAGCAGCCCGGAGTTGACGTAGGTGTCCGGGCCCAGCAGGCAGATCACCACGTACGCGCAGGCCGCCCGCAGCAGCGGCGGCCGGATGTTGGCCGGGCCGCGCGTCTGGTCGTCGCTGCCGGTGAAGTCGAAGGAGATGCGGTCGCCGGCCTTGCGCACGGCGACGTGCACCCGGAACGAGTGCTCGAGGTCGATGCCGTCGTCGTCGACGAGCCGCTCCGCCTCGGCCTCGGTGTCCGGCCACTGCCGCAGCGCGTCGCGCACCCGCTGCTCGGAGACCGCCAGCACGTCCTCGAAGTAGGCCGTGATCTCCGCCCGGCCGTGCCTGGCCACGATCTCCTGCAGCCGCCGCTCGCCCAGCCGCACCGAGCCGAGCTGGCCGCGGGTGTCGCCCAGCACGACCTCCGGAGAGCGGCTGTTCGCCGCGATGATCGCCTCGATGTCGCGGTTGGTCACCCCGCCGCGCTGGTAGCGGACGGCAGGCAGGTGGAGGCCCTCGTTGTAGGTCTCGGTCGCCGACGCCGAGCAGCTGCCCGGCACGGGACCGCCGATGTCGCTCTTGTGCGCCATGGACGCGGCGAACCCCAGCAGCTCACCGTCGACGAAGACCGGGCAGATGAGGAAGAAGTCCGGTGCGTGCGGGCTGCCGCCCTCGTAGGTGTGGTTGATCAGGTAGGCGTCGCCCTCGCGCAGGTCGTCACCGAAGTCGCGCAGGACGGCGGCGGTGCAGGCCGGGAAGGCGCCGATGTGCAGCGGGAGGACGACGTGCTGCGCGACCACCCGGCCCCGCGCGTCCAGCAGCGCGCAGGAGGCGTCCTGCGACTCCCGGATGATCGTCGAGAAGCCGGTGCGGAACAGGGAGAACTGCATCTCCTGGACGACGCCGGACAGCCGGGCGCGCAGCACCTGGAAGGTGACGGGGTCGACGGTCATGGGGCGGTTCACCGGTCCCTCCGGCTCGCCGGGACGGGTGAGATGCGCAGGTTGCGCCACCGGTCGACCTCGACCGGCTGCCCGGGCAGGACGACGACCGTGGTGTCCTCCTGGTCGACGATCGCGGGGCCGGTGAAGGCGACCCCGACGTCGAGCAGCTCGCGGGCGTAGACCGGGGTGTCGACCACCGCGTCGCCGAACCGCACGGGCCGGGTGTCCACCCGCGCCTGCGCCAGGGGCCGGCCGACCGGCTCGTGCTCGAGCAGCGTGACCTCCGGCACCAGGCCCCGGCCGGTGACCCGGTAGGAGACGACCTCGACCGACTCCTCGGGAGCGGCGTGGTCGAAGCGGTCGAGGTGCTCGGCGTCGAAGGCCTTGCGCATCGTCGAGACGTCGCCGGTCTCCAGCGCAGTGCGCGACACCGTGACCGGCACCTCGTAGCCCTGGCCGCGGTAGCGCATGTCCAGGGTGTAGTCGAGCTCGATGCGGTCGTCGGTGAAGCCCTCGTCCGTGAGGTCCTCGCGCGCCTGGGCGGCCAGGTCGTCGACGACCGCCAGCAGGTCGGCGGCGGTGAGGACGTCGAGCGGGTCCAGCCGGGAGCGCACGTAGTCGTGCTGGACGTCGGCCATCATCAGGCCGAGCGCGGAGAGCACGCCCGGGTGGGCGGGGATCAGCGCCCCGGCCATGTGCAGGTCCTCCATGATCGCGGCGGTGTGCACCGGACCCGCCCCGCCGAACCCGACGAGGGTGAAGTCGCGCAGGTCGTAGCCGCGCATGGTGGAGATGCCCTTGATGGCCTCCTCCATCTGGGCGTTGACGACGTCGACGATGCCCTTGGCCGCATCCACGACGTCCAGGCCGAGCGGTTCGGCGACGTGCTCGCGGACCGCACGCGTCGCCGCGTCGGTGTCGAGCGCCAGCGAGCCGCCCAGGCGCGACCGCGCCGACAAGTACCCGAGCACGAGGTTGGCGTCGGTGACAGTGGGCCGGGTGCCCCCGCGGCCGTAGCCGGCCGGGCCGGGCACCGAGCCGGCGCTGTCGGGGCCGACGGTGAGCACGCCCCGGGCGTCGACTCCGGCCAGCGTGCCCCCGCCGGCGCTGACCGTGTCGATGTCCAGGCTGGGCAGCGCCACCTGGCGGCCGCCGATCAGGCCGCCGCCGGTCAGCCGCGGCGCGCCTCCCTCGATGAGCGCCACGTCGCAGGACGTGCCGCCCATGTCGAAGGTGATGACGGTACTCACCCCGCACAAGCGGGAGAGCCGGGCGCCGGCGGTCACCCCACCCGCCGGGCCGGAGAGCAACGTGGCCGCCGCCTTCTCGGCCGCCTTGCCGAAGGTCGCGGTCCCGCCGTTGGACTGCATGACGTAGGCCTGCGCCGTCGTGACCCCCGTGTCGACCAGCCGCTGGCGCAGGTTGTGCAGGTACCGCTCGAGGATCGGCTGGAGGTACGCGTTCACCACCGTCGTGGACAGCCGCGCGTACTCGCGGATCTGCGGCAGCACCTCCGACGACAGGGAGACGACCGTGCCGGGCAGCTCCTCCTGCACGATCTCACGCACCCGCTGCTCGTGCGCCGGGTGCAGGTAGCTGAACAGCAGGCACACCGCGATCGACTCGATCCGCTCGCCGGCGAGGCCGCGCAGGGTCGCCCGCAGCGCCTCCTCGTCGAGCGGCACGAGCACCTCGCCGCGGAAGTCGACCCGCTCGCGCACCTCGCCGGTGCGGCGCTGCGGCGCGAGCAGCGCCGGCTTGGCGTAGGTCAGGTCGAACAGCGCGGGCCCGTGCGGCCGGGACTGCTCCATCACCTCGTAGATGCCGCGGAAGCCCTCGGTGACGAGGAGGCCGGTGCGCACGCCCTTCTCCTCCAGCAGGGCGTTGGTGCCCACCGTGGTGCCGTGGCAGAAGTACGTGACGCCGTCGGTGCCGTCGGCGGAGAGCAGCGCCTCGACACCCTCCATGATCGCCACCGAGGGGTCGTGGGGCGTGGAGAGCCGCTTGGCGATCGACAGCTCTCCGGTGTCCTCCCGCAGGAAGACGAAGTCGGTGAAGGTGCCGCCGGTGTCCACGGCCACGCGGTACCGGGGCATCAGCGGGTCTCCGGCTCCTCGTCACGCAGGAGCGCCGCGACGTTGTCGACGGTGATCGACAGCATCGCCTCGCGCGCGGTGGCGGCGACCGGCAGGTCGATGGGCGGGTCGACGGACTGCGCCATCGCGAACGCGTTGGCCATGTCCTTCTTGTGCCACGTGAAGCGCATGTGCTCGAGCTCGCGCAGGGTGCGGCTGTCGGTGGGACCGTCCTTGAGCGCCTCGCGCAGCCTGGTGGGTGCCACCCCCAGCCGCTGGCCGAAGCGCAGCGCCTCGTTGATCGCCGAGATCTGCGCCCAGTGCACCAGGTTGTTGACGGTCTTGCCCACCTGCCCGGTACCGAGGCCTCCGAGGTGGTGCACCGAGGCGCACCACGGGTCGAGCAGCGGGCGGATCCGGTCGAGCACCTGCTCGTCGCCGCCGACCAGCAGGTTGATCTCGCCGGCCTCGGCTCCGCGCACCCCGCCGGTGAGCGCGGCGTCCAGGACGTCGACGCCCCGCTCGCGGCCCGCCGCGGCGATGGCCTGGCAGGTCTCGGGCAGGGCGCTGGAGCAGATCGCTATCACCGACCCCGGGCGGGCGCCGGCCACGAGCCCGTCGTCGCCGAGGCAGACCGCCCGCACGTCGTCGTCGGACGGGACGAAGACGAACACGGCCGTGCACCGCTCCGCCAGCTCACGCAGGGACGACGCGGGCGTCGCCCCCTTGGCACCGACGGCTGCCAGCGCACCCTCGTCCACGTCGTACACGACCGTGTCGAAGGGCGACGCGGCGAGGTACTCGGCGGCCGGCCGGCCCATCGCCCCCAGCCCGACGACTCCGGCGGTGGGGGTCGCGCTGGTCATGAGTGGGTCCTCCGGTTTCGGGGTCTCGCACGATCCGAGGCACGAGGCCGAACGGCGTGCGGTGCGGGGATCGCGGGCCACGCTACACGTTTTATGGTCTGACCAAAAGACCTTTTGAGCGCCTGGTCAGGTCAAGGGATGTACTTCTCGTCCTGAAGGAAGAGCTCCCGGGGGAGCTCGGTGCCCAGCCCCCTCTCCTTGCACAGCTCGTAGACGAGGTTCCCGACGGCGGCGAACTGGACTCCGTCACCGCGCAGCACCATGCCGGTGATCTGGTCGTCCGACGTCCGCCCGGGGTGCGTGCCGGCGATCACCTCGCCGATCAGGGGCAGCGAGTCCCAGTCGATGCTGGTCGGCCGGGTGTACTGGTCGCGGCCGTGCTCGGGGATGACGTCCACGCCACCGATGGCGTGGCGCATCCAGCGGCGGCCGTGCCGGTTCATCGTCAGGACGTCGCAGCGCTCCCAGCCGGCCAGCTCGAGTTCCACGTCCGACACGTTGCTGACGAACTGCCCGGGCTCCAGCCAGTCGGCCATCACCACAGGGTCCTTGGAGTTGGTCGCCATGTAGACGACGTCGGCGCCGCGCACCGCCTCGCGGGCGGAGGCCGCGGGGACGATCTCGATCCCGGCCTCGCGCGACATGCGCTCGGCGAAGGCCTCCTTCCTCCCCGGCGTGGGGCTGAAGACGTGGATCCGTTCCAGCCGGCCGAGGGCGGCGAAGCAGTGCGCCGCGGCCTGTGCCTGCCAACCGGTGCCGATCAGGCCGAGGATGCGGGCGTCGCGGCGGGCGAGGTGCTTGGCCCCGACGGCGCCGGTGCCCGCGACGCGGAACTTCTGCAGGTAGCCGTCGTGGATGATCGCCAGCAGCTCGCCGGTCACCGAGCTGTAGAGGTAGATCAGCCCACAGAACTTGCGGTCCGGCGTCCCGGGCACCCGCCGCTGGCGCAGCCCGTCGGGCGTCGTGACGTAGGTGATGATGTCGGAGTCGATCCGGTCGGCGGTCACGTCCAGGTTGCCGATCGCCCCGGTCAGCGACGTGAAGGCGTGGTGCGTGGGGGTCCCGCCGGCCGGGAACTGGCTCCCGTAGTCCTTCTCCTGCCGAGGCGTGAATACCCGGTAGGGCGGCGCGTTCACCGCTCCACCGGTGGCCAGCTCGCGCGCGGCGTTCTCCAGCGCGTCGTTGACCGCCGCGGCGGTGAGGACCTTCTCGACGGTCGGGTTGTCGAGGACCAGGGTCATGGCGTGCCTCCGGAGTTCGCTCTCATCGGGGAGGGGGACCCCGGTGCTCGGTGCGCAGATCGACGGCCGCCTGCGTGGTGCGTAGCACGAAGCCGTCCAGGTCCCGGTGCTCGGCGCCGGCCAGCGCCTCGAGCTCGAGCGCGTCCAGGCGGATCGAGCGACCCGTCTCCTCGGAGCGGATCTCGAGCACGGTGCCTCGCGGGCTCGCGACGACCGCGACCGTGACGGCCGCGAACTCGTTGGCGATCCGGTGGGAGTCCCTCATCGGCGTCGCCTAGACGATGAACGCGATGTTCGGCAGCGGGAGCTCGCGGTGCAGCAGGTGCACCGTCTTCGAGCGGATCCGCACCGGCGGTCCCGGGCGGAGCACGTACTCGGCCCGCCCGGGGAGGATCCGGTGCCGGCCCAGGCCCACCTGCTCGGGGCCGCCGACCCGCACCTCGTGGACGGTCAGGTGGCACCGGACGAGCAGCTCGCCACCCGGCAGCTGCTCCAGCCGGACGTTGTGGACGTCGTGCACCGTCTGCGAGGGCGGCACCTGCGCGTGCGCCGTGGTCGAGGTCAGCCGGAACACCCGCTCGGCCAGCCGCTCGCGGTCGTCGTCCACCAGCGCGGGCTCCAGCTCGTCGTCGTCGAGCGCGATCGGCAGCCGGTACCGGGCGTCGTCGGTGAACAGGGCGAGCCAGTCGTCGAGCCGCCCGTCGTCCAGCAGAGCGGCCTCGCGGAACAGGAAGTCCTCGACGTCCTGGCGACTCAGGGCGCCGGCGCCCTCAGCCATCGACCGTCTCCGTCGACATCAGCGACCGCCAGGCGCGGTAGGCGGACCGCTGCGGCGCCTCGTCAGTCGTGTGACCACCCACCACGCGGTCCTCCACGGCGCGCTCGCGGGCCAGGCCCCGGTGGAGCACCACCCACTCCACCGAGCGCGCGCGCAGGCCTGCCGCGCACGTGAGGAACATCTCGACGTCGTCCGGGCTGCCGAAGCCCGCAGGCCCGAAGAACCGCTCGTTGCTGCGCATCCGCTCCACGTTGAACGCGTCGGGGACGCCGCCGAGGAGGATCGGCTGCATCACCACGACGGTGGAGTCCACCGCCGTCGGCTGGATGACGCGCAGGTGCGACTCGAAGAGGTAGAGGTTCGGGAAGACCAGCAGGTTCCGCTGCCCGAGGATCTGCGCCGCCCGACCGTCCCCGTACCGCTCGCTGAGCGCCCGGTGGTACTCGGCGTGCCGCGGGTCGTGGTAGTCGAACTGCCCGGCCATCCCTCCCTCGGGCCGGTCGATGAACCCGTCGCCGTGCGGCAGCCCGACGACGGAGCCGGTGTTCCGCACCCGCTTGACGTCGTCCACGGAGGTCTCCCCCGCCCGGCTGACGACCTGCATGAAGGACTCGTGGACGTAGTTGCCGTGGTAGCCGTCGTTCCCGTTCTCCATCTGGAGCTTCCAGTTGCCCTCGTAGTGCAGCTTGTGGGCATGGGTGGTGGTGCGGATCTCACCGGTCGGCGAGCGCTCGACCCAGAGGTCGATGTAGGGGGCCACGTCGCGCAACCGCTCCTCGAGCGTGATCCGCGGCGCCTCGATGCTGGCGAACACGAGCCCCCGGTACACGCCGACGGCGGCGGCCGGCACCAGCCCCAGCGCCTGACGGTCCGCGACCGGGTAGCCGGACTGCTGGGCCACGCCGACCAGCGTTCCGTCGTTGCGGTACACCCAGCTGTGGTAGGGACAGCGGAAGTGGTGGGAGTGCCCGCGTTCCATCCGGCAGACCACCGAGCCGCGGTGCCGGCACCGGTTGAGCAGCACGTGGACCCGGCCGTCCTCGGCACGACTGACGATGAGCGGCTGACCGCCCGCCGACGTGGTGACGTAGTCCCCCGGCTCGGGGATCTGGGACTCGTGGGCCACGTAGACCCACGACGACTCGAAGATGCGCCGCATCTCCAGCTCGAAGACGCCGGGGTCCGTGTACGCCCTGGTGTGCACGAGGAACGTCCCGTCGTCCTCCCGGACCAGCTCGTGGGCTGCGAGGTCCATGGCGCCCCCTACTCGTTGTGCGGCAGGACGATCGGGACGAACATCGCGTCCACCGACGGCGCCTCGGCGACGAACCGCTGCTCGACGAGGAACCGGGCCAGCATCTCCAGCGTCGTGCGGTTGCGGTCGACGCCGTAGGGATAGGGGTCTCCCCCGAACAGGTCGTCGACCTCCTCGAGGGCGGCGTGCAGCCAGGGCAGGGAGTAGCGGCTGGTACCGGAGAACCGCATCTGCTCAAGGCACCAGCGCTTGGCCGACTCGAACGCCTTGAAGAGCGTCTCGGCGATCCAGGGCTGCCGGTCGAGCAGGTCCTCGCGGACGACGATGGTGTGCATGATCGGGAAGACCCCGGTCCGCCGGAACCAGGCGCGCTCCTCCGCCCGGGCGTCCGGGAAGAGCCGCCGGACCGTGTCACCGCTGCCGAACGACCTGGGCGCCCGGGCGCCGAAGTAGGCGTCGACTCGCCCCTCGGTCAGCCACTGGTCGATGCAGGTGTCGCTGCCGATGAAGGTGATGTCGAGGTCTCCCGACGGCCGGAGGTCGATCGTCGGGTCGGACTGCCGGGGCGCGTTCACGCCGCCCTCGAACCACGACACCCGCGAGAAGTCGACCCCGTACGACCCCGACAGCAGTCCCCGGATCCAGACGCCGGCCGTCTGGTGGTACTCCTGCACGCCGATCCGCCTGCCGGCGAGGTCGGCCGGGGTGTCGATGCCGGCATCGCGGCGCACGAACACGTAGCTGTGCCGGAACATCCGGGACGGGAAGACCGGCAGCGCCACGAACGGGAACCCGCCCCTGCTGCGGAGCTGGAGGTACAGGGACAGGGACATCTCGGCGACGTCGAAGGACGTCTTGTGCACCATCCGGGCGAACAGCTCCGGCGGTGACTGGATCGGCACGTACAGCAGGTCGATGCCCTCCGGCCGGACCACCCCGGTGCGCAGCGCCTCGGTGCGGTCGTACGGCCCGCAGGCGAGGGTCAGCGGCAGGCGGCTCACGACTCACCCCCGTACTCGGGCGCGGCCTCGAGGTAGTGCACCCGGTCGTAGCCGAAGTGCTTGAACAGCCGGTTCTGGGCGGACAGCAGGAACAGCGGGGAGCCGTCCGCCGCGACGTGCTGCACGACGGTGTTCTGCGGCACGTACAAGGTGTCGCCCTTCCTGATCTCGTGCCGGGTGGGCTCGGTCGCGATGCGGGCGTGGTACTTCTCGGCGATCTCGGCGCGCACCTCCCAGTGCAGGGAGTAGCCCTCGCCCTCGACGACGTAGAGGACCTCGTCGGCCATCTTCCAGTGCTTGCCGGAGCGACTGCCGGCGGGGATCTCCAGCTCGGCCACGTCGACGGAGAACTGGCGGACGTCGGGCCGGTCCGGCCCGCACAGCACCCGCGTGCGGCCCAGCGGCGTGGTCTCCCAGTGCGCGTCGTCCTTGCCGACGATCTTCTTCAGACCGGTGACACCCGGCGTCCAGATCTGCGACCAGTCCTCGCGCGGGCCGTACGCGTCGTCCTCGAAGGGCTTGCGGCTGCCCTGCTGCACGAGTCCGGCGAAGAGCCAGGTGGCCTTGGCCTTGATGACCAGCGTCAGCGCCGGCTCGTCGTAGGGGTTGACGTGCTGGTGCACCGAGTCGGTGTGGACCAGCACGAGGTCGCCCTTGGTCCAGTCGTAGCGCTGGTCGTCGTGGATCTCGTAGCCGGCGCCCTCGAGGATGTAGAAGGGCGCCTCGTTCTGGTGCCCGTGGCCCTTGGCGGCGCCGCGCGGCGGCAGCTCCACCAGGTGCACCTGCAGCGTCTGGGTCCAGAACGGGTCGTCCCCGGGGCCGACCCGCCACCAGGCGTCCTGGCCCTCGGTGTAGCCCTTCCGGCCCTTGATGGAGACGTCGTCCTTGGGGCTGCGCACGCGGGGCGCGGCCAGCTGGCGCTGCCGGAACTCGTCCAGCCCGTAGGTCGACGACACCAGCTCGCGGACGAAGACGCGGCCCTCGCCGTCACTCACGCGTCGCTCCTCCTCAGGCTCGTGTCGACGTCCGGCGTCGGCGGCTCCTCGCCCTCGGCCAGCGGGTGGAAGCCGCAGCCGCGGTCGACGCCGAGCGCGTCGAGGTGGTTCGGCTCGGTGAGCAGCAGCCGGGCGGGCTCGACGTCGGAGAGGTTGACGTGCTGCACGGTGATGCCGTCGGTGCGCACCGGCAGGTTGAGGACGTCGCCCTCGCTCCAGTCGTGGCGCTCGTCGTCGACCAGGGTGTAGCCGCGGCCGACCCACACGTAGCCCACCGTGCCGCCCTGGTAGTGCAGCCGGCCGCTCCTGCCGCCGGGCGGGATCTCCTGGACCCAGAACAGCAGCGAGTTCAGCGCGTTCTCGGTCATGTCCGGGTGCATGTACCACTTCTGCCGGCCGAGAGCGTTGTCCTCCCAGGGCAGATCCCGCCCGGGGACGACGGCGCGCCCGGCACGGAACCGCGCGCGCTGGGCGTCGCGCAGGTCGATGAGGCGGCCTAGACGATCCGGCGACTGCGGCACGTCACTCACCCGCCCGGAACGCCTGGGCCTGGTTCGCCCGGCGCGCCATGTACGCCTCGTACAGCGGCGACGACTCGATCTGGATGATCTCGCACCCCCCGTGGTCGAAGAACGGCCAGTAGATGAACGCGATCCACTCGGCGGGCTGCTCGGGATCGGTGTTGAAGTGCTGGTGCTCGATGCCGCCCGGCGTCATGGGCAGCAGCAGGAGGTCGCCGGCCTCCCAGTCGTGCCGCTCCCCGTCGTAGACGGAGTACCCCTTGCCCTTGAGGATGAAGATGACCAGCCCGCCCTGGTGGCGGTGGCGGCCGGACCGCTCGGGGAAGACCTGCCGGAAGACCTCCCAGCTCTGCAGGCACGTGTCCTGCAGGTCCGGCTCCAGCGGTGACAGGTAGCGCTTGGAGTTGGCCTGCCGGTGCATGTCCCACTGCCGCTCGGTGTCGCGGACGACGACCCGGCCCTGGCGCATGCGCTCGTGCACCGTGAACGAGTGCTCGTAGATCCTCGGTTCGTAGAGCCGGGTGTCGCCCTCCTCGGGCTCCGGCTCGGCGGCTCGCCGCATCCGGTGTTCGGTCATCGCTGGGCTCCTCCTCGGGTCAGTGCGGCCAGCTCGCGCGCCACGGCGTCGGCCAGCCCGGAGCCGGGCGTCGTGCTCGTCGCCAGGTCCACGGCCAGCACGAGGTCGCCGGGGGTGAGCCCGTCGCCGCACTCGGCCAGCGTGCGCAGGTCGTCGTCGGGCAGGGCGCGGCCGGCGGCGGCCAGTCGCGCGGCGAGGACGGCCGCTCGGTCGTCGGCGTCGGGCAGCCCGACGTCGACCCGCAGCCGCAGCCCGGTCGCCCCCAGCACGAGGTCGTCGACGAGCTCGGGACGGCTGGTCGCGCCGACCACCATCACCTCGGGCGTGCTCGTCAGCTCGGTGAGGATCGCGGCGAGCTGGCCGACGATGCGCACGTCGCCGGGGTCGCGGCCCTCGGCTCGCCGCGGAGCCATCGCCTCGAGGTGGTCGAGCAGCAGCAGGCTGGGCCGCATCCGCCTGGTCGCCCGGGCCAGGCCGCGCACCGACTCCTCGGTGTCGCCCAGCCACCGGCTGGCGAGCTCCGGGCCGGTGACCACGACCAGCCGCAGGTCGAGCTCGCGGGCCAGGGCGGCGACCGTGGCGGTCTTGCCGGCGCCGCTGGGCCCGGTGACCAGCACGCCGGAACCGGCGGCCGGGGACTCCCCGAGCGCGACCGGGGCGATCTCCCGCAGCCGGTCGAGCGCCGGTGTGCTGCCGGCGAGGACGGGCGGGGGCAGGGTGACGAAGTGGGCGTCGCGGACGGCCGCGGGCCGGACCGTCGCCCTCGCGGTGCGCAGGTCGTCGGCCGTGACCGCCTCGGTGGCGGCGAGCGCCGCGGCGGCGCCGCGCAGGCCGCCCTGCCGAGTGATGCGCCGCAGGGCCGACAGTCCGGCGCGCTGCGCCACCGCGGCGAGGTCGGCGCCGTTGTAGCCGACGCTCTCGGCGGCCAGCCGCGGCAGGAGGTCACGCGCCTCGCGCGACAGCGGCATCGAGCGGGTCTGCACGGTGAGGATCTCCAGCCGGGCGCGCTCGTCGGGTTCACCGATCTCGATCTCGCGGTCGAACCGGCCGGGCCGCCGGAAGGCGGGGTCGATCAGCTCGACCTGGTTGGTCGTCCCCACGACGAAGACGCCTCTCGCCCGGCGCAGTCCGTCCATCAGGCTGAGCAGCTGCGACACCGCCCGCAGGTCGGCGTGGCTGGAGAGCGCCCGTCGGTTGCGGGTGAGCGCCTCGATCTCGTCGATGCAGACGATCGCCGGGGCGTGGTCGGCCGCGTCGGTGAACACCGCCCGCAGGCTCTCCTCGGTCTGGCCGTGCAGGCTGCCGACCACCTCCGGCCCGGAGATGTAGTAGAACGCGGCGTCGAGCTCCCCGGCCAGGCTGCGGCACAGCAGCGTCTTCCCGCTCCCGGGCGGACCGTGCAGGATGACGCCGCGCGCGGGCGTGATGCCGAGGCGAGTCAGCACGTCGGGACGGGTGACCGCCAGCTGGATGACCTCCCGCAGCTCGTCGACCGCGTCGCCCAGGCCACCGACGTCCGCCAGCCCGGCGTTGACCGGGTGGGTGAGCTCCCGCAGGTCCGCGGCCTCGACGCTGAGGTCCGTGGTGTCGGTGACGAGCCCCGAACCCTTCGCCACGCGGACGACGACCGCGCTGCCCTGGGGGCCGACCGGCAGCGCGACAGCGGCCCCCTCGTCGAGGGGGACGCCGGTGAGCGCGGTTCGCAGGGCGCTCCCGGGCACCGGGATCGCGGTCTCCAGACGGACCTGTTCTGCCTCGGCCGCCACCCATGCGGCGAGGTCGGCGTCCGTTCCGACCCGGGCGCCGATCGCGCGGCGGGTCAGGGCGTCGAGGCGCACCAGCCCGCTGCCGGCGTCGTCCGGGGACGCCTCGGTGATGCGCAGCACCGCCGTCCGGCCGCCAGCCGCGCGAACGCCGAGGTGGTCCCCTGTCGCCAGGCCCATCCGGGCGGCGACGACGGGGTCGAGGGTGGCGGTGAGCCCGTCCGCGGGCCGGCTGCGGTCGAGCATCTCGACCTGGCCCTGCTCCGTCAGGCGACTGGCGGGGAGCCCGTTGGCGGTCACGCGGAGGCTCTCCCCAGACAGATCGCGAGGTGGACTGTTGGTAGGACCATAGGTGCGCGGGGTGAACCGGGTCAACGCCGGCGACGCCCCCGCCGCCGCCCGCGGCCGGACTACGGTCTGCAGCACGGAACCGGGTTCTGCCGGCCGCGCCTGTCCCACGGGAGGGAAGCGCAGTGCTGATCATCGACAACGAGACGGTCGCAGACCTGCTCAGCATGGCTGAGTGCATCGACGCGCAGGAACGGGCGTTCCGGCAGCTCCCCGACGGGGGCTCCGTCCACCGTCCGCGGCTCGACATGTACGTGCCCTCCGAGCGCGACGACGGCTACTACCGCTGGGGCACGATGGAGGGCGCGAACGACGGGGTCCTCGCGATCCGGATGAAGTCCGACGTCGTCACCTGGCCGCAGACGGCCGGTGGTGGCTGGCGGGAGAACAAGTACTGCGTCGAGCCAGGCACCTACTGCGGTCTCGTCTTCCTGCTGAGCACCCGCAACGGGGAGCCCCTTGCCTTCATCAACGACGGCCATCTCCAGCACATGCGTGTCGGCGGCGGGGCCGGCATCGGGGCGCGACACCTGGCCCGAGCGGATGCGGCCACGGTGGGGATCCTCGGCTCGGGCGGCATGGCCCGGACCTACCTCCAGGCGTTCGCCGCGGTCCGCCCGGTCACGCGGGCCAAGGTCTACAGCCCGACGGCGGCCAACCGCGAGGCCTTCGCGGAGGAGATGGCCGGGATGCTCGGCCTCGACGTCACCCCCGTGGGCTCCGCCCGGGAGGCGGTCCGCGGCGTCGACATCCTGGCCACCTGCACCGACAGCATGAGTCCCACGTTCGACGCCGAGTGGCTCGAGCCCGGCATGCACGTCACCATGCTCGGCCCGCGGGAGATCAGCCAGGAGGTCCTGGACCGCTGCGAGGTGAAGATTCGCCAGGGCGCGGGTGGCCTTCGGCTGCCCGAGTCGGACCGGGTCCGGGGCGAGCTCGGACACAGCCCCATGGCGTTCATCGCCGGCACCGCAGAGGAGATGGAGCGGCTGCCGCCGAAGAACACCGGCGCGGGTTTCGGCGGCGACTACCCGGACTACTGCGACCTGGTCACCGGTCGGGTCCCGGGCCGGGAGTCCGACGAGCAGATCACCTTCTACCACAACATGGGCAACCAGGGACTGCAGTTCTCCAGCGTGGGCGGCCTGGTCTACCGCAAGGCCAAGGCGGCCGGACGAGGACGCGAGATCCCGACCGCGTGGTTCCTCCAGGACATCCGGGACTGACCCCCCGGCTGCTGGTCACAGGCCAAGCAGGTGCGCGGGGTTGTCGACCGCGGCGGTCCGGATCTCCTCGGTCGTCAGCCCGTTGTCGAACAGCACGCCGGCGAGCATCCGCAGCAGGTCCGACGGCGACGGCCCGGCACCGCCGAAGTAGTCGCTGGTGAGGATCGTGCGGCCGGCGCCGACGGTCCGGATCAGCCCGACGACCTCGGCGGGGCTGCGCCGCCCCGGTGACACGGTGGGCCAGCAGAACTCGGCGTAGGCGCCGAGCCGGACGATCTCGCCGACCGCGTCGTGCGGGGCCCCGACCGAGACCGACAGCGGGTGCGCGAGGACGAGCCGCTCGAACCCGATCCGCGCCGCCTCGCGGGCCAGCGCCAGGGACTCCTGCCAGGAGATGTGGCCGGTCGAGAGCATCAGCCCGCGCTCGTGGGCGACGCGCAGCACCTCCTGCGCCGCCGGCGCCAGCCGGCCACCGTCGTCCAGGATCGAGGCGACCGACAGCCGGGCGGGGTCGAAGTGCTCGAAGGACTCGGCGAGGCGCTGGTGGAAGCCGCCGCGCGACCGGTCGTTGGCCGAGCCCCAGGTCGGCATGAACACCGCCCGGGCGCCCATCTCCGCGGCGACCTCGACCGCCCACGGGTCGACGCCGCCGGCCATCGGGTTGAGCGTCACGCTGGTCGCCACCCGGACGGGGCCGGTGTAGACCTGGCCGAGGAGGGTCGCCAGCGTCGCGGACGGCCACAGGTGCGACTTGAGCAGCACCGCCCGCATGCCGGCGGCCTCCGCGCGCGGCAGCCACTCCCACTCCGGCAGGGCCTTGCGGAACCGGGTGGCGGAGAGCTCGAGGTCGACGTGGACGTGCAGGTCGCTCGCGCCGACCAGCATCTCGTCGTAGACGGTCCTCGGCGGGCGCGGTGGCACCGGTCGTCTCCTCGCGGTCCGGGTGCCCGACGGGCGGGCGGGTCTGTGACGTGCGGGCGGGGCAGTGCCCGTCGGGCACTGCCCCGCCCCTACCGCGCCGCCGCGCTCAGCGGCAGCGAGGGCGCGGGTGGTCCCTCACTCGGAGTAGGCCTTCTCCAGCAGCGTGACCAGCTCGTCGGGAGCGTCGAGCACGTTGTCGACGGCCTGTCGCAGCTCGTCACCGTCCGCGTACTCGAACGGCACGTCGACGCTGTCACCGATCTCGGCCTGGAACTCCTGGTCCTCCAGGACGTTCTGCAGCCCGGTCTGCAGCTGCTCGACGCAGCTCTCCTCGACCCCGGGCGGGGCGAAGATCGAGCGGCCGACCTCCTGCAGGCCGATGTAGGCCTCGGCCAGGTCGGTGTTCTCGATGTCCAGCTCGAGCAGGGCCGGCACGTCGGGCAGCTCCTCCGCGCGCTCGCGGCCCATCAGCAGCAGCGCCCGCTGGTCGCCGGACTCGATGCCACCCAGCCGGGTGCCGAGCGTCCCGCTGCCGAGCTCCACCTGGCCGGAGGCCACGGCGAGCTCGGTCTCCGACGAGCCCTCGAAGCCGCTGACGATCTGCACCGAGTCCTCGATGCCGAGGACCACCGGCAGCACGTTGGCGTCCACGTGGTCGGCCGCCCCGACGCCGGCCGTCGCGTACTGCAGCGCGTCCGCGGCCAGCACGTCGTCGACGGACTGCAGGTCGCTGCTGCCGCCGGTGAGCAGCACCCGCGCGTCCTCGGCGAGCCGAGCCACGTACGTGAACTTCTCCGCGTCGAAGTTGACTCCCTCGGCGTCGGCGAGGGCGGCACCGACGATGCCCTGGGCGGCGAAGATGCCGAAGCTCAGCCCGTCCGGCTCGGCGGTGTACAGCTCGTTCGCGGCGACCAGGCCACCGGCGCCGGTCACGTTCTCGACGACGACCGTCGCCCCGAGCTCGTCCTCCAGGTACGGGGCGATGCCCCGGGCGATCGTGTCGTACCCGCCTCCCGGGGAGAACGGCACCATGAAGGTCACCTGCTGGCCCTCGTAGCAGCTCTCCTCGGCCTCCTCCCCGCCGGCGGTGCTGCCGCCCTCGGCCGCGCCGGCGGCGCGGCCGTCGCCGTCCGAGCACGCGGTGGCCAGCAGGCCCACCACGGACAGCAGGATCATTCCCCGACGAACGGTGCGTCGTGTCACGTCGTCACTCCCGATGAAGTCGCTGAGCCCGGCTCTCCCGGACACGTGCGGGGAACCATAACGACATCTTGGCCTGTTGGTAAGACCATAAACGGGTTTCTCGTCCTAAGGTGCGGCCGTGCGGATGAGCCTGAGAAGCAACTCGACGCGGACCCTGGTGCTCGTCCCGGCGGCCGTCCTGGCGGAGCAGGCGGTCTCCCGCCGGCCGCTGCGGCTGCGCTGGCTACCGGTGATGCTCGCCGGCTTCCTGCAGTACAAGCTGTCCGGCCGGTACCGGGTCCGCCACGCCGGCGGGCCGCCGGGGATGTCCCAGGGCTTCCCGGAGCGGATCATCGACACCGGTCCCTACGCCGTCAGCCGCAACCCGATGTACCTGGGCCACATCGTCTACCTGGTGGGCCTGACCCTGGTCACCCGTTCTCCCCTGGCGCTGGTCATCGCTGCGATCCGGATCCCGTGGTACGACCGGCGGGCGGCGGAGGACGAGACACGGCTCGAGGAGACGTTCGGCGCCGAGTACGCGGCCTACCGCGACCGCGTGCCGCGCTGGGTCGGTGTGCCGCGCTGACGCTCTCCGACGGGTCAGCGGTGCGGCTGCGTGCCGTCGACGACCGGGACGTCGAGCAGGGCGGCCAGCGACGGCACGTCGATGCCGAAGGTCTCCCGGACGACGACCGCGCCGCCGGTGAGGTGGAAGGTCGCCAGGTCGGTGTAGACGCGGCTGACGCAGGCGACGCCGGTGAGGGGGTAGGTGCAGCGGGGGACGAGCTTCGGCGTCCCGTCCCGACCCAGCAGGGTCATCATCACGTAGGTGGCCTTGGCGCCGATCGCGAGGTCCATGGCGCCGCCGACGGCCGGGATGTCTGCGGGGTCGCCGGTGTGCCAGTTCGCCAGGTCCCCCGTGGCGGAGACCTGGTAGGCCCCCAGCACGCAGACGTCCAGGTGGCCGCCGCGCATCATCGCGAAGGAGTCCGCGTGGTGGAAGTACGAGGCCCCGGGCAGCTCGGTGACGGGCACCTTGCCGGCGTTGACGAGGTCGGGGTCGACCTGCTCGCCGCGCGCCTCGGGACCCATCCCGAGCATCCCGTTCTCGGTGTGCAGCATCACCCCGCTGCCGGGCTCCAGGTGGTTGGCGACCTGCGTCGGCAGGCCGATGCCGAGGTTCACGAACGCCCCCGGGGCGATGTCGCGGGCCACCAGGGCCGCGAGCTGGTCGCGGTGCAGACCGCGGGTCGGCGAGGTGTCACTGCTGCTCATCGGCCGCCACCGGCCTGCGCGAGGACCTCGGCCGTGCCGGGGCGGCGGGACTCGACCCGCACGACACGGTCGACGTAGAGGCACGGCGTCACCACGTGCTCGGGGTCCAGGCCCCCGACCGGGACCACCTCGGCGACCTGCACGACGGTCGTCGCCGCGGCGGCGGCCATGATCGGCCCGAAGTTCCGGGCCGTCTTGCGGTAGACGAGGTTGCCGAGCTCGTCCGCGACGTGCGCGCGGATCAGCGCGTAGTCCGCGCACAGCGGGTACTCCAGGACGTACCACCGGCCGTCGATCTCGCGCACCTCCTTGCCCTCGGCGAGCGGGGTGCCGTAGCCGGTGGGCGTGTAGAACCCGCCGATCCCTGCACCGCCGGCTCGGATCCGCTCGGCCAGGTTGCCCTGCGGCACCAGCTCGAGCTCGATCTCGCCGGCACGGTAGCGGGCGTCGAAGTGCCAGGAGTCGGACTGCCGCGGGAACGAGCAGACGATCCGGCGGACCCGGCCCTGGCGGATCAGCGCGGCGAGCCCGACGTCCCCGTTGCCGGCGTTGTTGCTCACGACGGTCAGGTCGCCGGCGCCGGACTCGATGAGCGCGTCGATGAGCTCGACCGGCTGCCCGGCGGCGCCGAACCCGCCGATCATGACCGTCGCTCCGTCGCCGATCCCGGCCACCGCCTCGGCCACTGTCCCCACGATCGTCGCCGCCATCCCTCAGCCCTCCATGGAGTCGAGGACCCGCTGGGCCACGGCGAACCCGTGGTTCGCGACGGGCACCCCGCAGTAGACGGCGGACTGCAGGATCACCTCGCCGATCTCGGCGACGGTCAGGCCGTTGGTCCGGGCGGCGCGGACGTGCATCGCGAACTCGTCCCAGTGGCCGAGGGCCAGCAGGGCCGTCAGCGTGGCGATGCTGCGCTCGCGGCGGTCGAGGCCGGGCCGCGTCCACACGCTGCCCCACGCGTACCGGGTGATGAGCGCCTGGAAGTCCTCGGTGAACGGGGACGTGGCGGCTTGCGCCGCGTCGACGTGGGCGTCGCCGAGCACCTCGCGGCGCACCCGCATCCCGTCGTCGTAGCTGTCAGCCATCCCTCTCCTCCAGAAGGTGCGCGAGCAGTGCCTCCGCGACGAGGTCCGGCCGCTCCGCCGGCGGCAGGTGACCGCACCCGGCCAGCACCCGGAGGACGGCGCCCGGTGCGGCGGCCGCGGTGCGGCCGGCGGTCTCGGGTGGGACGACGACATCGTGCTCACCGGGCGCGACGAGCAGCGGGACGGCGACCTCGCCGAGCCGGGCGTGCAGGTCGAAGGCGGCCAGTGCCTCGCAGGCCAGGGCGTAGGACTCGCGGTCGGTGTCGGACAGGGCGAGCAGCAGCCGGTTCCCCGTGTCAGGGTCCCGATCCAGGAAGCCGTCGGCGAACCACCGCTCCGCGGACGGCGCGACCATCACGGGCGTCCCCGCCCGCCGCACCAGGGCGGCCCGCTCGTGCCACATCCCGGGATCCCCGATCGACGCGGCGCTCGCGATGCACGCCACGCGAGAGAACATGCCCGGGTCGACCGCCAGCTCCAGCGCCACCGCGCCCCCCAGCGAGACACCGGCGTAGCCGGCGCGCCGTCCGCCGTCCCCGACCGCATCCGCGGCGACCCCGCGCACCGCCGAGGCGAGCTCGGCGACGGTGAACGGCTCGCGCGCCGGCTCGCTCCGGCCGTGCCCGGGCAGGTCCCAGCCGAGCACCTCGAAGCGCTCGCCGACCAGCCGCGCAGCCGCGCTCCACAGCGCCGCCACCGAGGTGCCCAGGGACGGCCCGACCACCAGCAGGTCCGCCGCGTGGGGTGAGCCGGCGAGGCGGGTGACCGCCAGCGACGGCTCAGTCATCGCGGTCGCCCGCCGCCCGGCGCAGGACGGCGTCGACGAACTCGGACGCCGCTCCCAGGTAGTCGGCCGGGCTGCCCGGTCGGCCACGCTCCGCGAGCAGGTCGGCGGCGGCGCCGCGGGCCCGGGCCTGCATCGCCGGGCCGTCGACCTCCAGGCCCGCGGCCAGCTCGGCCGCCTGGGACGCGGCGGTGACGGTGAGCTCGAGCAGCCCGCGCAGCGCGGGCCACTCGCTGTGCCACGCGCCGTCCGGGCGCTCGTCCAGCGCCTGGGCCGCGGCCAGGTGCAGCTGGGCGCCCAGCAGGGGTGCCTGCAGGGCGGCGCTGCGGACGAGCACGCTGAGCACGGGGTTGCGCTTCTGGGGCATCGTGGAGGAGCCGCCGCGACCGGGCACCGCGCCCTCGCGCACCTCGCCGATCTCGGGTCGCGACAGCAGCGCGACGTCCCCGGCGAGCACCCCGAGGGCGTCGCAGACGGCGACCAGCGCGTCGCCGGTGCGCGTCACCGGGGCCCGGGCCGTGTGCCACGGCCGCCCGGGCCAGCGCAAGCCGAGCTCCGCCGCGAACGCGCGGCCGGCCGCCACCGGGTCCGCGGTCAGCTCCGCGACCAGGGCGAGCGTCCCGGCGGCGCCGCCGCACTGGGCGGGCAGCGCGGCGCGGGCGCCGTCCACGCCGTCGCGGCCGTCGAGGACGCCGTCAAGCCACCGGGCGGCCTTGAGGCCGAACGTGATGGGCACCGCATGCTGGGTGAGGGTGCGGCCCACCATCACGGTCGAGCGGTGGGCCCGGGCGAGCTCGGCGAGCGCGGCGGCCGTCTCGGTCAGGTCCGACCGGACCCGGACCAGCGCATCGCGGGCGAGCAGCATCAGCGCGGTGTCCACGACGTCCTGGCTCGTCAGACCGCGGTGGACCAGCCGGCCCAGCCGGTCGCCGGCGACCTGGCGCAGCGCGCGCACCAGCGGCAGCGCCGGGCTGCCGGACAGCTCGACCTCGCGCTGCACTGCGGGCACGTCGACGCGCCAGGCGTGCCACGCCGTCTCGACAGCGGCGACGTCGTCCGCGCCGACCGCGCCGACCGACGCGAGAGCCCGCAGCCAGGCGACCTGCACCCGGACGACGGCGGCCACCAGCGCCGCGTCGTCCGCTACCCCGGCCGCCCGGTGCGCGCCAGGGCGGAGCAGCCCCGCGGACCCGGTCATCGCGCGACTGCCCCCGGGAACGCGAGGAAGACCGTCTCGTCGTCGCCCTGGAGGCGCAGGTCGAACCGCAGGCTCCCGTCGTCCTCCCTGACCGTGACCAGGGTCTGTCGGCGGCGGGGCTCCAGCGAGGCGAGGAACCGGCTCTCCTCGATCGACGGCGACGGCAGGTAGGCCCGGGTGAAGAGGCGGTCGAGCAGTCCGCGGGCGAACACGACGACCGCGAAGAAGGCGGGCTCGCCGTCGCCGGTCGGACCGGGCTCGACGGTGGTGAACGAGAAGCGCCCGACGGGGTCGGTGGCGGCTCGCCCCCAGCCCGTGAACACCAGGCCGTCACGCCGCCACGATCCCTCCGCGCGGGGGACGCGGCCCTGCTCGTCCGCCTGCCGGATCTCCACCAGCGCGTCCGGCACCGGCGTGCCCCGCCCGTCGTAGACCGTCCCGTGCAGGCGGACGGCGCCGGGCGCGGTCGGGGGGATCAGCTCGTGCCCCCGGTCGTACGCCAGGGCGAACTCGAAGAACGGCCCGACCGTCTGCCCGGGGGTCGGCGGCAGCGGCCGCTGCGGCTCACTCATCGCCGCCCACCGGCTCCGTCGGCGTGGCGTGGCTGCCCGTCAGCACGATGTCCCACCGGTACCCGGTGGCCCATTCGTGCTCGGTGACCTCGTGGTCGTAGGCCGCCACCAGGCGGTCCCGGGCCGCCTGGTCGGTGATCGACTGGTAGATCGGGTCGAGCGTGAACAGCGGATCCCCGGGGAAGTACATCTGGGTCACGAGGCGCTGCGTGAACGCGGTGCCGAACAGCGAGAAGTGGATGTGCGCGGGCCGCCACGCGTTGCGGTGGTTGCGCCAGGGGTAGGGGCCGGGCTTGATGGTCGTGAACCGGTAGACGCCGTCGTCGTCGGTCAGGCACCGGCCCACCCCGGTGAAGTGCGGGTCCAGCGCCGCCGGGTGCTGGTCGCGCTTGTGCACGTAGCGGCCGCCCGCGTTGGCCTGCCAGATCTCCACGAGCTGCCGGCGGACCGGCCGGCCGTCCCCGTCGAGCACCCGGCCGGTGACGATCATCCGCTCGCCCACCGGGATGCCCCGGTGCTGGACGGTCAGGTCCGCCTCCACCGGGTCCACGTCCGAGTGGCCGAACACCGGCGCCACCAGCTCGGCGCCCTCCGGGTCGGCGTGGTGCAGGTCCTTCGTCGGGTGCCGCAGCAGCGAGCTGCGGTACGGCGGGAAGTCCAGCCGGGGCTGAGCGTCGCCGGGTCGCGCCTGCCGGTGCAGCCGGGCGATCTCCTCGGTCACCACTGCGCCCGGCTCGAGGTTGTCCGCTGTCTCGCGGGCCGCGATCTGCCCGGCATCCGCTCTCGTCGTGCTTGCCACGAGGTCGAGAATGGGGGAACGGGTGACCGGTGGCCAGCATACGATTCCACTGAGCGAAAGGCACTTAATGGCTGGTAACACCTCGACGGCCGGCGCCTCGGTCGTCTCGCGCACCCTGGCGATCCTCTACTCCTTCGACCAGGAGCACCCCGAGCTCACCCTCACCGAGCTGGCCCGGCGAGCCGGGCTGCCGGTGCCGACGGCGCACCGGCTCACCAAGGCCCTCGTCGCCGAAGGCGCCCTCGTGCGAGGGCCGTCCGGCGCCTTTCAGGTGGGACGCCGGCTCTGGGACGTCGGTCTGCTCGCTCCCGTGCAGACCGACCTGCGACAGGCCGCCTCGCCGTTCCTCAGCGACATCCACGCCGCGACGCGCGCGACGGTGCACCTCGCGATCCGCGACGGCACCGAGGCGCTGTACCTGGAACACCTGTCCGGACGCGCGTCGGTCCCGGTCGTCAGCTGGGTCGGCAGCCGCCTGCCGCTGCACGCGACCGGCGTCGGCAAGGTGCTGCTGGCCCACGCGCCGCCCGAGGTGCACATCAGTGTCATGGCGCACCTGCCCCGCCTCACACCGCACACCATCACCAGCCCTGCTCAGCTGCGCGACCAGCTGGCCAGGGTGCGACGCGACGGGTACGCCGTCACCAGCGAGGAGATGACCCTCGGCGCCTGCTCGATCGCCGTCCCGGTCCGCTCAGCCACCCGGCGCCACCCCACCGTCGCGGCACTCGGCGTCGTGGTCCCGACCCTCAGGCGGGACAAGGCCCGGCTGCTCAGCGCGTTGCAGGTCGCCGCCCAGGGCATCACGCGGAGCCTGGCGTCGGCGCCCCATCGGACGCGCTCGGCCCCCGAAGAGCACGTCGAGTAAGCCCCAAACCAGCGTCGTCGCTGCCGGCAACCGGATTCCTGCCGACGGCGCTGGTGGTCACGACCTGTTCGGCCCACCGGGACGAGCGGTGCGACGCGAGAAGGTGAATGCGCTGCACCGGGAGCAGGCGGGGCGGGAGCGGCGCCGGCGCCAGGACGCCGTTCCTGCTGGACGACGGGACGTCGACGAGGCCGGGACCCAGCGCTGGTACGCCGAGCACCCGCAGATGTGGCTGTCCCCCGAGGACCTGCTGGACGAGCTGCGCAACCGCCTCGGTGCGTGAGCCGAGGCTCACGCGCGTGCTCACGGCGTGCCGGCGGGCGCCGGAACGTGGTCGACGCGGTCACCCGTGGGTGCCGCGGGGGGAGCCACCGGCAGCCGGAGCCGCTTGAGCAGCAGCGCGTTGACGGCCACGATCAGCGACGAGCCGGACAT
>JBKHXE010000176.1:0-7542 GCA_046566185.1 Actinomycetes bacterium | reverse complement strand
ACAGGCATCAACATCAACTGATCCCGATCAGCCCCGATGAAGTTCTGCGGCATGGCCCCACCCTCCCCCCGAACAAGATCAACTCAGCGGAGGCGCGCCTTCATGCAACAGGCTCGATCACGAAGGGTTGGGGGGTCAGGAGCGGAAGGTGGGGTCGCAGTCGGTGAGGAAGGTGGCGATGCGCTGCGCCTCGTCGTCCTCACCGATGCGCCGGGCCGCCTCCCCGAGCGCCGCCAGCGCCCGCAGGAAGCCGGTGTTCGGGGCGTGCGAGGCCGGCACCGGCCCGTGCCCTCGCCAGCCCGCGCGACGCAGCGCGTCGAGACCCCGGTGGTAGCCGGTGCGGGCGTAGGCGTACGCCTCGACGTCGCTGCCGGCGTCCAGCGCCTCCTCGGCGAGCACCGCCCAGGCCAGGGACGACGAGGGACGCCCCGCGGCCAGCTCGCGGGCGCCGCGACCGGCCTCCAGCGCGCGGGCGACCTCGACGTCCGGGTGGTCGTCCGGCAGGTACGTGGGCGGCGGCCCGCCCAGCAGGTTGTCGTGCACGTGCTCGGGGCGGGAGGCAGGGGTGGACATGCGCCCCATCCTGCCCCGGGCTACGGTGACGCGGCCGAGGAGGGGCGCCCACGTCATGATCCAGCTCGAGTCGTCGCCGACGACGACCCTGCTCACCGTCGTCGGCGACCTGGACATGGCTGAGCGCGACCAGTTCCCGGAGGTCGCCGCCCGCGTGAGCGGACTGAGGCGTCAGCTCGTCGTCGTCGACATGTGCCGCACGACGTTCATGGACTCCACGGGCGCGGCGTTCCTCATCTCGCTGGCCGACGTGCTCGGCCGCCGGGGCGGCGTCGTCGTCCTGCGCGGCGCCGCGCAGCGGGAGCTGTTCGTGCTCGAGGTCTGCGGGGCGCTCGACATGTTCCGCATCGACGGCGAGCACCGCTGCGACGACGTGGAGAGCTCCGGGCCGTGGCGCGTGGACGCCGATCAGGCGGAGGGGGGCTGACCCCGCTCGGGCACGCGCGCCCACACGGTCTTCCCGGCGCCTGACCGGTGCCAGCCCCACTCGGCGAGCCGCTGCACCACGTGCATGCCGTAGCCGCCGACGCCCTGCCGCTCCGACTCGACCGCGGACGGCGGCGACGGGTTCGCGTCGTCCACCTCGATGACCAGCCCGCGGGCGCTGTGCCGCAGCCGCAGGCCGACCGGCCCCCAGCCGTGCAGGACGGCGTTCGCCACCAGCTCGGAGACGACGAGCTCGGCCTCGGGACCGCAGTCCATGCCCCAGGCCCGGCACGACCGGACCGTCAGACGCCGCGCGCGGCCGATCGACGACGGGTCGCCCGGCAGCTGCCAGCGGCGCTGCCGCGGGGCCCCGCTCGGCTCCTCGACCGGCTCCTCGGCCTCCGGGACCCGCAGGACGACGATCGCCATGTCGTCCTCCGGCTCGTCCCCGAGCGCCGTGAGCAGCTGCTCGCCGATGCCCGCGGCGTCCGACACCACGAGACTCGCCGCGACCTCGCGCAGCATCTGCAGCCCGTCCATCAGCGGCCGCGACCGGCGCTCGATGAGGCCGTCGGTGTACAGCAGCAGGACGTCGCCGGGCACCAGGGTGCGCGACGCCGTCTGCCGGGGCCGGTCGCCGACGCCGACGAGCGTGCCGCCCGCCTCGGACAGCACGTACACCTCGCCACCGCTGACCAGCAGCGGCGGCAGGTGGCCGGCGCGTGACCACTCCAGGTCCCAGCCGTCGTCCTGGCTGGTCAGCGTCGCGAGCACGAGGCTCGCCGAGCGCGGGATGCGCATACCGGCCACCAGCTGGTCGACCCGCATGAGCACCTGCCCGGGCTCCTCCTGCTCGAACGCGTACGCGCGGACGACGGACCTCAGCTGACCCATCGCCGCGGCGGCCTCGACGTCGTGCCCGACGACGTCCCCCACGACGAGACCGACCGCGTCGGCGCCGAGCTGCAGGACGTCGTACCAGTCGCCGCCGACCTGGGCGTGGTCGACGTTCGGGGCGTAGTACGACCACAGGTCCAGTCCGGGAACGCCGGCCTGCTCCGGGAGCATGCTGCGCTGCAGGGTCTCGGCCAGCTGGTGCTCACGGGCGTACAGGCGCGCGTTCTCCAGCGACAGGCCGACGCGGCGCGCCACCTCGCCGACCAGGGCGAGGTCCTCCTCGCCGAGCCCGTCGTCGGGGCAGCCGACGACGAGCAGCCCCAGGACGTCGCGGCGCCCCGGGACCGGCACCGACATGCAGGTGTCCTCGCCCGCGAGGTTCAGCTGCCCGGTGAGCCAGCGGGTCAGCGACCCCTCCGGGTGGCCCGACGCCGGCCCCAGGTCCACCGACTCGGTGCGGCGTCCGACGACCTGGGCCCCCACCGGGTCGTCGACGTCGCCGTCGGCCCCCTGGTCCCAGCCGCGCGGCAGCGGGAACGTGTCGCGGGCCGGGCCGGCGATGTCGCCGGCCGTGGCGACGACCCGCAGGTGGCCGTTGGCGACGACGAAGGCGCACCACGGCACCAGCGCCGGCGCGACGACGTCCGCCACCCCCTGGAGCGCGGTCGGCGAGTCGAGCTCGGTCGCCGCCTCCGCGACGTCCGCGAGCAGCGACAGGCGGCCGCGCGCACGGCGCTCGGCCTGCAGGGCCGCCAGGCGCTCGGCCTGCGCCTCCATCCGCGAGGTGACGTCGGCCTGGACACCGACGAAGTTGACGAGCTGCCCGTCGCCGTCGAACACCGGCGAGATCGAGACCTCGTTCCAGAACGCGGTGCCGTCGGCGCGGTAGTTGAGCACCGTCTCGACGATCGGCTCGGCGCGCTCGACCGCCTCCCGCAGCCGGGCGACGCTCGCCGGGTCGGTGCCGGGGCCCTGCAGGAAGCGGCAGTTGCGGCCGATGACGTCCCGCAGCTCGTAACCGGTCGTGGCGGTGAACGCCGGGTTCACCCAGACCAGCGGGTTGTCGGGCTGGGACGGGTCGCTGATGGTGAAGGAGAGGCCGGTGGCGAGGACGGCGCGGGCCCGCATGGCGTGGTCGCCGTCCGACGTGATGCGCATGAAGACGACCAGGGCGGTGCCGACGAGCCGGCCCGTCGCCTGCTGCTCGAGCGGGAACCCCGTCACCCACAGCGGGCCGGTCTCGCTCTCCTCGGCCGCCGCCGGCCCGGCCGGGGACTCCCCCCGGCCGGCGGCACCGGGGTCGCGGCGCACCAGCTCGCCGGCGACCGGCTCGCCGCGGGCCACGCGCGACAGCGGACCGGCCGAGTCGGACAGGTCACGCCCGGTCGGGTCGAGCAGTCCGGCCCGCCGGCTCCACTCGTCGACGCCCATCGGGAGGGGCTGCTCCCCGGCCATCAGGGTGGCCTGGCGGTTGGCGTGGACCACCTGGGACGTGCTCAGGTCCACCAGCAGGACGGCGGCCAGGGCCTCGTGGACGATCCGTGGCAGGGGGGACGTCGCGAGATCCATGGACACCTGCTTGGCCACTGGAGGCTCCGATCGTCTAGCGTGCCGCAGTGTGCGGGGCGTCGGTACCGCGGCAGGTCCGACGGGGCGAGGGAGGCATGGTGCGGGACGGTAACACCAGCGGGGCGCGGTCGAGTGGCGGCGGCGCGTCCCCCCCATCGCGCCCGGCGGACCCGGGGTCGGTGCACGTCATCGTCGGGGGTCGCAAGACCCGCGTCGTGCTCACCGGCGAGATCGACGCCGAGCTCGGGCCGGACCTCACCGAGGCGGCCGCCGACGCCGAGGACGCCGGGCGTCCGGTCGAGGTGGACGCACAGCACGTGACGTTCATGGACTCCACGGGCGTGGCGTTCCTGGCCCGGTTGGCGTCCCGGTGCACCGGTCGCCTCGTGCTCATCCGGCCCCCTGAGCTCGTCCAGTTCCTCATCGACGTCACGGCGATCCGCGAGGTGCTGGACGTCGTGGACACCGACCCCGGCGTGGACACCTCCCTGCCGGACGAGGAGTCCGAGGGGGACGACGACCCCGACCTCATCGCCTGAGGCGCGGGACCGCCGTCCCCGGCGGCTCTCGCGCCTCAGCGCATCCGCGTCCCCGCGGACCGCAGGTCCCGGCACGCCTCGACGACGCGCGCCGCCATCGCGGTCTCCGCCGCCTTGCCCCAGGCGCGCGGGTCGTACAGCTTCTTGTTGCCCACCTCGCCGTCGATCTTCAGCACGCCGTCGTAGTTCTTGAACATGTGGTCGACGACCGGCCGCGTGAACGCGTACTGGGTGTCGGTGTCGATGTTCATCTTGACGACGCCGTAGTCGACGGCGGCGGCGATCTCCTCGGCGCTGGAGCCGGACCCGCCGTGGAACACCAGGTCGAACGGGCGGTCCTTGCCCGCCTTGCCGGCCGCGGCCTCCTGAGCCGCCTGGAGGATCTCCGGCCGCAGCTTGACGTTGCCCGGCTTGTAGACGCCGTGCACGTTGCCGAACGTCAGCGCGGTCATGTACCTGCCGTTCTCGCCGGCACCGAGGGCCTCGACGGTCGCGATCGCGTCCTCCGGCGTCGTGTAGAGCTTCTCGTTGATCTCGCCCACGACGCCGTCCTCCTCGCCCCCGACGACCCCGACCTCGATCTCGAGGACGACGTTCGCCGCCCGGCACTGGTCCAGCAGCTCGCGGGCGATCCGCAGGTTCTCCTCGAGCGGCGTCGCCGAGCCGTCCCACATGTGCGACTGGAACAGCGGCTCGCGGCCCTCCTTGACGCGGTCCGCGCTGATCGCGAGCAGCGGCCGCACGAAGGAGTCGAGCTTGTCCTTCGGGCAGTGGTCGGTGTGCAGGGCGATCTGGACGTCGTAGGCCTTGGCGACGTGGTGCGCGAACTCGGCGAGCGCCTGCGCCCCGAGCACCATGTCCTTGATCGTCGAGCCCGACAGGTACTCCGCTCCGCCCGTGGAGACCTGCACGATGCCGTCGCTCTCGGCCTCGGCGAACCCGCGGATCGCGGCGGTGAGCGTCTGCGAGCTCGTCACGTTGATCGCCGGGTACGCGAACGACCCGGACTTCGCGCGGTCGAGCATCTCGGCGTAGACCTCATGGGTGGCAATCGGCATGGGAGCTCCTCAGGCGGTACGGCTGACGTCGCGGTGATCCTTCCACGCGGGCGTGGGCGCGGCTACAGGCGCTCGGCGAGCTTGCGGCACGCGATCTGCACGGGGTCCCACACCGGCGAGAACGGCGGCGCGTAGGCGAGGTCGCTCATCGCGACGTCCTGCGCGGTGAGGCCTGCCCACAGCGCGGTGGCGACCGTGTCGATCCGCTTGCCCGCGCCACGGCCGCCGACGAGCTGGCAGCCCAGCAGGCGGCCGGAGCCGCGCTCGCCGAGCACCCAGACGGTGACCGGGTCGGCCTGGGGCATGTAGCCGGACGCCGTCGTCGAGTCCATCCGCACCTCGAGGACGTCCAGCCCCCGCCGCTGCGCCCAGTACCGGGTCAGGCCGGTACGTGCCACCTCGGCCTCCCCCGCCCGCGTGATCGCGGTGCCGACGATGCCCGGGAAGCAGGCGTCGCCCCCGCCGAGGTTGGTGCCGGCGACCCGGCCGGCCTTGTTCGCGTGCGTGCCGAGCGGCACGTACCAGTGACTCTCGAGCAGGCGGTCCCAGACCTCGCAGCAGTCACCGGCCGCCCACACGCCGTCCGCCAGCCGCTGCCGGCCGTCCGGCACCAGCCCGCCGTGCCGCCCGGCCGCCAGCCCCGCGGCCGTCGCGAGCCCCACCCGCGGCCGGACGCCGAGCCCGAGCGCCACGACGTCCGCCTGCATCTCCTGCCCGTCGAGACAGGCGGCGGCCACCTGGCCGTCGCGGCCGCCGTCCAGCCCGGTGACCTCGGTGCCGGTGACGACCCGGACGCCCACCTTCTCCAGCGCCTGGCGCACGAGGGCGCCCATGTGGTGCTCGAACGACCCCGACATCGGCTCGGCGCCGCGCGTGACGAGCGTCGTCGTCAGCCCGCGGCGCGCGAAGGCCTCGGCCACCTCGACCCCGATGTACCCGCCGCCGACCACGAGCGCGCAGTCCGGACGCCGCTCGAGCACCTGCCGCCACGCCGCCCCGTCGGCCAGGGTCTTGACCGGCAGCACGCCGTCGATGCCGCGCGCCCACTCCGGCTGGATCGGCGCCGCGCCGGTCGCGAGCACGACGTCGTCGAACCCCAGTCGCGTCGTCGTGCCCGAGGCGTGGTCACGGACCTCCACCTCGCCGCGGTCGAGGTCGAGCGCGGTGGCCTCCGTGCGCAGGCGCAGGTCGATGCCGGCCGCCCGGTGCTGGGCCGCGGTGCGGGCGACGAGCGCGTCGGCGGCCTCGACGTCCCCGGCCATCCAGTAGGGGATGCCGCAGGCGGAGTACGAGACGTCGTCCGTCATCTCGACAGCGACGACGTCGAGGTCGCGTCCGGCGGCGCGCGCGGTCCGCAGCGCCTGGTGGGCCGCGCTCATCCCCGCCGCGTCCGCGCCGACCACCACCAGCCGCTGTGCCATGGGCTCCACCCTGTCACTACCGTTCGCCCCGATGACCTCGCCGTCGACCGCAGCCCGCACCGACGCCCGCAAGCGGGCGGCGCCCCTGCACGCCGTCCGGGGCGCGCTGATCGGGGCCGCGGAGGTCGTGCCGGGCGTCAGCGGCGGCACCGTCGCCCTCGTCGTCGGCCTCTACGGCACGCTGATCGGGTCGGCCGGCCAGCTGCTCACCGTGCTGCGGCTGCTGGTGACGGGACGCCGCCGGGAGGCGCGCGAGGCGCACTCCCACGTGCCGTGGGTCGTGCTGGTCCCGGTCGGGCTCGGGATGGTGACCGCGCTCGTCGTGGGGGCGCGCGTGCTCGAGCCGCTGCTGGAGGAGCACCCCGTCGGCGCGCGCGCGGTGTTCGCGGGCATGATCCTCGCCTCGCTCGTCGTGCCCTACCGGCTCGTGGGCCGCTGGGGCGCCCGCGAGGCCGTGCTCGCGGTGCTCGCCGCGCTGCTCGCCGCGCTGCTCACCGGCCTGCCGCCGGGAGCCGTCGCCGACCCCCCGCTGCCGGTCGTCACGGTCGCCGCCGCGGTCGCGGTCTGCGCGCTCGTGCTGCCCGGCGTCTCGGGGTCGTTCCTGCTGCTCACGGTCGGGCTGTACGCGCCGACGCTGGGCGCCGTCAACGACCGCGACTGGGCCTACCTGGGCGCCTCCGCGCTCGGCGCGCTGCTCGGGCTCGGCGCGTTCGTCACGCTCCTGCAGCACCTGCTCACCCACCACCCCAAGGTCACCCTCGCGGTGATGACCGGCCTGATGGCAGGTTCGCTGCGGGCCCTGTGGCCGTGGCAGACCGCCGGCCGCGACGTGCTGGCGCCGGGCGGCGACGCGTGGCCGGTGCTCGGCCTCGTCGTCGCCGGAGCGGCCGTCGTCGTGGTGACGCTGCTGCTCGAGCACCGCATCGCGGCCAGCCGCCGCGAGCTCTGAGCAGAGCTCGTCGCGAGCAGCCCTGCGACGGTTGCGGAGCTGACCGATCAACCCTCACACCGTTGGAGGGTCGCTGCAGAAGAGCACCGTCCTCCCGCGGCGACACGCCG
>JBKHXE010000175.1:0-32765 GCA_046566185.1 Actinomycetes bacterium | reverse complement strand
AGCGCTGGGTGCCGGTCGAGCGGGTCGGCCTCTACGTGCCCGGCGGGCAGGCGGTCTACCCGAGCAGCGTCGTGATGAACGTGGTGCCGGCGCAGGAGGCCGGTGTCGAGCAGCTGGCCGTGGCGAGCCCGCCGCAGAAGGAGTTCGGCGGCCTGCCGCACCCCACGATCCTCGCCGCCTGCGCCCTGCTCGGCGTCGACGAGGTGTACGCCGTCGGCGGTGCCCAGGCGGTCGCGATGTTCGCCTACGGCGCGGGGGAGTGCGCCGCCGTCGACATCGTCACCGGCCCGGGCAACATCTGGGTCGCCGCCGCCAAGCGACTGCTCAAGGGCGTCGTCGGCATCGACTCCGAGGCCGGCCCCACCGAGATCCTCGTGCTCGCCGACGACTCCGCCGACCCGGCGAACGTGGCAGCCGACCTCGTCAGCCAGGCCGAGCACGACACGATGGCGGCCGCCGTGCTGGTCACCGACTCCACGGCGCTCGCGGACGCGGTGGACGCCGAGCTCGAGCGGCAGGTCGCCGCCACGAAGCACACCGAGCGCATCCGCACCGCGCTGGCCGGCGTCCAGTCGGCGACCGTGCTCGTCGACGACCTGGACGCGGGGATGGCGGTCGTCGACGCGTACGCCGCCGAGCACCTGGAGATCCAGACGGTGGACGCCGCGGAGCGGGCCGCCCGGGTGCGCAACGCCGGCGCGATCTTCGTGGGGCCGTTCGCGCCGGTGTCGCTCGGTGACTACGCGGCCGGCTCGAACCACGTGCTGCCCACCGGCGGCTGCGCGTGCCACTCCAGCGGGCTGAGCGTGCAGACGTTCCTGCGCGGCGTCCACGTCGTGGAGTACTCCCGGGAGGCGCTGCGGGACGTCGCCCACCACGTCGTCGCGCTGGCGGACGCCGAGGACCTGCCGGCGCACGGTGCGGCCGTCCGGGTGCGGTTCGAGGGGTGAGCGCCGACCGGCGTCCGACCCGCTGGGAGACGGACACGGCCGAGGGCCACTCCGACTGGTACGTGCAGCGGTTCCGGCGGCTGGCGGCCGAGGGTGAGGACCTCGAGGGCGAGGCGCGGCTGCTGGACGCGATGCTGCCCCGCGGTGCGCGGGTGCTGGACGCCGGCTGCGGCCCCGGCCGGGTCGGCGCGGCGCTGCACGCCCGCGGTCACACCGTCGTCGGCGTGGACGCGGACCCGGTGCTCGTCGAGGCCGCCCGGCACGACCACCCCGGCCCGACGTGGCTGGTCGGCGACCTGGCCCACCTCGACCTGGTCGCCGACGGCGTGCCCGAGCCGTTCGACGCGGCGGTGCTCGCCGGCAACGTCATGGTGTTCGTGGCGCCGGGCACCGAGGCCCGGGTGCTGCGGCGCGTCGCCGCCCACGTCGTGCCCGACGGGCGGGTGGTCACCGGCTTCCACACGAACCGGGACCTGTCCCCGGACGCGTTCGACGCTGCGGTCCGCGAGGCAGGGCTGCGCCTCGAGCACCGGTTCGCCACCTGGGACCTCGTCGCCTGGCACGACGACGCGGACTTCGCCGTCAGCGTCCTGCGCCACGCCTGAGCTCCTCGAACGACGCGGACAGCGCCGCGCCGAGCGACTCGCCGACGCCCTTGACGTCCTCCCGCACCGCCGGGTCCCTGGCCGCCTCGCCGACCGCGTCGAACGCCTCGCGGACCACCTCGGTGAGGCGCTCCACCGCCGACGCCAGCTCGGCGCGCTCGGTCTCGGCGTCCTTGCCGCTCGCCTGCTCGTAGTGCTGCTTGAGCCGTGCGCCGAGCGCGCCGAGGCGCTCGCCGGTGTCGGTCCAGGCCTGCTTCGGGTCCCGCTCGTCGGTCATGACGGACAGTGAAACGGGCGGCGGCGATCCGGCCAAGGGCCGTTCGCCCCGGAGGCCGTCCGTTAGGGTCGGCGACGTGGCGAGCGACAGCCCCTCCGTCTCGCGTGCGGCCGTGGTGCCAGGGTTGACCCCCGAGACCTTCGCGTTCTACCGGGGCCTGCTCGCCGACCCGACCAAGGCGTACTGGACGGCGCACCGCGGGCAGTACGAGCAGCATGTCCGCGCGCCCCTGCAGCACCTGCTCGAGACGCTGGCGGCCGACGTGGGCGGCGAGCCGGTCGTGTTCCGCCCCTACCGCGACGTCCGGTTCAGCGCCGACACGTCGCCCTACAAGACGGCGCAGGGTGCCTTCCTCGCCGTCGCGCCGGGTGTCGGCTACTACGCCGAGGTCTCCGCGGACGGGCTGTCGCTCGGCGGCGGCTTCCACCCCCAGGACCGGGCGCAGACGCGCCGGTTCCGCTCGGCGGTCGACGACCAGGCCGCCGGCCCTGAGCTGGCGCGGATCGTGCGGACGCTGCGCCGCAAGGGCTTCCAGATCGGCGGGCGACAGGTGGCCACCAGGCCGCGGGGAGTCCCGGCGGACCACCCCCGCCTGGACCTCATCCGTCGCGAGTACGTCACCGTCGCACGCGGCCTGCCGCCGGAGCCGCTCGCCGCGGCGCCGCTGCGTCGTGTCACCGCAGACGCGTGGGCCGAGGTACGACCGCTGGTCGAGTGGCTCCTGCGGCACGCCCGCCCCGAACCTGCCTGACGTCGTCACCGCGACGCCCGGGCCACGGCGCCGGCGGCCCGGTTCCTAGAATCGTGCCGGTGAGCTCCCTGGACGCCCTGCCCCTGCGTGCCGACCTGCGCGGCAGGACGCCGTACGGCGCGCCGCAGCTCGACGTCCCGGTGCGCCTCAACACCAACGAGAGCTCGTACGACGTCCCCGAGGACGTCGCGCTCGCCGTCGTCGAGGCCGTGGCCCGCGAGGTGCGCCACCTCAACCGCTACCCCGACCGCGAGTTCACCGCGCTGCGCGCCGACCTCGCCGCCTACCTGGGCCACGGCCTGACGGCCGACCAGATCTGGGCGGGCAACGGGTCGAACGAGGTGCTGCAGCACCTGCTGCAGGCCTTCGGCGGGCCCGGACGCACGGCCCTCGGCTTCACGCCGTCCTACTCGATGCACCCGATCATCAGCAGCGGCACCGGCACCGCCTGGGTCGACGGCCAGCGGGACGAGGAGTTCGACCTCGACGCGGGCCACGTCGCCGCGCAGGTCGAGCAGGCGCGACCGGACGTCGTCTTCCTCTGCTCGCCGAACAACCCCACCGGCACGGCCCTGCACCTGGACGTCGTCGAGCGGGCCTACGAGGCGACGTCCGGGGTGGTCGTCGTCGACGAGGCCTACGCGGAGTACGCCCGGCCCGGCACGCCGTCCGCCCTCTCCCTGCTGCCCGGCCGGCCCCGGCTGGTCGTCACCCGCACGATGAGCAAGGCGTTCTCGCTGGCCGGCGCGCGCGTCGGCTACCTCGCCGCCGACCCGGCCGTCACCGACGCTCTCCGACTCGTGCGGCTGCCGTACCACCTGTCGTCGCTGACCCAGGCCGCCGCGCGGGCCGCGCTCGCCCACGCCCCGGCGCTGCTGGCCACGGTCGAGGCCACCAAGGCGCAGCGCGACCGCATCGTCGGCGCCCTCCCCGCGATCGGCGCCCACCCGGTGCCGAGCGACGCCAACTTCGTGCTGTTCGGCGGGCTGGCCGACGAGCAGCGCACCTGGCAGGCCCTGCTCGACCGCGGGGTGCTCGTGCGGGACGTCGGCATCCGGCACCATCTGCGGGTGACCGCCGGCACGCCGACCGAGACGACGGCGTTCCTCGACGCCCTCGCAGCAGCCCTCACCGACCCCGCAGGAGAGACCCGATGAGCCGCACCGCCCGCGTCGAGCGCGCCACCAGCGAGTCGAAGGTGGTCGTCGAGGTCGACCTCGACGGCACCGGCACGTCCCGGGTCGGCACCGGGGTCGGGTTCTACGACCACATGCTGACGTCCCTGGCCCGCCACTCGCTGATCGACCTCGTCGTCGAGGCCGAGGGCGACACGGCCGTCGACGCCCACCACACCGTCGAGGACGTCGCCATCGTCCTCGGCCAGGCGCTGCGCCAGGCGCTCGGCGACAAGACCGGCATCGCCCGCTTCGGGGACGCCACGGTGCCGCTGGACGAGTGCCTCGCGCAGGCGGTCGTCGACGTCTCCGGCCGGCCGTACTGCGTGCACACCGGCGAGCCCGACGGGCAGGCCTACGCGCTGATCGGCGGCGGGGGCGGTGGCGTCCCGTACGCCGGGTCGCTCACGCAGCACGTCTTCGAGACCCTCGCGCACCACGCCGCGATCGCCCTGCACGTGCGGGTGCTCGCGGGGCGCGACCCGCACCACGTGGTCGAGGCGCAGTTCAAGGCCGTCGCCCGCGCGCTGCGCGCCGCGGTCGCGCCGGACCCCCGGGTGACCGGCGTCCCCAGCACCAAGGGCGCCCTGTGACGGCGGACGCGGACGCCGTCACCACCGCCGTCCTCGTCGTCGGCGTCCCCGACGCCGAGCGGCTGGCCGCCGCCTGCGCGCTCGTGCGGGTGGACGCCACCGTCGTCCCGTTCGACGGCGCCGGCGCCGGCGTCGTCCTGGACGACCCGGCCGGCGCTACCGCTGCGGCACAGCGGCTCTCGCGCGTCCTCGGCCAGGTGGAGCTTGCGCTGTTCGAGCGCCGCGAGAACCAGGTCGACGCGACCACGTGGCGGGCCGGAGAGCAGGTCGGGACGCCGGCCGCCGGTGCCGCGCTCGCGTGCCTGCCCGGTGCCGCCGAGCGGCTGGTGCTCGGCGCGGACGCCGCCACGCAGCCCGGTGCGGTGAGCAGTCGCGGCATGTCCCGCATGGCCGCCGCCCGCACCGCCGTCTCGGGCTCGCAGGCCGAGGCGGCCTGGACCGCCAAGGCCCAGCGGTGGGACCGCGTCGCCAGCCTCGTCCTGCTCGTCCTGCTGTCCGCGCTCGTCGCCTGGGAGGGCGTGCGCGCGGCGTCCGACCGGGGCTCGCCGGTCGTCCTCGGCCTCGCCATCGCCCTGCTGGGCCTGCTCGGGGTGCGCGAGCTGCGGCGCCGGCGCGCTCCGTAGGGTGGGCCCGTGACCGCTCGCGTCGTCGTCCTCGACTACGGCTCCGGCAACGTCCGGTCCGCCGTGCGCGCCCTCGAGCGCGTCGGGGCCGACGTCGAGCTGACCGCCGACCGCGCCCGGGCCCAGGAGGCCGACGGACTCGTCGTGCCCGGCGTCGGCGCCTTCGCCGCGGTCATGGCGGGACTGCGCGCCGTGCGCGGCCCCGAGCTGGTGGACCGGCGCCTCGCCGGCGGCCGCCCCGTGCTCGGGATCTGCGTCGGCATGCAGGTGATGTTCGCCCTCGGCGTCGAGCACGGCGTGCGCACCGACGGGCTGGCGGAGTGGCCCGGCACGGTCGAGCGCCTCGAGGCGGACGTCGTCCCCCACATGGGCTGGAACACCGTCGAGGTGCCCGAGGGGTCGTCGCTGTTCGCGGGCGTCGAGGACGAGCGGTTCTACTTCGTGCACTCCTACGGCGTCCGGCGCTGGGAGATGGCGCCGGACGGCGGGCGGCTGCGCGCGCCGCTGGTCACGTGGTCCACCCACGGCGACCGCTTCGTCGCCGCCGTCGAGAACGGCCCGCTGTCGGCGACGCAGTTCCACCCGGAGAAGTCCGGCGACGCCGGCGCGACCCTGCTGGAGAACTGGGTGCGGTCCCTGCCGTGAGCCACGCATCATGAGCCGGCGGTGAGCAAGGACCGGGCCCGCCGCCGCGCCGAGCGGGAGGCCGCCGCCGCGGCCGAGCGCGAGCGGCGGCGGCGTCGCGGGCGTCGCCGCCGGCTGCTGCGCCCCGGCACGCCCGCGCGGCCCCGCGGCCGACGTCCGGTCACCACCGGCGTCCTGAAGGCCCGCCGACGGCGTCAGGACGGCGCGCTGCTCGGGGTGCTCGTCGGCGCGCACGCCGCGCTGTGGCTGGCAACGTCGTCGTGGTCGTGGCGGGTCGGCGCGCTCGTCGTCACCGTCCTGGCCTGGCCGGTGCTCGTCACCGTGCTGTTCGACCGGGGCCGCCGAGCCTGAGCGGCTCGGGCGCCGCCGATACCCTGGCGCCTCGTGAGCACCCCCCGACTCCAGCTGCTGCCCGCCGTCGACGTCGCCGACGGCCAGGCCGTCCGGCTCGTGCAGGGCGAGGCCGGCAGCGAGACCTCGTACGGCGACCCGCTGGAGGCGGCGCTCGCGTGGCAGCGTGACGGGGCCGAGTGGATCCACCTCGTCGACCTCGACGCCGCCTTCGGCCGGGGCTCCAACGCCGACCTGCTCGCGGACGTCGTCGGCCGCCTGGACGTCGCCGTCGAGCTGTCCGGCGGCATCCGGGACGACGCGTCGCTGCACCGGGCCCTCGCGACCGGCGCGCGGCGCGTCAACCTCGGCACCGCCGCCCTCGAGGACCCGGAGTGGACCTCCCGCGTCATCGGCGAGCACGGCGACGCGATCGCCGTCGGGCTCGACGTCCGCGGCACCACGCTCGCCGCCCGCGGCTGGACCCGCGACGGCGGCGACCTGTGGGACGTGCTGGAGCGTCTCGAGCGCGACGGCTGCGCCCGCTACGTCGTCACCGACGTCACCAAGGACGGCACGCTGCGCGGCCCGAACACCGACCTGCTGCGCCAGGTGTGCGAGCGCACCGACGCCCCGGTGGTGGCGTCCGGCGGCGTCTCGTCGCTGGACGACCTGCGGGCGCTGCGCGAGCTCGTGCCGCTCGGCGTCGAGGGCGCGATCGTCGGCAAGGCGCTGTATGCCGGCGCCTTCACGCTGCCCGAGGCGCTGGACGTCGCCGGGCGGCCGTGACCGGCACCGACTCGGCCGGCGTCCCCTGGCAGGGCCGATCGTTCACGCCGTCCGGCTTCGACGGCGACGACGGGTCGCCCGACGCGGCCCTCGCGGCCGCCGTCGCCGTGCATGCCGCCGGGACCGGCGACCTCGCGGACGTGGTCGCCGCCCTGGCCGCCGCGCGCCTGCTCGTGCCGGTGGTCGCGGCCCTCGGCGAGGGCGGGACCAGCCCGCAGACCGGGCTGCCGGTGGAGAAGTCCGCCGACATGGCGATGGTGACGCTGCGCGGTCGCGACGGTCGGGTGGCGCTGCCGGTGTTCAGCGGAGTGCCGGCGCTCGCCGCCTGGGACACCGCCGCCCGGCCGGTGCCGGTCGACGCCCGACGCGCCGCGCTCGCCGCCGTCGCCGAGGGCGCCGACGTCGTCGTGCTGGACGTCGCGGGGCCGGTGACCGTCGTCGTCCCGCGCCCCGCGGTGTGGGCCGTCGCGCAGGGCCGGGCGTGGACGCCGTCGCCGCGGGACCCCGAGGTGGCCGCCGCCGTGGCCCGGGCCGCGGATGCCGTGGCCGGCGTGGACGGCGTGCGCTGCGAGCCCGGGGAGCGCGCCGAGCTGCGCGTCGTCCTCGCCGTCCGGCCGGGCCTGGACCGCGTGGCGCTCTCCACGCTCACCGCGGCGGTCTCCGGCGCGCTCGCCGCCAGCGAGGTCGTCGCCGAGCGGGTCGACTCCCTCGAGCTGAGCGTCACGCCGTCCCGCTGACCCGCCGTCCCCCGCTCGAGTGTGACCCGCGGCGCGGACTCGCCGGGCGTGTCCGCCCCGGGGCCCACACTCGGCGGCGTGAAAACCCGTCGATCGACTCCCTCGACGAGTGGGAGCATTCATCCCATGTCCCTGTCGCCCTACCGGGCCGTGCTGCGCCGGCGCGCGGTCCGCCACCTGCTCCTGCTCGGCGTGGTCGCCAGGGTGCCGATGACCGCCGCCGGCATCGTGCTCGTGCTGCACGTCCAGAGCACCCTCGGCCGCAGCTGGCTGGAGGCGGGGCTGGTGGGGGCGACCACCACGGTCGGCGCGGCGATCGGATCACCGTGGCGCGGTCGCCTCGTCGACCGGTTCGGCCTGCGGCGCGCGCTCGCGCCGTCCATCGTCGTCGAGGCCCTGGTCTGGGGGACCATCCCCTGGCTGCCCTACGAGGGCCTGCTCGTCGCGGCGTTCGTCGGCGGCCTGATGGGGCTCCCGATCTTCACCGTGGTCCGGCAGTCGCTGTCCGTGCTCGTGCCGGAGGCCCAGCGCCGCACCGCCTACGCCGTCGACTCGATCGGCGTCGAGCTGTCGTTCATGGCCGGGCCCGGCCTCGGCGTGCTCGCCGCCACCCAGCTGTCGACCGGCTGGGCACTGGTCGGCGTCGGCGTCGCGACCGTGGCCTCGGGCCTGCTGCTCGCGGCCGCCGACCCGCCGACCCGAAGCGAGCAGCTCGCCGGGCGCCGGGTCGGCGCGGATGTCGACCGCGCGGACTCCGTCTCACGCCACGCGCCGGTCGCGGCCGCGGCCGCGGAGCGGACCCTGCTGACGACCGCGCTGCGACCGGCCGCGGCGGCCGGTCGCCGCACCTGGATGACGCCGTCGCTGCTCGCGGTGCTCGTGGCGACGGCCGGGGCGACGCTCGTGCTCTACGGCACCGACCTCGGGGTCGTCGCGGTGCTGCGGGGCGCGGACGCCGTGGAGCTGAGCTGGCTGGTCTTCGCCGCGTGGGGTGCCGGGTCGATCACCGGCGGACTGGTGTACGGCGGCGCCCGGCGCGGCGTGCACCCCTTGTGGCTGCTCCTCGCGCTCGGCCTGCTGACGGTGCCGATCGGGCTGGCCACGTCGCCGTGGGTGCTCTGCCTGGCGATCCTGCCCGCCGGTGCCCTCTGCGCGCCGGTCGTCTCCGCGACGGCCGAGGCGGTCGCCCGCCTGGTGCCCGAGCACTCCCGCGGCGAGGCGATGGGGTGGCACGCCTCCGCCCTGACGGTGGGCGGTGCGCTCGGTGGCCCGCTCGCCGGGACGGCCATCGACGCGGTCGGGCCCTGGGGCGGGTTCGCGCTGGTCGGGGGCCTCGGCGCCGTCGTCGCCGTCGCGGCCCTCGGCGTCCAGCAGGCCCGGCGGCGGGCGCCGGCGCCCGCGTCGGTCGGCTGACCGGCCCGCTCAGCCGACCGGGCCGGTCCACTTCTCGCCGGGCCCCTGGCCTGGCGGGTCCGGCACGTGGGACGCCTCGCGGAACGCCAGCTGCAGCTGTCGCAGCCCGTCGCGCAGCAGCCGCGCGTGCTGGTTGCCCACCTCGGGCGCCGCGGCGGTGACGAGGCCCGCGAGGGCGTTGATGAGCTTGCGCGCCTCGTCGAGGTCGGTGTGAGCGGCCTCGGCCTCGTCCTCGGAGAGCCCGCACATCACCGCCGCGGCGCTCATCAGGTGCAGGGCGGTGGTGGTGATCACCTCGACCGCGGGCACCTCGGCGATGTCCCGGACGGCTGCGCCGAGCTCGTCGTCCGATTCGGGCTGCCGGCTCATGGGTGTTACCCTCTCAGAACGACCGACCGGCGCCGCGAGGTGCCGGTACGCGAAGCGGAGGAACCTCCCACCCGGACGACCGAGCAGGTCGTCGGGTCCTGGTCAGGTCGGGGACGCCGACGGCGGCCCCGCCCACGACGTCGCTCGTGGGGCGCCGACGGCGTCCGTGGGAGTGACCGGTGACCGGCACGGCAGGCCCCCGCCCAGCGTTCGCAGGCGGGGGCCTTTCTCGTCTTGCGGTGGTCGCGTCACTTTCGTCGAACGAGGAGCAGCACATCAGCGAGCCGCGCATCAACGACCGGATCCGCGTCCCGGAGGTGCGACTGGTCGGCCCCAACGGCGAGCAGGTCGGCATCGTCCGCGTCGAGGACGCCCTCCGCCTGGCGCAGGAGGCGGACCTCGACCTCGTCGAGGTCGCCCCGCAGGAGAGGCCGCCGGTCTGCAAGCTCATGGACTACGGCAAGTTCAAGTACGAGGCCGCCATGAAGGCGCGCGAGGCCCGGAAGAACCAGGCCAACACCGCGCTCAAGACGGTCCGGCTCCGACTCAAGATCGACCCGCACGACTATGCGACGAAGCGCGGGATGGCCGAGAAGTTCCTCCAGTCCGGCGACAAGGTCAAGGTCATGATCATGTTCCGTGGCCGCGAGCAGTCCCGGCCGGAGATGGGCTACCGCCTCCTCCAGCGCTTCGCCAACGACGTCGCGGAGGACGGCTCGGTGGAGTCGTCGCCGCAGCAGGACGGCCGGAACATGGTCATGGTCATCGGCCCGCACAAGAAGAAGGCCAAGGCCAAGGCCGACCAGCGCCGCCGTCGCGAGGAGCGCGACGCGGAGCAGGCAGAGGCGCCGACGGCGAGCGAGCAGGGCTGACCCACCCGGGCCGGCCCGACACGACAGCAAGGAGACACGGCAGTCATGCCGAAGCAGAAGACGCACAGCGGTGCGAAGAAGCGCTTCCGCCTCACGGGCAGCGGCAAGGTCATGCGCGAGCAGGCCAACCGGCGCCACCTGTTCGAGGGCAAGCCCTCGACGCGCACGCGTCGCCTGGCGCAGGACGTCATGGCGTCCGCCGCCGACCTCAAGAAGGCCAAGAAGCTCCTCGGCAAGTGAGCCGAGTCCCGACGACCTAGGAGTACTCACGTGGCACGCGTGAAGCGGGCGGTCAACGCCCAGAAGAAGCGCCGGGAGACCCTCGAGCGCGCCAGCGGCTACCGCGGTCAGCGTTCGCGGCTGTACCGGAAGGCGAAGGAGCAGGTCACCCACTCCCTCGTCTACGCCTACCGCGACCGTCGCGCCCGCAAGGGCGACTTCCGTCGCCTGTGGATCCAGCGGATCAACGCCGCTGCCCGCGCCAACGGCATGACGTACAACCGGTTCATCCAGGGCCTCAAGGCCGCCGGCATCGAGGTCGACCGCCGCATGCTGGCCGAGCTGGCCGTCAACGACGCCGCCGCCTTCGCGGCCCTCGTCGAGACGGCGAAGGCCAACGTCCCCGCCGTGGGCGAGGGCTCGGCCGCCTGAACCGGCGGTCACGGCACCACCGCATGACCGAGCGCCCGGCCCCGCCGGTGCTGTCCAACCCGCGCAGCGAGCGGGTGAGGGCGGCCCGGCGGCTGGCCGGGCGCTCCGCGCGTCAGCGGGCCGGCGCCTTCCTGGCCGAGGGCCCGCAGGCGGTCCGCGAGGCCGTGGCGGGGCACGCACCGGGTCGCCCTGGCGCCGTCCGCGAGCTGTTCGTCACCTCCGACGGGGCCGGCCGCCACGCCGGCATCGTCGCCGCCGCCCACGCCGCCGGTATCGCCGTCCGCCCGTGCACCGACGAGGTGCTGGCCGAGATCGCCGACACGACCACGCCGCAGGGCCTGGTCGCGGTCTGCGACCTGGTCGCCGTCCCGCTGGGCACCGCGCTGGAGCGGCGTCCGCGCCTGGTGGCCGTGCTGTCCCGCGTCCGCGACCCCGGCAACGCCGGCACGGTGCTGAGGGCCGCGGACGCCGCCGGCGCGGGCGGCGTCGTCCTCACCGACGCGAGCGTCGACGTCCACAACCCCAAGTGCGTGCGCTCGACCGCCGGCAGCCTGTTCCACCTCGACGTGGTCACCGGCCCGACGCTGGGCGAGGCGGTGGCGGCGCTGCGCGCGGCCGGCTGTGCCGTCCTCGCGGCGGACGGCGCCGGGGACGTCGACGTCGACGACCTCGTGGACGACGCGACGGCCGGTCGCGGCCCGCTCGCCGGCCCCGTCGCGGGGGTGTTCGGCAACGAGGCCTGGGGGCTGCCCGAGGAGGACCGAGCCCTCGCGGACGCCGTCGTCCGGGTCCCGATCCACGGCCGCGCCGAGAGCCTCAACCTCGCCACCGCCGCCGCCGTGTGCCTGTACGCCTCGGCGCGTGCGCACCGCCCCGGTGGCGCGTGACGCCGCTGCGGTCACAGGAAGTGGAGACGGCCATGACGGACTCCGACGAGGGCCCCTCGGGCGTGCGGTTCCCGGCGTCGCCGAGAGCGCGCCGGTGGCTGGCGGTCGCCGTCGCCGTCGGGCTGCTGGGTGCCGGAGTCGCCGCTGTGGCCGCCGGCTCCCGCGGCTGGTCGGTCCTGCCCGACGTCACCGGTGAGTCCCGCGAGTCCCCGTACGGGTGGGTCCTCGTGCTGGGCGGCATGGCGGCGCTGCTGCTCGCACCGCTGGCTCTCGCGGGTGTTTCCGGGGGGCGACGCTGGACCATGATGGGGCTGGCGGGTCTGGTCGTGGGATCGATGGCGGCCGCCGCCTGCGCCGTTGCGCTCGACAGCGTGGCCACGTCGGCCACGGTCCTCGTGGGTGTTGCGGCGGTGCTCGCCCTGAAGTGGGACCGGCCCCGGCAACTGGTCCTCCGGGGGGTGCTTTTGGCGGGGGTGCTCGCCGCGGCCCTGGTGCTCGGGCCTCCCGTCGTGGTCGCCGCCCCGTTCGCAGCTGTCGTCGCCGTCGGGCTGGCGGACGAACTCGGCCGCCAACCCGCGTGACGCCGCTACTCTCGCTGAGGTGGACGCCGACCGGGGACCTGTGGAGCCCGACGACCTGCCCGACGGGCTGGTGGTCGCCGATGCCGAGGCCCGGGTCACCGTCTTCAACAGCGCCGCCGAGCGCATCACCGGCCTGCGCGCCGACGACGTCCTCGGGCGGGACGTCCGCACCGCGCTCGCGCTGCAGGACACCAGCGGGCGCCGCTGGTGGGCCTGCACCGACCCGTGGGCCGGCCTGGACATCCGCACCGGGCACCGCGAGCGGCTCCTCGTGCTGCGGTGCGGCACCGAGGTGCTCGTCACCGCGCGCTACGTCCGCGACGCCGACCGGTCGGTGCGCGGCGTCGTCCTCCAGCTGCGGGACACCGAGTCCCGGCGTCGCGCCGAGCACGACCACGCCGGCCTCATCTCGACCGTCGCGCACGAGCTGCGCTCGCCGCTGACCTCCGTCAAGGGTTTCACGTCCACCCTGCTGCGCCGGTGGGACCGCTTCACCGACGAGCAGAAGCAGCTCATGCTGCAGACCGTCGAGGCGGACGCCGACCGCGTCACCCGCCTCATCACCGAGCTGCTCGACATCTCCCGCATCGACGCCGGCCGGCTCCAGGTGCGCCGGCAGGTGGTGGACGTCGAGAAGCTCCTGCGCGGGCAGGTCGACCGGATGGTCACCAGCGGCTACCCCGAGGACCGCTTCGTCGTCGCTGTCACCGAGCCGCTGCCGGAGATCTGGGCCGACCCCGACCGGCTCGAGCAGATCGTGTCGAACCTCGTCGGCAACGCCGTCCGGCACGGTGAGGGCACCGTGACGCTGACGCTGGCGCCGGACCCGGACGGCGACGGCGTCGTCGTCACCGTGGACGACGAGGGGGAGGGCATCGCGGCCGAGCACCTCGGGATGGTCTTCACCAAGTTCTGGCGCGGCGCCCGGCGCGGCGGCACGGGGCTCGGGCTCTACGTCGTCCGGGGCCTGGTCGAGGCGCACGACGGCCGCATCTCGGTCTCCTCGTCCCCCTCGGGCGGGGCCCGCTTCCGGTTCACGCTCCCGGCGTCGGTCCCGGACGAGCAGGTCTGAGACGGCGCGGGAAAGGCCGTGACGACCGGCTCGGCCGCTCTGGGAGACTGGTCGCCATGTCCGCCCCCAACCAGCAGTTCGACCCTGTCGAGGTCACGCCGCTGAAGGCCGAGGAGGTCGAGCGCGCCCTCGACGAGGCCCTCGCGGCGGTCGCCGCCGCCGGCGACCTCGACGAGCTCAAGCGCGTGCGGATCGACCACGACGGTGACCGCAGCCCGCTGGCCCTGGCCAACCGCGAGATCGGGGCGCTGCCGCCGGCCGCACGCGCCGAGGCCGGCAAGCGGGTCGGCGGCGCGCGAGCGCGGCTGCGGCAGGCGCTGGCCGCACGGCAGACCGAGCTCGAGGCCGAGCGGGACGCGCGGGTGCTCGTCACCGAGGCCGTCGACGTCACGCTGCCGAGCGACCGGCGACCTCGCGGGGCGCGGCACCCGCTGACCACGCTGCAGGAGCGGATCGCGGACCTCTTCACCTCGATGGGGTGGGAGATCGCCGAGGGCCCCGAGGTCGAGGCGGAGTGGTTCAACTTCGACGCGCTCAACTTCGGAGTGGACCACCCGGCCCGGCAGATGCAGGACACCTTCTTCGTCGAGCCCCAGTCCGCCGGCCTCGTCCTGCGCACGCACACCTCGCCGGTGCAGGCGCGGGCGCTGCTCGAGCGCGGCGTCCCCCTGTACGTCGCCGTGCCGGGCAAGACGTTCCGCACCGACGAGCTCGACGCCACCCACACACCGGTCTTCCACCAGGTCGAGGGCATCGCCGTCGACGAGGGCCTGACGATGGCCCACCTCAAGGGCACGCTCGACCACTTCGCCCAGGCGATGTTCGGCGAGGGGACGACGACGCGGCTGCGCCCGAGCTTCTTCCCCTTCACCGAGCCGAGCGCCGAGATGGACCTGCGCTGCTTCGTCTGCGCCGGCGAGGACGTCTCGTGCCGCACCTGCAAGGGCACGGGCTGGATCGAGTGGGGCGGTTGCGGGATGGTCAACCCCAACGTGCTGCGGGCCTGCGGCGTCGACCCCGAGCGCTACTCCGGATTCGCGTTCGGCATGGGCATCGAGCGCACCCTGATGTTCCGCCACGGCGTCGCCGACATGCGCGACATGGTCGAGGGCGACGTCCGCTTCACCACCCAGTTCGGGATGGAGGTCTGATGCGCGTCCCCCTGGAGTGGCTGCGCGAGCACGTCGAGGTGCCGGACGGCGCCACCGGAGAGGACGTCGCGGCCGACCTGGTCCGCGTCGGCCTGGAGGAGGAGGGCCTGCACGGCGGCGACGTCAGCGGGCCGCTCCTCGTCGGCCGGGTCCTCGGGATCGTCGACGAGCCGCAGAAGAACGGCAAGACGATCCGGTGGTGCTCGGTGGACGTCGGCGAGGCCGGCGGGCAGTCCGAGGATCCGGGCCCGGCGGGCCGGGGACGCGGCATCGTGTGCGGCGCCCACAACTTCGCCGTCGGCGACCTCGTCGTCGTCGTGCTGCCGGGCGCAGTGCTGCCCGGGCCGTTCCCCATCTCCTCGCGCCGCACCTACGGCCACGTGTCGGACGGGATGATCTGCTCGGCCAAGGAGCTCGGCCTCGGCGACGACCACGCGGGCATCATCGTGCTGCGCGAGTACGGCCTGGACGCCGAGCCCGGCGACGACGCCGTCGCCCTGCTCGGGCTCGACCAGCAGACCGTCGAGGTGAACGTCACCCCCGACCGCGGCTACTGCCTGTCGGTGCGCGGCATCGCCCGCGAGTACGCGCACGGCCGGCGACTCGACGTCGGCAAGGCGTTCCGCGACCCCGCCGACCTGCCGGTGCCGGCCGCGACGGACGACGGATACCCGGTGGTGCTCTCCGACGACGCGCCCATCCACGAGGTCGCGGGCTGCGACCGCTTCGTCGCGCGCGTGGTGCGCGGGATCGACCCGACGGCACCGTCGCCGTACTGGATGCGCCGCCGGCTGCAGCAGGCCGGCATGCGGCCGATCTCGCTGGCGGTCGACGTGACGAACTACGTGATGCTGCTGCTCGGCCAGCCGCTGCACGCCTACGACCTGGCGACCCTCGACGGGCCGATCACGGTGCGCCGGGCACGGCCGGGGGAGCGGCTGCGGACCCTCGACGGTGCCGACCGGGCCCTGCACGCGGAGGACCTGCTCATCACCGACGGGGACGGCGCGCAGCGCGTCATCGGCATGGCGGGTGTGATGGGCGGTGCGCAGACCGAGGTCTCGGACGCGACGCGCGACGTGCTGATCGAGGCCGCCCACTTCGACCCGGTGACCGTCGCCCGCACCGCGCGGCGCCACAAGCTGCCCAGCGAGGCCAGCCGCCGCTTCGAGCGCGGCGTCGACGACGACCTGCAGGCCGTGGCGGCCGAGCTCGCCGTCCGCCTGCTCGTCGAGCACGGCGGGGGAACCCCGGACGCGGCCGTCACCGACGTCGACCAGCGGCGCCCGCGCACCGCGGTGCGGATGCGTCTCACCGAGCCGCAGCGCCTCACCGGCCGCGACTACGGGGTCGACCGCGTCACCGAGCTGCTCGAGCAGATCGGCTGCACGGTCGCCGTCGAGGGCGACGCGATGGACGTCGTCCCGCCGTCGTGGCGGCCCGACCTCACGATGCCCGCCGACCTGGTCGAGGAGGTCGCCCGCCTCGACGGCTACGACGCGATCGCCTCGGTGCTGCCGGTCGCGCCGCCCGGGCGCGGCCTGACCCGAGCCCAGCGGGTGCGCCGGTCGGTCGGCCGGGCCCTGGCCGAGGCCGGTTTCGTCGAGGTGCTCAGCTACCCGTTCGTCGCGCCGGAGCGGCACGACGAGCTGGGGCTGCCCGCCGAGGACGCCCGCCGCCGGGCGCTGCGCGTGGCGAACCCGCTGTCGGAGGAGCAGCCCGAGCTGCGCACCACCCTGGTCGCCACGCTCGTCGACGCCCTGCGCCGCAACATCGGCCGCGGAGCGACCGACGTCGCGCTGTTCGAGGTCGGCTCCGTCGTCCGCCCGACCGGCCCGACGTCGGCGCCGGTGCTCGGCGTCGAGCGCCGGCCCTCGCCCCAGGAGCTCACCGCCCTGCAGGACGCCGTGCCGCCGCAGCCGCTGAGGGTCGCCGGCGTGCTCGCCGGTCACCGCGAGCCGGCCGGCTGGTGGGGCGCCGGCCGCCGCGCCGACCACACCGACGCCATCGAGGCGGCCCGCCTGGTCGCCGCCACCGTCGGCGTCGACGTGACCGTGGCCGCCGACGCGCACGCCCCGTGGCACCCCGGGCGCTGCGCGGCACTGCGCCTCGCGGACGGCACGCTCGCCGGTCACGCCGGCGAGCTGCACCCCAAGGTGACCGCGGCCCTCGAGCTGCCCGACCGCACCTGCGCCTTCGAGGTCGACCTCGACGTCCTGCTCGCGGCCGCCGGCGGCCCGGTGGCCGCGACCCCGGTGTCGACGTTCCCCCTGGCCAAGGAGGACGTCGCGCTCGTCGTGCGCGACGACGTCCCCGCCGAGAGCGTGCGGCAGGCGCTGCTGGCCGGGGGAGGCCGGCTGCTCGAGGACGTGCGACTCTTCGACGTCTACACCGGCACCCAGGTGCCCGACGGCCACCGCTCGCTGGCGTTCGCCCTGCGCCTGCGCGCTCCGGACCGCACCCTCACCGCCGACGAGGCCAACGCCGTCCGCGACGCCGCCGTGGCCGAGGCGCACCGCCGCACCGGCGCCGTCCTCCGCGGCACCTGACCCGCCACCCCACCCCCGTGATCAAGGAAGTCGTGCGTGATCAAGGACGCTGTGCACGCCCCTGAGCCGGCCCGCGTCGCGCTCGTCACCGGTGCCTCGGGCGGCATCGGGCGGCACCTGGCCGTCGGTCTCGCCCGTGCCGGCCTGGCGGTGGGGCTGCACGGCCGGGACGCCGAGCGTCTCGCGGCGACGCGACGTGACGTCGAGCAGGCGGGCGGCACGTGCGCCGTCGCCGCGGCCGACGTCACCGACCTCGCGGACGTCGAGGCGATGGTGGCCTCGGTGGAGGCGGTGCTCGGCCCGGTCGACCTGCTGGTCAACAACGCGGGGATCATCGAGCGCACCGAGGTGCCGGTCTGGGAGGCCGACCCCGCGGAGTGGCGCGCCGTCGTCGAGGCCGACCTCGTCGGCGTCTTCCACGTCGTGCGGGCCGTCGTGCCGGGCATGGTCGAGCGGGGCGGCGGGCGGGTCGTCGACCTGAGCTCCGGCGCCGGCGCGAGCGACCGCGACGTGTACTCGGCGTACTGCGCGGCCAAGGCCGGGCTGTTCCGGATCGGCGGCGCCCTGCACCTCGCGGGCCACGACCGGGGCCTGCGGTCGTTCGAGCTGTCGCCCGGTGTCGTCGAGACCGAGATGACGCACAGCATGGCCGTCCACGCCGGCCGCACCAGCTGGACCGACCCGCAGGACGTCGTCGACCTCGTCGTGGCGATCGCCCGCGGCGAGCTCGACGCCTGGTCCGGCAAGTACCTGCGCGCCGGCGCCGACGACGTCGCCACGCTGCGCGCCGTCGCCGGGCGGGGGCTGTCCGCCGATGCCAGGATGCTGCGCGTCCGGCCCTGGGGGGACGACGACCCGCTGGCCTGACCCCCGCCGAGCCCCTCTATGCAATGACGTGTATGGTTATGCGTCATGGTGCGGGTGGCGGTCGCAGGAGCCAGCGGGTACGCCGGGGCGGAGGTGCTCCGGCTGCTGCTCGGGCACCCCCACGTCGAGGTCGGCGCGGTCACCGCGCACGGCAACGCCGGCACCGCGCTGGGGGAGATCCACCCCCACCTCGTCCCCCTCGCCGGCCGCATCCTCGACCCCACCACTCCCCAGGCCCTGGCGGGCCACGACGCCGTCGTCCTGGCCCTGCCGCACGGCGCCTCGGCCGAGGTGGCGGCCGCCCTGCCGGACGACGTCCTCGTCGTCGACTGCGGCGCCGACCACCGGCTGCGGGACGCCGCGGCCTGGGAGGAGTTCTACGGCGGCGCCCACAAGGGCGCCTGGCCCTACGGGATGCCGGAGCTGCTGCTCGCCGGCGGGGCGCGCCAGCGGGACGCGCTGCGCGGTGCCCGCCGCGTCGCCGTCCCCGGCTGCTACCCGACGTCGGTGTCCCTCGCTCTCGCGCCGGGCTTCGCGGCGGGTCTGCTCGAGCCGGACGACGTCGTCGTCGTGGCGGCGTCCGGCACCACGGGTGCGGGTCGCTCGCTCAAGCCCCACCTGCTCGCCAGCGAGGCGATGGGCTCGATGTCCCCGTACGGCGTGGGCGGCGTGCACCGGCACACCCCCGAGATCGAGCAGAACCTCGGCGCCGCCGCCGGTGAGCCGGTCGGCGTCTCGTTCACCCCGACCCGCGCGCCGATGCCGCGCGGCATCCTCGCCACCTGCACCGCCCGGCTGCGGCCCGGCGCCGACGCGGAGGCCGTGCGCGTCGCGTGGGAGCAGGCGTACGCCGGCGAGCCGTTCGTCCACGTGCTCCCCGAGGGCCGCTGGCCCCGCACCGCCGACACGCTGGGCGCCAACACCGTGCACCTGCAGGTGACCCACGACGCCCGCACCGGCCGCGTGGTCGTCGTCGCGGCGGTGGACAACCTCGCCAAGGGCACCGCGGGCGCCGCCGTCCAGTGCCTCAACCTCGCGCTCGGCCTGCCGGAGGAGACCGGCCTGACGACGACGGGGCTCGCGCCGTGAGCGTCACCGCGGCGCGCGGCTTCCGGGCGGCGGGTGTCACGGCCGGGCTCAAGACGAGCGGTAGGCCGGACGTCGCGCTCGTGGTCAACGACGGGCCCCGCCACGACGCGGCGGTCGTGCTGACGACCAACCGCGTGCAGGCGGCACCCGTGGTCTGGACGCGCCAGGCGCTGTCCGACGGCCGGTGCGACGTCGTCGTCCTCAACAGCGGCGGCGCCAACGCGTGCACCGGCGCCGAGGGGTTCGCCGACGCCCACGCCACCGCCGAGCACGTCGCCGAGACGCTGGGCGTCGCCGCCGGCGACGTGGCGGTCTGCTCGACCGGGCTGATCGGCGAGCGGCTGCCGATGGACAGGCTGCTCGCCGGCGCCACGGCCGCCGCCGGGGCCCTGCGCGCCGACGGGGGCGCCGACGCGGCCACGGCGATCATGACCACCGACTCGGTGCGCAAGGAGGCCACCGGCGCCCGCGACGGCTGGGTCGTCGGCGGCATGGCCAAGGGCGCGGGCATGCTCGCGCCCGGCCTCGCCACGATGCTCTGCGTGGTCACCACCGACGCGGTGGCGGACGCCGTGACGCTGGACGCCGCCCTGCGCGCCGCGACCCGGGTCACCTTCGACCGGGTCGACTCCGACGGCTGCATGTCCACCAACGACACCGTGCTGCTGCTGGCCTCCGGCGCCTCGGGCGTCGAGCCGGGCGCCGAGGAGCTCACCGCGGCGGTCACCGAGGTCTGCGCCGACCTCGCCCGGCAGCTGGTCGCGGACGCCGAGGGCGCCAAGCACGACGTCGCCGTGCACGTCACGGGCGCCGTGAGCGAGGACGACGCGGTCGAGGTCGCCCGAGCGGTGACGCGCAGCAACCTGTTCAAGACCGCCGTCTTCGGCGAGGACCCGAACTGGGGACGGGTGCTGGCCGCGGTCGGGACGACGTCCGCGGCGTTCGACCCCGCCACGCTCGACGTCTCCTTCAACGGCGTCCAGGTCTGCCGCGCCGGCGGCATCGGCGAGCCGCGCGGTCTGGTGGACCTGTCCGGCCGTGAGGTGCACGTGGTCGTCGACCTGCACGCAGGCGACGCCTCGGCGACGGTCTGGACCAACGACCTGACCCACGACTACGTCCACGAGAACAGCGCGTACTCGACGTGAGGGACGCCATGAGCGAGAGCACACCCCGTCGCTGGGGCACCACGAGGCCGATGCGGCCCGACGACCCCGGCTACGCCCAGCGCCGTGCCGAGGTGCTCCTCGACGCCCTGCCGTGGCTCAAGGAGTTCTACGGGCAGGTCGTCGTCGTCAAGTACGGCGGCAACGCCATGGTGGACGACACGCTCAAGGCGGCCTTCGCCGAGGACATGGTGCTGCTGCGCTACGCCGGCATCCGTCCGGTCGTCGTGCACGGCGGCGGCCCGCAGGTCACGGCGATGCTCGAGCGTCTCGACATCCCCAGCGAGTTCCGCGGCGGCCTGCGCGTGACGAGCCCGGAGGCGATGGACGTCGTCCGGATGGTGCTGCTCGGCCAGGTCGGCCGCGAGCTGGTCGGGCTCGTCAACGAGCACGGCCCGCACGCGGTCGGGCTCTCCGGTGAGGACGCCGGGCTGTTCAGGGCCGAGCCCGCGCACGTGGTGGTGGACGGCGAGGAGGTGGACCTCGGTCGCGTCGGCGACGTCACCGAGGTGTCGCCAGCCGCGGTGCTCGACCTGGTGGAGGCGGGCCGCATCCCCGTCGTGTCGTCGATCGCGCCGGGGCCCGACGGCAAGCCCATGAACGTCAACGCCGACACCGCAGCCGCGGCGCTCGCGGTGGCGCTGAAGGCCGTCAAGCTCGTCGTCCTCACGGACGTCGAGGGCCTCTACGCCGACTGGCCCGACAAGGCCTCGCTGGTGCAGCAGATCGACGCCGGAGAGCTCGAGCGCGTCATGCCGGAGATCGACTCCGGCATGCGGCCGAAGATGCAGGCCTGCCTGCGGGCCGTGCGCGGCGGCGTCCGCCGGGCCACCGTCGTCGACGGCCGTCAGCCGCACGCGCTCGCGCTGGAGATGCTCACCAGCGAGGGCACCGGGACGATGGTGGTGCCGTGAAGGAGAGCCAGCACCTGCTCGAGCGGTACGGCCGCTCGGTGATGGGCACGTACGGGACGCCGCAGCGCGTGCTCGTGCGCGGCGAGGGCGCCGTGGTCTGGGACGCCGAGGGGCGTCGGTACCTCGACTTCCTCGCCGGCATCGCGACCAACGCCCTCGGGCACGCGCACCCCGCGCTGGTCGAGGCGGTGACCCGCCAGCTGTCGACGCTCGGGCACGTGTCGAACTTCTTCGCCACCCACCCTCAGGTCGAGCTCGCCGAGCGGCTGCTGTCCGTGCTGCGGGCCCCCGAGGACTCGCGGGTCTTCTTCTGCAACTCCGGCGCCGAGGCGAACGAGGCCGCGTTCAAGATGGCCCGCCGTACCGGCCGACCGGGCGTGGTCGCGGCGGTCGGCGCCTTCCACGGCCGCACGATGGGCGCCCTGAGCCTGACGTCGAAGGCGGCGTACCGGGACCCCTTCTCCCCGTTGGTCCCCGGCGTCCAGCACGTGCCGTTCGGGGACGTCGACGCCCTCGCGTCGGCGGTGACCCGGGACGTCGCGGCGGTGTTCCTCGAGCCGGTCCTCGGCGAGGGCGGCGTGGTCCCCGCCCCCGACGGCTATCTCGCTGCAGCTCGCGAGATCACCTCTGCCGCGGGGACTCTGCTCGTCCTCGACGAGGTGCAGACCGGGATCGGCCGCACCGGTGCGTGGTTCGCGCACCAGCTGCCGGGGCTCGGACTGCCGGACGGCGTGCTGCCGGACGTCGTCACCCTCGCGAAGGGCCTCGGCGGCGGCATCCCGGTCGGCGCCGCCGTCGCGCTCGGTGAGCCCGCGAGCGCCCTGCTCGGCGCCGGCCACCACGGCACGACGTTCGGCGGCAACCCGGTGGCAGCGGCCGCCGGCCTCGCGGTCCTGGAGACGGTCGAGCGCGACCGCCTGTGCGACCACGCGGCCGCGCTCGGCAGCCGGCTGACGAGTGCGGTCGTGGACGCCGCGCACCCGCTCGTCGCGGGCACCCGCGGTCGCGGCCTGCTGCAGTCAGTCGTCCTCGAGAAGCCGGTCGCCGCGGTCGTCGCCGGCGCGGCCCTCGAGCAGGGCTTCATCGTCAACGCGGTGGCGCCGGACGCGGTGCGGCTGGCGCCGCCGCTCGTCGTCACCGCCGAGCAGGTCGACGCCTTCACCACGGCGCTGCCGGCCCTGCTGGACGCCGCCGAGCAGCACGACACCGACAGGGGAGACCGCTGATGGCCGTGCGCCACTTCCTCGCCGACGACGACCTCACGCCCGCAGAGCAGGCCGAGGTGCTCGCCCTGGCCGCGCGGCTGAAGGCCGACCGGTTCGCCGTGCGCCCCCTCGAAGGGCCGCGCGCCGTCGCGGTGATCTTCGACAAGCCGTCCACCCGGACGCGTGTCTCGTTCAGCGTCGGTGTCGCCGAGCTCGGCGGCTACCCGCTCGTGATCGACGCGCAGTCCAGCCAGCTCGGCCGCGGGGAGCCGATCGAGGACACGGCGCGGGTGCTCGACCGGCAGGCCGTGGCGATCGTGTGGCGGACCTTCGAGCACTCACGCCTCGAGGCGATGGCCTCGGTGAGCCGCGTGCCGGTCGTCAACGCGCTCACCGACCTGTTCCACCCCTGCCAGGTCCTGGCCGACCTGCAGACGGTGGCCGAGCGGCGCGGCTCGCTGGCCGGCCTCACGCTCACCTACCTCGGGGACGCCGCCAACAACATGGCGCACTCGTACGCCCTCGGCGGGGCCACGGCCGGGATGCACGTGCGCATCGCGGGCCCGCAGGGCTACCTGCCGGACGCCGCGGTGGTCAAACGGGCGCGCCGCCGGGCAACCGAGACGGGCGGGTCCGTCACCGTGACCACGGACGCCGCCGCGGCCGCCGACGGCGCCGACGTCCTGGCCACCGACACGTGGGTGTCGATGGGTCAGGAGGAGCAGGCCGGCGACCGGGAGCGGCCGTTCCTGCCCTACGCCGTGGACGACGCGTGCGTCGCGCGCGCAGCCGACGACGTCGTCGTCCTGCACTGCCTGCCGGCCTACCGCGGCAAGGAGATCGCGGCGTCCGTCATCGACGGACCTGCGTCGGCGGTCTGGGACGAGGCGGAGAACCGCCTGCACGCTCAGAAGGCCCTGCTGACCTGGCTGCTCGAGGCGTCGGGGGGCACCGGGTGATCCCCGCGACCAAGGCGGCACGACACGCCCGCATCGCCGAGCTGCTGGGCCGCGCCGAGGTGCGGTCGCAGGCCGAGCTGGTCGAGCTGCTCGCCGGCGAGGGCCTCGCCGTCACCCAGGCGACGCTGTCCCGCGACCTGGTCGAGCTGGGCGCGGTCAAGGTCCGCGGTTCGGACGGCGGGCTCGTCTACGCCGTCCCCGGGCAGGGCGGCGACCGGACGCCTCGGGCCGGCGTCTCCACCGAGGTGCTCACCTCCCGGCTGGCGCGCCTCTGCGAGGAGCTCGTGGTGACGGCGGAGTCGTCCGCCAACCTCGTCGTCCTGCGGACGCCGCCCGGCGCCGCGCAGTTCCTCGCCTCCGCCATCGACAGCTCCGTGCTGCCCGACGTCCTGGGCACCATCGCCGGCGACGACACGGTGCTCGTGATCTCCCGACGACCCGACGGCGGCCAGGGGATCGCGGAGCGCTTCCTCGCCCTGGCCGCCGGCCGCAGCGCCGACATCGTCGCGACACACCACGCAGCACCGAGAGAACAGGAAGACACCACATCGTGAGCAAGGTCCTCACCTCACTTCCGCGCGGCGAGCGCGTCGGCATCGCGTTCTCCGGCGGCCTGGACACGTCGGTCGCCGTGGCGTGGATGCGAGCCAAGGGCGCGGTCCCGTGCGCTTACACCGCGGACATCGGACAGTACGACGAGGCGGACATCGACGGTGTGCCGCGCCGGGCCCTGCAGTACGGCGCGGAGATCTCGCGGGTCGTGGACTGCCGGCCGGAGCTCGTCGAGGAGGGTCTCGCGGCGCTGGTCTGCGGCGCGTTCCACATCCGGTCCGCCGGCCGGGTCTACTTCAACACCACGCCGCTCGGGCGCGCGGTGACCGGCACGCTCCTCGTGCGCGCCATGCACGCCGACGGCGTCGACATCTGGGGTGACGGCTCGACGTTCAAGGGCAACGACATCGAACGGTTCTACCGGTACGGTCTGCTCGCCAACCCCGGCCTGCGGATCTACAAGCCCTGGCTGGACGCCGAGTTCGTCACCGAGCTGGGCGGTCGCGCCGAGATGAGCCAGTGGCTGACCGAGCACGACCTGCCCTACCGGGACAGCCAGGAGAAGGCCTACTCCACGGACGCCAACATCTGGGGCGCCACCCACGAGGCGAAGACGCTGGAGCACCTCGACGTGTCGCTGGAGACGATCCAGCCGATCATGGGGGTGAGGTTCTGGGACCCCGCGGTCGTGATCGAGCCGGAGGACGTCACCGTGCGCTTCGACCGCGGTCGACCCGTGGCCATCAACGGCACGCAGTACGACGACCCGGTCGAGCTGGTGCTGCAGGCCAACGCGATCGGCGGCCGGCACGGTCTGGGCATGTCGGACCAGATCGAGAACCGGATCATCGAGGCGAAGTCGCGGGGCATCTACGAGGCGCCGGGGATGGCGCTGCTGTGGATCGTGTACGAGCGGCTGCTCAACGCGATCCACAACGAGGACACCATCGCCAACTACCACGCCGAGGGCCGGCGGCTGGGCCGGCTGCTCTACGAGGGACGGTGGGCCGACCCCCAGGCGCTCATGCTGCGGGAGTCCATCCAACGCTGGGTGGCCTCCCTGGTGACCGGCGAGGTCACGCTCCGGCTGCGTCGAGGGGAGGACTACTCGGTCCTCGCCACCAGCGGGCCGGCGTTCTCCTACCACCCCGAGAAGCTGTCCATGGAACGCACCGAGTCGGCGGCCTTCGGGCCCGTCGACCGCATCGGCCAGCTCACGATGCGCAACCTGGACATCGCCGACTCGCGGGCGAAGCTGGAGCTGTACGCCGCCCAGGACCAGGTGCCGCGGGGCCGGATGTTCCAGGCGCTGGAGAGGGGCGAAGCGGCCCGGATCGCCGAGAACCCTGCCCTCCACGGCGACGAGGAAGCGGCCCTGGAGAACGCGGCGATGGAGTCGGGGACGGACTGATGACGGACGAGCAGACCGCCACCGGAGCGGGCAGGCTGTGGGGCGGTCGCTTCGCCGGTGGTCCGAGCGACGCCCTCGCCGAGCTGTCGCGGTCGACGCACTTCGACTGGAGGCTCGCCCCGTACGACCTCGCCGGGTCGATGGCGCACGCCCGCGTGCTGCACCGGGCCGGGCTGCTGGACGACGAGCAGCTGGCGGCGATGCTGGCGGGCCTGCAGCAGCTGCTGGACGACGTCGCCGCCGGCGACTTCGCGCCGGCACCGGACGACGAGGACGTGCACGCCGCCCTCGAGCGCGGCCTCATCGAGCGTGTCGGCCTCGACCTGGGGGGACGGCTGCGCGCGGGCCGCTCCCGCAACGACCAGATCGCCACGCTGCTGCGGATGTACCTGCGGGACGCCGCACGCCGGCTCGGCGGCCTCGTGGCCGAGGTCGTCGACGCGCTCGTGGCACAGGCGGACCGTCACCTCGGGGTCGCCATGCCGGGGCGGACCCACCTGCAGCATGCGCAGCCGGTGCTGCTGTCGCACCACCTGCTCGCCCACGCCTGGGCGCTGCTGCGGGACGTCGAGCGCTGGCGCGACTGGGACCGTCGGGCCGCGCTGTCGCCCTACGGCTCCGGCGCACTGGCCGGGTCGTCGCTCGGCCTGGACCCGGAGCTGGTCGCCGCGGACCTCGGCTTCGACGGCAGCGTCGCGAACTCCATCGACGGCACCGCGTCGCGCGACGTCGCCGCCGAGTTCGCGTTCGTCGCCGCCATGGTGTCCGTCGACCTCAGCCGCCTCGCGGAGGAGGTCGTCCTGTGGGCCACCAAGGAGTTCGGCTTCGTCGAGCTGGACGACGCCTACTCGACCGGGTCGAGCATCATGCCGCAGAAGAAGAACCCGGACGTCGCGGAGCTCGCGCGCGGCAAGGCCGGACGCCTCATCGGTGACCTGGCCGGGCTGATGGCCACCCTCAAGGCCCTGCCGCTGGCCTACAACCGCGACCTGCAGGAGGACAAGGAGCCCGTCTTCGACGCCGTCGACACCCTCGAGGTGCTGCTGCCGGCGTTCAGCGGCATGGTCGCGACGCTGCGCTTCCGCACCGACCGGCTGGAGGAGCTGGCCCCCCAGGGCTTCTCGCTGGCCACCGACGTCGCGGAGTGGCTCGTGCGCCAGGGCGTCCCCTTCCGCGTCGCCCACGAGGTGGCCGGCTCCTGCGTCCGCGTCTGCGAGGAGCGGGGGATCGAGCTCGCCGACCTCACCGACGACGACCTGCGCGCCGTCTCCGAGCATCTCACCCCCGGCGTCCGCGAGGTGCTCACGGTGTCCGGCTCCCTGGCGTCCCGCGACGCCCGCGGCGGCACCGCGCCGTCCCAGGTGGCCGAGCAGCTGGCCGAGCTGAGGTCGCAGCTGGAGGCGACGCGCCCCTGATCGGCTCTTGAGGTGGTGGCCTCGTTGTGGCAAGGATGAGCCATCGCGGACGCCGGTCCGCCGTGCCCGACGGCGAAGGAGCCATCGATGACGGTGAAGGACGACCTCGCGGCGGCGGCACGTGCCGTCGCCGACCTGCGGAACGCGACCGCGGGCCTGGAGGCCCGGCTGGGCAACACGGTCGACGTCCGCCGGCTCAAGGACGACGTCGCCCGCTTCACCGCGGACCTCCAGCTGATCGCGCACGGCACCCAGGTGGACGTCGCGGGACCGCAGGAGACGGTCTACATCCCCGAGGGGGACTACGACCCGTCCCTGTGGGCGGACGCCGAGGACGAGGGTCTCGGTACCCGCGGACGGCTGCCGGGCCAGGCGTGACGGTCCAGGAGGGGCGAGGCGTCCGCGCCGCCGGCCGCGCGCGCATCGACGCCCGGACCCTGCGCACGGACCGCTGGTGGGTGGGCCCGGCCGCCACGGCCGCGGGACTGCTCGCCTTCATCGGCTACGCCACGGTCCGCGCCGCCAGCCAGGCGCACTACTACGTCGCCGACTACAACTACCTCACGCCGTTCGCGTCGCCGTGCGTCTCCGCGTCGTGCGTCCCGGAGGCCAGCCACTTCGGCCAGCCGTTCGGCGAGTTCCCGCCGCTGGTGCCGCTGGCGATCCTCACGCTGCCGTTCCTGCTGCTGTTCCGGGTCACCTGCTACTACTACCGCCGGGCCTACTACCGGTCCTTCTGGCTGTCGCCGCCGGCCTGCGCCGTCGCCGAGCCGCACACGCGCTACACCGGTGAGACGCGCTTCCCGCTGATCGTCCAGAACTCGCACCGGTACTTCTTCTACGCGGCCGTGGTGGTGTCGCTCATCAACACGTACGACGCGCTGCTGGCGTTCCGGTCGCCCTCCGGGTTCGGCCTGGGGCTGGGCAACGTCATCATGGTCGTGAACGTCGTGCTGCTGTGGGCGTACACGGTGTCGTGCCACTCGTGCAGGCACATCACCGCGGGTCGGATCAACCACTTCTCCCGGCACCCCGTCCGCTACCGGGCGTGGGTCCTGGTGAGCCGGCTGAACCGGCACCACATGCTCTTCGCCTGGGTGACCCTCGGCACCCTGATCCTCACCGACGCCTACATCGCTGCCGTGTCCGCCGGCCTCATCGACGACGTGCGGTTCGTCGGATGAGCGAGGTGGAGCGGCACGACTGGGACGTCGTCGTCATCGGGGCCGGGGGCGCCGGCCTGCGCGCCGCGATCGAGGCGCGGGAGCAGGGGCTGCGGACCGCCATCGTCTGCAAGTCCCTGTTCGGCAAGGCGCACACCGTGATGGCCGAGGGTGGCATCGCCGCCGCGATGGGCAACGTCAACTCCCGCGACAGCTGGCAGGTGCACTTCCGCGACACCATGCGCGGCGGCAAGTTCCTCAACGACCCGCGGATGGCGGAGCTGCACGCCAAGGAGGCGCCGGAGCGCGTCTGGGAGCTCGAGACGTACGGAGCGCTGTTCGACCGCACCCCCGACGGCCGCATCAGCCAGCGCAACTTCGGCGGTCACGAGTACCCCCGGCTCGCGCACGTCGGTGACCGCACCGGCCTGGAGCTGATCCGCACCCTCCAGCAGAAGATCGTCTCCCTGCAGCAGGAGGACGAGCGTGACTCCGGCGACGCGGAGGCCCGGCTGCGGGTCTACCAGGAGCTCACCGTCTCCGACCTGATCGTGGACGGCGGTGCGGTGCGCGGCGCCTTCGCCTACTGGCGGGAGTCCGGGCGGTTCCTCGTCCTGCAGGCGCCCGCCGTCGTCCTCGCCACCGGCGGGATCGGCAAGTCGTTCAAGGTGACGAGCAACTCGTGGGAGTACACCGGCGACGGCCACGCCCTCGCGCTGCGTGCCGGCGCCGAGCTGATCAACATGGAGTTCGTCCAGTTCCACCCGACCGGCATGGTCTGGCCGCCGTCCGTCAAGGGCATCCTCGTCACCGAGTCCGTCCGCGGCGACGGCGGCGTGCTGCTCAACAGCGAGGGCCGCCGGTTCATGTTCGACTACGTGCCCGAGGTGTTCCGCAGCCAGTACGCCACCACCGAGGAGGAGGCGGACGGCTGGTACACCGACCCGGACCACCACAAGCGCCCGCCGGAGCTGCTGCCCCGCGACGAGGTCGCCCGGGCCATCAACAGCGAGGTGAAGGAGGGCCGGGGGACCGAGCACGGCGGCGTGCTGCTCGACGTCGCCAACCGGCTGCCGGCGGAGCAGATCATCCGGAAGCTGCCGTCGATGCACCACCAGTTCAAGGAGCTGGCGGACGTCGACATCACCGCCGAGGCCATGGAGGTCGGCCCGACCTGCCACTACGTCATGGGCGGCGTCCTCGTCGACGCGGACACCGCGGCCACCTCCGTCCCGGGTCTGTTCGCCGCCGGTGAGGTCGCGGGCGGCATGCACGGCGCCAACCGGCTGGGGGGCAACTCCCTGTCGGACCTGCTGGTGTTCGGGCGGCGGGCCGGCGCCGGCGCGGCTGCCTACGTGGCCGGGCTGCCCGGTGCCCGGGCGCAGGTGCCCGACGCGGCGGTGCGGGCGGCGGCCGAGCGCGCCGTGGCCCCGTTCGGCCCCGAGCCGGGCCCCGGCGGCGCGGAGAACCCGTACACGGTCCACACGGAGCTGCAGACGACGATGAACGACCTCGTCGGCATCATCCGTCGCGGTCCGGAGATGGCCGAGGCCCTGGAGCGTCTCGACGCCCTGCGGGAGCGGGTCGAGCGCGTCGCCGTCGAGGGGCACCGCCAGTTCAACCCGGGCTGGCACCTCGCCCTCGACCTGCGGAACATGCTCGTCGTCTCCGAGTGCGTCGCCCGTGCCGCGCTGGAACGCGAGGAGAGTCGCGGCGGGCACACCCGGGAGGACTTCCCGGCGATGGACCCGCAGTGGCGGGGGGTGAACCTGGCCTGCTCTCTGGGGGACGACGGCCGGGTGGTGCTGCGGCGCCGGCCGGTGCCCGGCATCCGGGGCGACCTGCTGGCGCTGTTCGAGCGCGGCGAGCTCGCCAAGTACCTGACCGACGACGAGCTGGCCGCCTACGACGAGGAGCAGCGGTGAGCTACCAGGGACGCTTCCGGGTGTGGCGCGGCGACGCGGACGGCGGAGAGCTGCAGGACTTCACGGTCGAGGTGAACGCCGGCGAGGTCGTGCTGGACGTCGTCCACCGCCTGCAGGCGACCCAGGCGCCCGACCTGGCCGTGCGCTGGAACTGCAAGGCGGGCAAGTGCGGGTCCTGCAGCGCCGAGGTCAACGGTCGGCCGCGGCTGCTGTGCATGACGAGGATGAGCACCTTCGCCGAGGACGAGGTGGTCACCGTCACGCCGATGCGGGCGTTTCCCGTGCTCCGGGACCTGGTCACCGACGTGTCCTTCAACTACGAGAAGGCGCGTCGCGTGCCCGCCTTCGAGCCGCCGACGGACCTGGCGCCCGGGGACTACCGGATGGCCCAGGTGGACGTCGAGCGCTCGCAGGAGTTCCGCAAGTGCATCGAGTGCTTCCTGTGCCAGGACACCTGCCACGTCGTCCGCGACCACGAGGAGAACAAGCCGGCGTTCGCCGGGCCGCGGTTCCTCATGCGGATCGCCGAGCTGAGCATGCACCCGCTGGACACCCGCGACCGCCGCCTCGAGGCCCAGGAGGAGCACGGCCTGGGGTACTGCAACATCACCAAGTGCTGCACCGAGGTCTGCCCCGAGCACATCAAGATCACTGACAACGCCCTCATCCCCCTGAAGGAGCGCGTCGTCGACCGCGCCTACGATCCGCTGGTGTGGCTCGGCAACAGGATCCGGCGTCGCCGGTCGTCGGACGCCGGCTGACGACCCCCGACTCCGGCGACCCGCTGCCGCGCTCGTTCTTCGCGCGCCCGGTGATCGAGGTGGCCCCCGACCTGCTGGGCCGCGTCGTCGTCCGCACGGACGACGAGGGCGTCGTCGCCGTCCGGCTCACCGAGGTCGAGGCGTACGCGGGCGGTGACGACCCCGGTTCGCACGCCTTCCGGGGGCCGACGCCCCGCACCGGCGTGATGTTCGGGCCGCCGGGCCACGTCTACGTGTACTTCAGCTACGGGATGCACTGGTGCGCCAACCTCGTCTGCGGGCCGGAGGGGCACGCCTCGGCCGTCCTGCTGCGGGGCGGCGAGGTCGTCGCCGGGCACGACCTCGCCCGCCGACGCCGCCCGGCGGCCCGCGCCGACCGTGACCTCGCGCGCGGGCCCGCCCGGCTCGCCGCCTGCCTCGGGCTCGTCGGCGAGCACTCGGGGGACGACGTGTGCGCCCCCGGGTCGCACCTGCGCGTGGGCTCCGGCGTCCCGGTCCCACCGGCGTGCGTGCGCACCGGTCCCCGGGTCGGGGTCAGCGGTGCCGGCGGGGACGGCGAGGTGCACCCCTGGCGATTCTGGGTGGACAGCGACCCGACCGTCTCGGCGTACCGCCCGGCGGTACCCCGTCGCCGCCGGCGCGCCTGATCGGGCAGGCTGTGCACATGACCCACATCCTCGACGAGCTGCACTGGCGTGGCCTGGTGGCGGAGTCCACCGACGAGGGCGCGCTGCGCGAGGCACTCGCCGCGGGGCCGGTCACCTACTACGTCGGCTTCGACCCCACCGCACCCAGCCTCCACGTCGGCCACCTCGTCCAGGTCCTCACGGCCGGCCGGCTGCAGCGGGCCGGTCACCGCCCCCTGGCGCTGGTCGGCGGCGCCACCGGCCTGATCGGCGACCCGAAGGCGGCGGGGGAGCGGACGCTCAACGAGCCGGACGTCGTCGCCGCCTGGGTGGACAGCATCCGGCGCCAGATCGAGCCGTTCCTCTCCTTCGAGGGGCCCAACGCGGCGACCGTCGTCAACAACCTCGACTGGACGGCGTCCCTGTCGGCCATCGAGCTGCTGCGCGACATCGGCAAGCACTTCAGCGTCAACCGGATGCTCGACAGGGAGGCCGTCGCGGCCCGACTGGCCTCGAGCGGCATCAGCTACACCGAGTTCAGCTACGTGCTGCTGCAGAGCAACGACTTCCTCGAGCTGCACCGGCGCTTCGGGTGCTCCCTCCAGCTCGGCGGCAGCGACCAGTGGGGGAACATCACGGCCGGCTGCGAGCTGATCCGGCGCGTCGAGGGGCACCGCACCCACGCCCTGGCGACCCCGCTGCTGACGAACGCCGACGGCACCAAGTTCGGCAAGACCGAGGGCAACGCCGTCTGGCTCGACCCGGAGCTCACCAGTCCCTACGCCTTCTTCCAGTTCTGGCTCAACGCCGAGGACGCCTCGGTGGCGGACTACCTGCGCGTCTTCACCTTCCGGTCTCGCGAGGAGATCGATGAGCTGGAGAAGGCAACGGCGGAGCGGCCCGCAGCACGGGAGGCGCAGCGCGTCCTGGCCCGGGACGTCACCACACTGGTGCACGGCGAGGACGCGACCCGTCGCGCCGAGGCCGCCGGCCACGCCCTGTTCGGGCGCGGTGACCTGCACGACCTGGATGAACGCACCTTCAGGGACGCCGTGGCGGAGCTGCCGCGCGGGCAGGTGCGCCACGCGGACCTGGCGGACGTCCCACGGTTGCTGGCGGCTGCGGGTGTCGTCCCGAGCCTCTCCGCCGGCCGCCGTGCAGTCGCCGAGGGTGGCGCGTACGTCAACAACGTCAAGGTCTCGGGCGTCGACAGCACGGTCGAGGAGACCGAGCTGCTGCACGGACGCTGGCTCCTCGTGCGTCGTGGCCGCCGGACACTCGGAGCGGTCGAGGTGCTGCCGTAGGGACGATTTGACGCTCCCGACGCCGCTTGCGTACTGTTCTGCTCGCTCGCCCGGACGGGAGGAACGGACACCGACACGGTGGCTGGTCCCCCGGGTGAACGAGCCCCGATCACGCCCCACCGGGCCGGTCACCACGACGGAACCGGGGTGCTAGACTGGGCGCGGCCCGAAGGGCTGGGCGACGCGAGTCGGACCAGGTCCCCGCAGGGTCGAGACAATGCGGATCGAGCCCCCGATGCCCCGGCGTCACTGCCGGTTCTCGGGTGTGCGTCTGTTCCTTGAGAACTCAACAGCGTGCTTAAAAGTCGATGCCGGATGGCCTCGTGCTGGTTTGGTTGCTGCTGGTGTTGTGCTGGTGGTGGCTGGGTTGGTGTGGGGTTTTTGTTCG
>JBKHXE010000174.1:0-19055 GCA_046566185.1 Actinomycetes bacterium | reverse complement strand
CCGCCGCCGCCGTCGTCGCGTCGTCCACCGTCGTCACCCGCTGCACGGCGACCCCTCGGTCGGCCAGCACCCGGGCCACGGCGCGTGCGCCCTCCGGTGTCGCCGACTCCGGGTCCAGGGCGCCGCCCCCCGTCCCCGGCAGGGCCAGCACGCCGGCGACCGCCACGACCACGACGAGCGCGAGGACGACCAGCAGCGCCCGCGCGCTGCTCAGGCGCCGCGCCGCACGGTCCCGGGTCGTGGTCCCGTCGCCGACCGTCACCCGGCGCTCGCCGTCGCGACCGGGCGGGCCGCCGCCACCGCGGCGTCCACGTCACGCATCCTGGCGTCGTGCTCGGCCGTCGCGGCCCGCCCGCCGTACTGGACGTCGTCGAACAGCCGCGCGCCCGCGGCCAGGTCGGCCGCGACGTCCGGCAGCAGCGCACCCGCGTCGCGGGCCACCTCGTCGGCGGTCATGCCGGGCGTCGGGCGCAGCAGGGCCCGCTCGTCGAGCGACCGGACGACGGCGCGGAACCGTTCGCGCACCGCGTCGTCCCACTGCCCGGCGGCCGCGTGCCGGTCGGCGGCGGCCCGGTGCTCGGCGGCGGTCAGCAGGGAGGCCCCGAGCACGCCGTCCGCACCGTCGCGCCGCCGGGAGCGCCGCAGGCGCACCGGCCCGGCCAGCCGCAGCGCGGCGACCACGGCGACCGCGAGGGCGAGCAGGGCCAGCACCAGCCAGCCGCGGGACGGGCCCCCGACCGGCAGCTCGATCTCGGCGAGGCGGTCCAGCAGCCACTGCACGGCACGCTGCACGAGACCGGGCTCGGCGGCGGCGTAGACCTCGTCGGCCAGCTCGTCGCGGGCCCACCGCCGCGCCTCGGCGGCGTCGGGCACGACCGGCACGCCCCCCGCGAGCACCGACATGGCCTGTGGCTCAGCGCTCCTCGGCCGCCGCGCGCGCCAGCTCGACGTCGAGTCCCTCGAGCCGCATCCGCTGGTCGACGTAGAGCAGTGCCGTCACGGCGGCGAAGAACGGGTAGACGATCGTCGACGCGATCGCCGAGCCGAGGCCCATCACCAGCAGCTGCGGCAGTGTCGGGGTCAGCGCGGCGAACGGGTCGGACGTCGCCGGTGCGAAGAAGGCAGCGACGAGCTGGAAGGGGGCGGCGACGATCGCGGTGGTGACGAAGACGATGAGGGCCGTCAGCACGCGGATGCCCAGGAGGCGCAGGAAGCCGCGCGACGACAGCAGCCACGACCGGCGGATCGCGGGGACGACGCGCTGCTCCTCCAGCAGCAGGGCGGGGCCGGCGAGCGAGAGCCGGGTGTCGAGACCGACGACGAGCAGGATGCCGGCGATCGCGCCGAGCACGAGCAGGATGACCGCGAGCACCTCGGAGACCAGGAGCGCGAGGAGGCCCGGCGCCAGCGCCACGACGAGGACGGCGACCGTGAGGAGGCCGACCAGCAGGGTCAGCCCGATCAGCGGCAGCAGCCGGCCCCGCACCTTGGCCCACAGCTCACCGCCGGTGGTCCGGCGTCCGAGGACGGCCGAGCCGACCACGAGAGTGGCGATCGCGGTGAGCAGCGCCAGCCCCACCACGGTCACCAGCTGGGTGACCAGCAGCGTGAGGCTCGTCGTGCCGACCGCCTCGGTCAGCAGGCCCGGGTCCACGTCGAAGCCGGCGCTCGGATCGGTCTCCAGGCCGCCGAGGGCGTTCTCGAGCAACGCCGCCAGGCTGCCCGTCATGATCACCTGGAACACGATGTCGAACGCGGTCATCACGGTGACGACGACGGCCGCGGCGCCGACCATCGCGCCGGGGTTGGAGCGCACCGCCTGGAACGCGCCGTCGTAGATCTCGCCGAGCCGTAGCGGCCGCAGCGGCACGATGCCCGGCCGCGCGGCGGGCGGCGCCGGCGTCCAGCCGGGCGGCTGGCCCCACCCGGGGTGCTGTGCCGGCCCGGGCGCCGGGGGGCCGGCCGGAGTGCCGGAGGACGGCGCGGGCGGCGGGCCCTGCGCCTCCGGGCTGCCGCCCGGACTCGTCCAGCCGTTCATCGGTCAACCCCCTCGGGACGGTGCGGCCCCACCCGGGGCGACGGCGCCATCCTGCCACGCAGGTCAGCACGCCCCGGTGAGTGGCGTGCTGCGGCCGACGGCCGTGCCGGGATGCGACGATGACGCCATGAAGGGACGTGTGCTGGTCGTCGACGACGACACCGCCCTGGCGGAGATGGTCGGGATCGTGCTGCGGGGCGAGGGCTTCGAGCCGGTCCTGTGCGGCAACGGCGACGCCGCACTGGAGATGTTCCGCGCCTCGCGCCCCGACCTCGTCCTCCTCGACCTCATGCTGCCCGGCACCGACGGCATCGAGGTGTGCCGACAGATCCGCGCCGAGTCCGGTGTGCCGATCGTCATGCTGACCGCCAAGAGCGACACGGTGGACGTCGTCCTGGGCCTGGAGTCGGGTGCCGACGACTACGTGCCCAAGCCGTTCAAGCCCAAGGAGCTCGTCGCCCGGGTGCGCGCCAGGCTGCGTCGCACCGACCAGCCGGTGCCGGAGGTGCTGCAGCTCGGTGACCTGACCATCGACGTGGCCGGCCACTCCGTGAAGCGCGACGGGCAGGCCATCTCGCTGACGCCGCTCGAGTTCGACCTGCTGCTGGCGCTGGCGCGCAAGCCGTGGCAGGTCTTCACGCGCGAGGTGCTGCTCGAGCAGGTGTGGGGCTACCGGCACTCGGCCGACACGCGGCTCGTGAACGTGCACGTGCAGCGGCTGCGCTCGAAGGTGGAGCGCGACCCCGAGAACCCCGAGGTCGTCATCACCGTGCGCGGCGTCGGCTACAAGGCGGGGCCCGCCTGACGTGAGCCTGCGCGTGCGCCTGCACGACCCGCGGCGACAGGTCGCGGACGCCGCGGCCCGCGCGCGACGCCAGTGGCGGCGCTCCCTGCAGCTGCGGGTCGTCGGGACGACCGTGCTGCTGGGCCTCGTCGTCGTCAGCATGCTGGGGATGTACCTGGCCGAGGAGATCAGCGAGCGGTTGTTCGAGAGTCGCCGCGACCAGGCCCTCGAGGAGGCCCGGCGCGGGATGGTGCAGGCGCAGACCACGCTGGACACGCAGGGGTCCGGGCAGGACCTGCGCCTCCAGGCGGACCAGCTGCGGGCGAGCCTGGAGGTCGTCGCCCCCGGCCGCGAGCGCGACGTGCTCCTGCTGCGGCCGCCGGAGAACGACAGCGCCGCCGCCATCGGCAACGTCTTCTCCGCCGGCGTCGTCCCGTCGGTCGTCCCGAGCGACCTGCGACGGGTGGTCCGGTCGGGCGGCCTGCACTACCAGTCGGTCGGCATCCCGACGTCGACCGGGACCACCGCCGGCCTGGCGGTCGGGCAGATGGTCGACGTGCCGCGCGCCGGGCCCTACGAGCTGTACTTCGTCTTCGACCTGTCCGCCGAGCAGGCGACGCTGGACGCCGTCCAGCGGGTGCTGCTCGTCGGCGGCGTCATCCTCGTGCTGCTCGTCGGCGGGGTCGCCTGGGTGGTCACCCGGCAGGTCGTCACGCCCGTGCGCCAGGCGGCGGAGGTCGCCGAGCGCCTCGCCGCCGGGCAGCTGCACGAGCGCATGCACGAGCGCGGCGAGGACGACCTGGCCCGGTTGGCGCACTCCTTCAACGCGATGGCCGAGAGCCTCGGGCAGCAGATCCAGCGGATGGAGGAGCTCGGCCGGCTGCAGCGCCGGTTCGTCTCGGACGTCTCGCACGAGCTGCGGACGCCGCTGACGACGATCCGGATGGCGGGCGAGGTGCTCAACGAGGCACGCCACGACTTCGAGCCGGCGGTCGCGCGGTCCGCCGAGCTGCTCGCCGCTCAGATCGACCGGTTCGAGGCGCTGCTGGCCGACCTGCTGGAGATCAGCCGCTTCGACGCCGGCGCCGCGGCCCTCGACGCCGAGCCGGTCGACCTCCGGGTCGTCATCGAACGGGTCGTCGAGCTCGCCCAGCCGCTCGCCGAACGTCGCGGCTCCCGCCTCGACGTCCGGCTGACGCGGACGCCGTGCATGGCCGAGGTGGACGTGCGCCGGGTCGAGCGCATCCTGCGCAACCTCGTGCTCAACGCCGTCGAGCACGGCGACGGACGCCCCGTCGAGGTGACGCTGGCGGCCGACGCGGACGCCGTCGCCGTCGTGGTCCGTGACCACGGCGCCGGGCTGCGTCCGGAGGACATGAGGCGGGTCTTCGACCGCTTCTGGCGGGGCGACCCGGCGCGGGCCCGCACGACCGGCGGCACCGGTCTCGGCCTGGCGATCTCGTCCGAGGACGCCCACCTGCACGGCGGGCGCCTGGAGGTCGACGGCCGGCCCGGCCAGGGTGCCGTGTTCCGCCTCACCCTGCCGCGGCGGTCCGGCGTCACCCTCGGTGACGGCTCGCCGCTGCCCCTGGGTTCCTGGCCGGACGAGCGCCCGTACGGCCCGGCGTCGCCGGGGCCGGTGGAGCGCCTCTCCTCGACGGGGGCCGCCGGTGAGTAGGCGCGTCGGGGTGACGCTCGCCGTCCTGGTCGCGCTGCTCGTCGGAGGCTGCGCGGCTATCCCGTCGTCCGGGCCCGTCGTCGCCGGCCCACCCGTCGAGGGTGACTCCGACGGCGGCCTGCGGTTCCAGCCCGTCACCCCCCAGCGCGACGCGCTGCCGCACGCCGTGGTGCGGGGTTTCCTGCTGGCGGCGTCCGGCGCGGAGGACGACCACGCGTTCGCCCGGGCCTACCTCGGCCCGTCCACGGCCGAGGAGTGGCGACCGGGCGCGGGCGCCACGGTCTTCGCCGACGGCAGCGCCGAGCTCACGCTGACGCAGGCCGGGCAGCCCTTGGCGTCCGACGTGCGGCCCGAGCTGCTCGACGGTCCCGTGAGCGCGACGCTGACGATGACGGTCGTCGCCCGGGTGGACGCCAACGGCCGCTTCACCCCCGCGCCCCCCGGCACCCGTGACCGGGTCGAGTACGTCGTCGAGCCCTCCGGCGGGGAGTGGCGCATCACCTCGCTGCCGGACGGCCTGGTCGTCGACGAGGCCGGCTTCGACCTCGCCTTCTCGCCGTACCAGCTCTACTGGGTCGACCGGTCCGCCCAGTTCCTCGTGCCCGAGACGCGGTGGTTCGCCGAGCGCCGGTCGATCGCCACGTCCCTGGTCACCGAGCTCCTGCGTGGGCCGTCCCCGTGGCTGGCCGCGGCGGTGCGCACCGGCTTCCCCCCGGCCACGACGCTCACCCGGCCGCCCGCCGTCCCCGTGCTGGACGGCGAGGCGCAGGTCGACCTGACCGGGATGGCGCAGCAGGCCTCGTCGGAGGACCGGTCGCTCATGCAGGCGCAGCTGCAGGCGACGCTGCAGCCGGTGGCCTCGGTGTCGACCGTGCGGATGACCGTCGAGGGCGGCGAGCTGGTGCTGCCCGCCGGCCGGCCGCAGCTGGTGCGCAACCCGGGGGTGGAGCCCGTCGCGGTCGCCGTCAGCGGATCGGGCCTCGTCGAGGTCACGCCGTCGGGGGTCGGGGAGGTGACCGGCCTGCCGCCGCTCGACGGGCTCGGCGTCAGCCACCCGGCCCGCGGACCGGCGTCCTACGCCGTGCTGGCCGCGGACCGCACGCGCCTGCTGCACCTGGTGCCGGGGACGGAGGCGGAGCCGGAGGTGCTGCTCGCCGGTGCCTCCCGGCTGACGGCGCCCTCGATCGACCCCACCGGCTGGATCTGGGCGACGGCCCGGCCCTCGAGCGGCACGGTGACGGCCGTGCGTCCGGGGTCCGGCGCGGTGGACGTCGCGGCCGGCTGGCTCGACGGCCGGCACGTGGAGTCGCTGCGGGTGTCGCGGGACGGGGTGCGGGCCCTCGTGGTGTCCGTCGGGCCGGACGGGGAGGACCACCGGCTCGACCTCGCGGCGGTGGTCCGGCGGGGCGACGGGCGGCCCGTCGAGCTGACGCGCTCGTCCGGCACGTCGTCGACGCCGGGGCTCGTCGACATCACCGAGGCGGTGTGGACGGGCGAGGCCTCCGCGGCGGTGCTCGGCCGCCGCGCCGACGACGCCCGCCCGCGGGTGCTCCTCGCCCAGCCGCTCGACGGCTTCCTCATCCCGCTCGGCGAGGTGCCGGGCGAGGCCGTCGTCGTCGCGCTCGCCGCCGGCTCGGGGGAGCGCAGCATCCTGGCGGCCACCGCCGACGGCAGGCTCTGGCAGCGGGCGGGCACGCAGTGGATCGAGGTGCCGTCCGAGACCCCGCTGACGGACCCCGCCTTCGGCGGCTGACCGTCGTCCACAGACCGTCCGCGCCGACGCCGCGGGCGCGGCAGCATGGCCGGGTGAGGCTCTCCGGGCTCCGCGCGGGATGGACGTCGCTGCTGGCCGCCGTCCTGCCCGTCGAGTGCGCGGGCTGCGGGCTGCCCGACGTGCCGCTCTGCCGGGTGTGCGCGGCCGCCGTCGGCGGGCCCGGAGTACGCGTGGGCGACCCGCCGGCCTCCGGCTGCCCGCCGGTCTGGGCCTGCGCGGAGTACACCGGCAGCGTGCGGGCCGCCCTCGTGGCGTGGAAGGACGAGGGCCGGCACGACCTGGCCCGTCCGTTGGCGCGGGCGCTGGCCTCGGCCGCGGCGGCGGCACTGGTGGCCGGGCCCCCCGGACCGGTCCTGCTGGTGCCCGCGCCGTCCGCTCCCGGCGCGGTGCGGCGGCGCGGTGAGGACGTCGTCGCCGGGCTGGCGCGGCGTACGGCGTGCCTGCTGAGGCAGGCGGGGGCCGACGCGCGCAGCGCCCGGCTGCTGCGGCAGGCGCGGCGGGTGCACGACCAGGCGGGCCTCGGCGCTCAGGCCCGGGCCGCCAACGTGCACGGCGCCCTGGCCCTGCGGCGCGCGGCGCCACCTCCCGGCACCCGGTGCCTGCTCGTCGACGACGTCGTCACCACCGGGGCCACGCTCGCCGAGGCCCGGCGGGTGCTGGTGGCGGCGGGCGCCGACGTCGTCGGCGCCGCGGCGGTGGCGGCGACGCGCCGGCGCGTGCCCCGAGGGACGCTCCCCAGGGTGCCGATCACGGCGCTGGTGGACTAGCGTTCGGTCATGGCGAGCCTCGCCCCCCGAGTGCCGCCGCGCAGGTCCGACCGGTCGCGGTCGCCGGCGCGGCCAGTCGGCCGGGGGAGCGAAGGGGGGTGGTGCCGAGAGACCTGACCGCGTCGGCCTCTCGTCGACGCACATCCCTGGTACCCGAGGCTGTGGAGGACCCACTGTGGAGATCGTCGTCACCGCCAGGCACACCGACATCGCGGACCGTTTCCGCCGGCACGTCGAGGAGAAGCTCGCGAAGATCGAGCAGCTCGCTCCCCGGGCGCACCGCGTCGACGTCGAGATCAGTCACGAGCACAACCGGCGACAGGCCAGTCAGTGCGAGCGTGTCGAGCTCACCGTCCGGGACAAGGGACCGGTGATCCGGGCGGAGGCCTGTTCGAACGACCTCTACGCGGCACTCGACCTCGCCCATGCCAAGCTGCTCGAACGGCTGCGCCGCGCCCGCGACCGGCGCAAGGTGCACCACGGACGCCGCACCCCGACGGCCGTGCACGAGGCCACCGGCGTGATCCCGCCGCCGGAGCTCGACGGCAACAGCACGGCCGCCGCACCGGCCGCCGAGGACTCTGAGGCGGGCGCGCCGCTCGGCGCGATCGGCGACTCGCCCGTCGTGATCCGCGAGAAGACGCACCGCGCCGACCCGATCACACTCGACGAGGCGCTCTACCAGATGGAGCTCGTCGGCCACGACTTCTACCTGTTCGTCGACAAGGCGAACGGCTGCCCCAGCGTGGTGTACCGGCGGCGTGGCTGGAACTACGGGGTGATCCGGCTCGGGGACGAGTCCGACGCCGGGGACGCCGGGGCCGCAGAGGGAGCCGTGACAGCGACCGGATGAGCAGACCCGCCGCCGCGGCCGGGCCCGGCACGGCACCGCGACACTGCGCCGGCCGGGTGAGAGCATGTCGCGGCGGCGGGACGGTCCGCCGTCAGGGGAAGGAGCACCGTGGGCCACAGCTCGCACGACGGCCCGCCGGCCGCGGCGGACGGCGGCGCGTCGGGCGGCACGCCTGACGCGATCCGCGTGCTCGTCGCCGACGACCACGCGCTGTACCGCCGCGGACTGGAGATGGTGCTGTCGGCGGAACCGGACATCGACATCGTCGGTGAGGCCGGCGACGGCGCCGAGGCGGTGCGGCAGGCGCAGGAGCTGCTGCCGGACGTCGTCCTCATGGACCTGCGGATGCCGCGTCGGTCGGGCATCGAGGCGTGTACCGCGATCAAGGACGTCGCGCCCACCACCAAGATCATCATCCTGACGATCAGCGACGACGAGGACGACCTGTTCAACGCCGTCCGTGCCGGCGCCAACGGCTACCTGCTCAAGGACGTGCCGGGCGAGCAGATCGCCGACGGCATCCGCGCCGTCCACGAGGGGCAGTCGCTGATCAGCCCCTCGATGGCCAGCGCCCTGCTGGCGGAGTTCGCGAACCTCAGCCGCCGCACCGAGGACCGTCCGCAGGTGCCGGTGCCGCAGCTCACCGACCGCGAGATGCAGGTGCTGCGGCTGATGGGCCGCGGGATGGCCAACCGCGACATCGCCCGCGAGCTGTTCATCAGCGAGAACACGGTGAAGAACCACGTGCGGAACATCCTCGAGAAGCTGCAGCTGCACTCGCGGATGGAGGCCGTAGTCTTCGCGGTGCGCGAGAACATCCTCGACATCTCCTGACCCGCGCCGCCCCGCCCACACGCCGAGTGTGAGCCTGCGTGCAGACACGCCCGGCGTGTCTGCACGCAGGCTCACACTCGGCTCCGGGCGGCTGTCGGTGGCGGCTGGCACCATGCGCGTCGTGGCCATCTCCCGGACGACGCTGTCGGTCGCCGAGGCGCGGCGCGTCGCGCTCGCGGCCCAGGGGTTCACCGACCGCCGGCCGAGCGGCGCGCCGGCGATGCGGCACCTGCAGCGGGTCGTGGACCGCATCGGCGTCATCCAGATCGACTCGGTCAACGTCGTCTCGCGCAGCCACTACGTGCCGGTGTTCAGCCGGCTCGGGCCCTACGACACCGAGCTGCTGCACCGCGCCGCCGGACGTCGTCCGCGCCGGCTGGTCGAGTACTGGGCGCACGAGGCGTCGTTCGTGCCGCCCGAGACGCACCGGCTGCTGCGCTGGCGGATGGCTCGGCACGCCACCGACGCGTGGGGCGGCATGGTGCGCGTCGCGCGCGAGCACCCCGGGGTGGTCAAGGCCGTGCTCGAGGAGGTCACCGCCCGCGGCGCGATGACGGCCCGCGAGATCGAGGTGGCGCTCGCGCACGACCGGCCGCGCCAGCGCGACGACTGGGGCTGGAACTGGTCGGTCGTGAAGCGGGCGGCCGAGCACCTGTTCTGGGCCGGCGAGCTCACGGCGCACTCCCGCACCCCGCAATTCGAGCGCCGCTACGACCTGCCCGAGCGGGTGCTGCCTGCGCACGTGGTGGCCGCCCCCGATCCCGACCCTGCGGACGCCGTCCGAGGCCTGGTCTCGATCGCCGCGCGGGCGCACGGCGTCGCCACCGAGCCGGACCTGCGCGACTACTTCCGGCTGAAGCCCGACGACTCGCGGCGGGCCGTGGCCGAGCTCGTCGAGGCCGGTGAGCTGCTGCCGGTCACCGTGCGGGGCTGGGCCCGGCCCGCCTACCTGCACCGCGACGCCCGCCTGCCGCGCCGGGTGGACGCGCGTGCCCTGCTGTCCCCGTTCGACTCCCTGGTCTTCTCCCGCGACCGGACCGAGGCACTGTTCGGGTTCCGCTACCGGCTGGAGATCTACGTGCCGGCGGCGCAGCGGGTGCACGGCTACTACGTGCTGCCGTTCCTGCTCGGCGACCACCTGGTCGCCCGCGTCGACCTCAAGGCCGACCGGGCCCGGGGGGTGCTGCTCGTCCAGTCGGCCTGGAGCGAGCCCGGCGCTCCGGCCGCCACCGCAGCGGAGCTGCGCGCGGCCCTGGAAGAGATGGCCGGCTGGCTCGGGCTCTCGGCGGTCCAGGTCGTCGGCCGCGGCGACCTCGCCCCCGCCCTCCTCCCGTGATCTTGCACGTCCGTCCACGGGTGCCGGAAGTGCAAGATCACGGAGGGGTGCGTAGCTCGGTGGCGAGCAGGTCGTAGCGCACGAAGTCGCAGACCGTGCCGTCGCGCAGCCGCTCGGCGTCGCGGTCGCGCCCGACGGCCGTGAACCCGGCGTTCTCGGCCGTCCGCCGCGACGCGACGTTCGGCTCGGCGGCGCGCAGGGTGACGCGGGCGAGGCCGAGCCCCCCGACGTCGTCCGGCAGCAGGGCGTGCCGCGCGGCGAGCCGGGTCGCCGCGGCGGCGACCCCCTTGCCGCGGGCGTCGGGATGCACCCAGTAGCCGATCTCGCCGCTGCGCGACCCGCCGCCCAGCTCCATCAGCCCCACGGCGCCGAGCAGGCGGTCGTCGTCCGGCGAGGCGATCGCCCAGTACAGGCCCGCCCCGCAGGCGTGCTGCTCCTCGCGCCCGGCGACGTACTCGGCCGCGTCGACGACCGTGTACGGCGAGGGGAGGTCCGGCAGCCAGCGCTGGGTCGTGGGGTGGGCGCAGGCCTCGGCGATGCGCAGCGCGTCGCCGTCCACGTGCCGGCGTAGCACGACACGGTCGCCCACCAGCCGAGGGACCTCCAGCCAGGGGTGGCGGGGGCGCGTCTCGTCCTCGGGCAGGATCGACCCGATCCACGCGTCGCGCCGCTCGCCGCGCCGGGTCTCCAGGCCGCGCACCGTGCCCTCGATGCGGAACCCGCACGCCCACGCGACCCGACGGGACGCCCAGTCGCCGACGGGGGCCCTCCAGTGGACGACGGTCAGGCCCGCCTCGGCGAACCCCCACGTGAGTGCCAGGCGCACCGCCGCCGACATCAGGCCCCGACCGCGCGCCCACGGCGCCAGGCCGAAGCCGAGCTGCGCGGCGCCCTGGCCGTCGGGGCGAAGACCGACCTCGCCTGCGAACCGGCCGCCGTACTCGACGACGAACGAAACGTCGTCCGGCCGGTGCGCGCGCAGCGTGACGGGGCCGTCGGTGAGTGTCGGCGCCTGCACGACCCGACCCTCGCGCACGGGGGGCGGGTCGGCAACGCGATAGCCCTCCGGCGGCGGAACCGGGTCCGGGTGCCGCTCGTGTCTACGATGACACCCGTCCGCCCACCCGGCGGGCCGTGCGCCCGCACACGTGACCAGACCACCGGGAGAACTCCGTGCCTGCCATCCTCGACAAGCTGCTCCGCGCCGGCGAGGGCCGCATCGTCAAGCGGCTGCAGGGCCTCGCCGACCAGGTCAACGTCCTGGAGGAGGACTTCGTCCGCCTCTCGGACGCCGAGCTGCGTGAGGAGACCGACCGGTTCAAGGCGCGCGTGGCGGACGGCGAGCCGCTCGATCACCTGCTCCCGGAGGCGTTCGCCAACGTGCGGGAGGCGGCGAAGCGCTCCCTCGGCCAGCGGCACTTCGACGTCCAGATGATGGGTGGCGCGGCGCTGCACCTCGGCAACATCGCCGAGATGAAGACCGGTGAGGGCAAGACGCTGGTGGCCACCGCGCCCGCCTACCTCAACGCGCTCGCCGGCAAGGGGGTGCACGTCGTCACGGTGAACGACTACCTCGCCTCGTACCAGAGCGACCTCATGGGCCGCGTGTACCGCTTCCTCGGCCTGACGTCGTCCTGCGTGCTCGACGGGATGCGGCCCGACGAGCGGCGCCAGCAGTACGCGGCGGACATCACGTACGGCACCAACACGCAGTTCGGCTTCGACTACCTGCGCGACAACATGGCCTGGAACGCGGCCGAGCTGGTGCAGCGCGGTCACCACTACGCGATCGTCGACGAGGTCGACTCGATCCTCATCGACGAGGCCCGGACGCCGCTGATCATCTCGGGCCCGGCCTCCGGCGACGCGAGCAAGTGGTACGCGGAGTTCTCGAAGATCGCCCAGCGGCTGCAGCGCGACCGGGACTACGAGATCGACGAGAAGAAGCGCACCGTCGGGGTGCTGGAGACCGGCATCGAGCGGGTCGAGGACTACCTCGGCATCGACAACCTGTACGACGCGGTCAACACGCCCTACGTCGGCTACCTCAACAACGCCATCAAGGCCAAGGAGCTCTACAAGCGCGACAAGGACTACGTCGTCATCGACGGCGAGGTGCTCATCGTCGACGAGCACACCGGCCGCATCCTCGCCGGCCGCCGCTACAACGAGGGCATGCACCAGGCCATCGAGGCCAAGGAGGGCGTGCAGATCAAGGCGGAGAACCAGACGCTCGCCACGATCACGCTGCAGAACTACTTCCGCATGTACGACAAGCTCGCCGGCATGACGGGCACGGCGACCACCGAGGCCGCCGAGTTCCAGCAGATCTACGGCCTCGGGGTGGTGCCGATCCCCACCAACCGGCCGATGATCCGCGTGGACCAGCCGGACCTGGTCTACAAGACCGAGGTGGCCAAGTTCGAGGCCGTCGTCGACGACATCGTCGAGCGGCACGCGAAGGGCCAGCCGGTGCTCGTCGGCACGACGAGCGTCGAGAAGAGCGAGTACCTGTCGCAGAAGCTGCACGAGAAGCGCATCCGGCACGAGGTGCTCAACGCCAAGCAGCACGAGCGTGAGGCGGCGATCGTCGCGATGGCGGGCCGCAAGGGCGCCGTCACGGTGGCGACCAACATGGCGGGCCGCGGCACCGACATCATGCTCGGCGGCAACGCCGAGTTCATGGCGGTCGCCGAGCTGGCCGCCCGCGGCCTCGACCCGGCCGAGAACGCCGAGGAGTACGAGGCCGCCTGGCCCGAGGCCCTCGAGAAGGCCCACCAGGCGGTGGCCGCCGAGCACGACGAGGTCTCCGAGCTCGGCGGGCTCTACGTGCTGGGCACCGAGCGGCACGAGTCGCGGCGCATCGACAACCAGCTGCGCGGCCGGTCCGGCCGGCAGGGCGACCCGGGCGAGTCTCGCTTCTACCTGTCGCTGACCGACGACCTGATGCGGCTGTTCAACTCCGGTGCCGCCGAGGCGCTGCTGACGCGGGCCGGCATCCCGGACGACGTCCCGCTGGAGTCGAAGATGGTCAGTCGGGCCATCCAGAGCGCGCAGTCGCAGGTCGAGGCGCGCAACTTCGAGATCCGCAAGAACGTCCTCAAGTACGACGACGTCCTCAACCGCCAGCGCGAGGTCATCTACGCCGAGCGCCGCCGGGTGCTCGAGGGCGAGGACCTGCACGAGCAGATCCGGCACTTCATCGACGACGTCGTCACCGGCTACGTCACCGCCGCCACGTCCGAGGGCTTCGCCGAGGAGTGGGACCTCGACCAGCTGTGGTCGGCGCTCAAGACGCTGTACCCGGTGTCGCTGACCGTCGACGAGGTCGTCGACGAGGCCGGCGGCCGCGACCGGCTCACCGCCGCGATGCTCGCCGAGGAGCTGCGCTCCGACGCCCAGGTGGCGTACACGGCGCGTGAGGAGCAGGTCGGCGAGGCCGCGATGCGCGAGCTCGAGCGCCGGGTCGTCCTGTCGGTGCTCGACCGCAAGTGGCGTGAGCACCTCTACGAGATGGACTACCTGCAGGAGGGCATCTCGCTGCGCGCGATGGCCCAGCGCGACCCGCTCGTGGAGTACCAGCGCGAGGGCTACCAGCTCTTCCAGGCGATGACCGAGGCCATCAAGGAGGAGTCGGTCGGCTACCTGTTCAACCTCGAGGTGCAGGTGCAGCAGCCTCAGGCCGAGGCTCCGGACGTCGAGGCGCCGGTGCACGGCGGCGAGGCGCCTCCGGTGCTCGTCGCCAAGGGCCTCGTCGGCCCCGAGCGGCCCGCCCAGCTGCAGTACACCGCGCCCACGGTGGACGGCGAGGGTGGCGTCGAGGTGCACGCCGAGGGGCCGGACGGGACACCTCGGACGGCCGCCACCGGCGACGGCAACCGCGCGGAGCGGCGCGCCGCCGGCCGCAAGGGCCGCCGCCGTCCCTAGCGCTCACCCCACCTCCAGGGCCGTGGCTCGCCAGCGTCCGTCGAGTCCCTCGAGACGGACCGCGACGGCGCGGATCCGACCGCGGTCGAGGACGACGGCACTCGCCTCGACGACGCCGTCCGCCGGTGCCGACGTCCGCACCGCGCGGACGACCGGACGCCGCGCCGGGCCCGACGCCGCCGCCGGCCGGGCCAGCCGGGCCGCCAGCGCCGCGCGGCGCTGGAGGGCGGCGTACACGTCGGCCGACAGCCAGCGCACCAGCTGGGCCGCCGGTCTCGTGCCGGCGAGGACCTCGACGACCGCCTGGACGAGCGCCCGGGCCGTGGTCCCCGGGTCAGGCAGGTGGCCGGAGGGTGTCGGCTGCGGTGCCAGCCACCGGTCCTCGCCGTCGGTGCGGGTGGTCGCCGCGAACGTGAGCAGCAGCTGGGTCTGCGCCGCGCGCGAGCCGGTCGACCGGTCCCGCAGCAGGGCCGTGCTGGCGTAGGGCTCGCTGACCGGGACGGGCAGCCGGCGCAGCGTCGCCGTGCTCACGACGTCACCCCCGGCGGGACGAGCCGCTGCCCGGGCTCGATGTGGTGCGGGTCGGCCCCGATGAGCGCCCGGTTGGCGTCGTACCAGCGCGGCCACTCGGCGGCGATCTCGGCGTCGGTCGCGCCCGCGGGCAGCGCGCGGGCCGCGATGTGCCAGAGGGTGTCGCCCCTCCGGACGACGACGGCGTCCTCGGTGACGGCAGGGCCGCGGGCCGCCGGGGTGAGGGGGCCGAGGTCGGCGGCGACCGTCCGGACGACGGGTGCCGGCGGGGCGGGCGCCCAGCCGGGGTCGACGTCGAGGCCGCGGAGGGTGCCCTCCTCCGGGGACGCCGGCCAGCCGGGGTCGACGTCCACGGACTCGGCCGCGACGGCCGCCACCGCCACTCCCACCGGCGGCGGCGGGTCGGCGGCCGCCGGCAGTGCGGCGCAGGCGCTGCCCGCCCCGAGCACGGCCGCCACGACCCGCCGGGTGAGGGCCGGGACCACCACGCCGGGCACCGCACGGCGTCCGGCCGGCCGCACCTCGTCGACGGCCGCCACCAGCACGCCCAGCACCAGCCAGCCCGTCAGCGCGGCCGCCACCAGGGCGGCCGTCCCCGCGACGACCGCCGACAGGCCACCCGGACCCGACCCGGCCCCGGCCAGGGTCGCGGCGCCCCAGTCGCCGGCGCGCCACCCACCGGCAACCCCGGCCACCACGCCGGTGCCGAGTACCCATCCCCCCACCGCACGGTGCGCCATGAGGCCACGCCCCCATCTCTGCGTTTGCAGCTGTTTGCCGCCGTTTGATGCCACCAAGATATAGACGGCGGCCTGCGTCGCGGTCCAGGCCTGTGGACAGTCGGCGACGCCCTGCGGCCGCCCGCGGGCTACCGTGCGCGTCGTGCGGTGGGAGTCGCTGTTCGCCGACCTCGAGGCCCAGCTCGGGGCCGGTGAGGACGCCGAGCGCGACGCCGAGGTCGCCGAGCGCACCCGGGCCGCCTGGGCCCGCACGGCGCTCGCCGACCGGCTGCGGGCCGCGCGGGGACACCGTCTGGGCCTGGCGCTGGACGGGGGGCAGCGGGTGAGCGGGGTGTGCTCCGACGTCGCGGTCGAGTGGGTGTCGCTGGCGACCGAGGCCGGTCCGGCGCTGGTCCCGCTGCACGCGGTGGCCTGGGTGGACGGGCTCGGACGTGCGGTCGCGCCGCCGCCCGGTCAGGTGCTGCGGCGGCTCGGGCTGGCGTCGGCCCTGAGGGCACTCGCGCGCGACCGGGCAGGCGTCCGGCTCCTGACGGCCGGAGGCGAGGTGAGCGGCACGATCGACCGCGTCGGGGCCGACCACGTGGACGTCGCGGCGCACCCCGTCGGGGAGGTGCGCCGTGCCGGCGCGGTGCGCTCGGTGATCACGGTGCCCTTCGTGGCGCTGCGCGTCGTCCGGGGAGCGCTCGGGTGACCGGGCGCGGTCAGTGCGGGTCGGCGTCCGACTGCTGGTCGTCGCCGGACGGCCGGGCCGTCACCATGGCGCGCGTCTCGGCGTACTTGCGCTGGATGTACGACTCGAGCTCGGTCGTCTCGACGCGCCACTGCCCCCGGCCGCCGACCTTGATCGCCGGCAGCTCGCCGCTGCGGACGAGGGCGTAGGCCTGGGCGGCGGAGACGTTGAGGATCTCCGCGACCTCGGTGAGCGGCAGGAACCGCGGCGGCACCCGAGCACCTCCTTCGCTTCGGCGGCCTCAGTCTGGCACGCAGGGCAGGTGCGGCCGACGAGTGATCCACGGGCTGTGGACGGGCGGTGCGCCGCCGGGCGGCGACCGGGCAGGATGACCCAGGACGACCCGGACGGACCGGACCACCGTCGCGAGCCACCATGCACCGACGAGCACCACGGGGGAATCGTGAGCCAGCCACCTGCACCCGCGGCCCAGCGGCTGCGCCGACCGTCGTGGCGCGACCCGCGGCTGCTCGTCGGTGTGCTGCTCGTGCTGGCGTCGGTGGTCGTCGGCAGCCGGGTCGTGGCGTCGGCCGACGACACGGTGCCCGTCCTGGCGGCGTCCGCGGCCATCGTCCCGGGCGACCGCGTGGACGCCGACGACCTGGCCGTGGTGGACGTGCGCCTCGACGGGACCGCGGGGCACTACGTCACCGCGGAGGAGGGGGTCCCCGAGGGCGCCGTCGCGCTGCGGGCGGTGGGCCCGGGCGAGCTGGTGCCCCGCGCCGCGCTCGGCGACGCCGCGGAGCTCGAGCGCCGACCGGTCGGCGTCCCGCTCGCCGGGCCGGCGCCGGACGGCCTCGTGCGCGGCGCCCTCGTCGACGTCTGGGTGTCCGAGCCGGACCCGGAGCGCGCAGGTGCGTTCACCGAGCCGGAGCAGCTGGCGTCGGCGGCGCAGGTCGCCGAGGTGACGAGCGGCGGCGGCGCCCTCGGCGCCGGCGGGGCGACCACCGTGCAGGTGCTGCTCGCGGAGGAGGAGCTGCGGCGCGCCCTGCGGGCCCTGGCCGCGGACGCCGAGATCGCGCTCGTGCTGGTGCCCGGCTCGACGCCCGGCCGGGGGTGAGCCCGATGCCGCTCACCGTCCTGACCGCCGTCACCGGCGCGTGGGAGGCGCCTCTCGTCACCGGGCTCGAACGCGGCACCGGCATCGTCGTCGTCCGGCGCTGCGCCGACCTCGTCGACCTGCTCTCCGCCGCGGCCGCCGGCCAGGCGCGGGCCGTGCTGCTCTCGTCCGACCTGCGGCGCCTCGACCGGGCCGCGATCGACCGCCTCGCCGCCGCCGGGGTCGCGGTGGTCGGGCTGTGGGACCCCGCCGAACGCGCCGACGGCGCGGGCGCGACGCCGTCCGAGCGCCGGCTGCGGCAGCTCGGCGTCGCCCACGTCGCCCCGGCCGACGCGCCGGCGGGGGACGTCGCGGCGCTCGTCGAGAGCGCCGTCCGGGACGTGGAGAACGACCCGGGGCGCCGCGCGGCCGGCGCCCGGCGCTCGGTCGCCGACCCGGCCGCGGCGCTGCCGACCGCCGCGGCCGCGGACCACGAGACCGGCGGTGGGGCCGGAGACGAGCCCGCTGGTCGCGTCGTCACCGTGTGGGGTCCGGTCGGAGCGCCCGGGCGGACGACCGTCGCCGTCACGCTCGCGGCCGAGCTCGCCGCCGGGGGCGAGGAGGTCCTGCTCGTCGACGCGGACACCTACGCGGCGTCCGTCGCGCAGGTGCTGGGTCTGCTCGACGAGGCGCCCGGGGTGGCGGCGGCCTGCCGGTCGGCGTCGGCCGGCACGCTGGACGTCGTCGCGCTGGCGCGGGTCGCGCCCGTCGTGACCGAGCGGCTGCGCGTCCTCACCGGCATCCCGCGCTCGGCCCGGTGGCCGGAGGTCGGCGGCGGCGCGCTGGAGGAGGTGCTGCGCACGGCGCGGGGCCTGGCGCGCTGGGTCGTCGTCGACGCCGGTGCGGTGCTCGAGCGCGACGAGGAGATCTCGTTCGACACGGCGGCGCCGCGGCGCAACGCCGCGACGCTGGCCGCCCTGGAGGCGGCCGACACCGTGCTCGCCGTCGGGGTCGCCGACCCGGTGGGCCTGCAGCGACTGGTCCGCGGGCTCCAGGAGCTCGCGGAGGCGGTGCCGTCGGCGTCGCCGCGGGTCGTGGTCACCCGGCTGCGGTCCTCCGCGGTCGGCGCCGACCCGCGGCGCCAGGTCACCGAGGCCCTCACCCGGTACGCCGGCGTCCGCGACCTGGTCGTCGTCCCGGACGACCGGCCCGCCTGCGACGCCGCCCTGCTGGCCGGCCGCACCCTCACGGAGCACGCGCCGTCCTCGCCTGCCCGGCTGGCGATCGCGGCACTCGCGGCCGAGCTGGCCGGTCGGGAGCGACCGCGCGCACGGCGCGGACGACGATCGGCGAGACTGGTCCGGTGACCCACCACCGTGCGCTGCTGGTCGACTGGGGTGGCGTCCTCACCGTCCCCCTGGACGGCGCGATGGCCGCGTGGGCCGAGTCCGACGGCGTCGACGTCGAGCACTACCTGGACGTGCTGCGCGCCTGGCGCGAGCTCGAGGAGGGTGAGGCCGGGGCCGGCCCGGCCGCCGCGCCGGTGCACGCGCTCGAGCGCGGCGAGATGCAGCCGGAGGAGTTCGAGCGGCTGCTCGCCGACGAGCTGCACCTGCGGGGCTCCGCCGTGTCGGCCACCGGTCTGCTGCAGCGGATGCTCGCCGGGCTGGAGGAGCCCGAGCCCGCGATGCTCGACCTCGTGCGCCGGGCCCGCGCCGCCGGCGTCCCGACCGCCCTGCTGTCGAACTCGTGGGGCAACACCTACGACCGCACCGGCTGGGACGAGATGTTCGACGCCGTCGTCATCTCCGGTGAGGTGGGGATGCGCAAGCCGGAGGCCCGGATCTTCACGCACACCGCCGACCTGCTCGGCGTGCCGCCGCAGGAGTGCGTGATGGTCGACGACCTGCCGTGGAACGTCGAGGGGGCGCAGGCGGTCGGGATGGCGGCGGTGCTCCACCGCGGGGACGTCGCCGCGACGACGGCCGAGGTGCGGCGCCTGCTCGGCCGAGTCGTGTAGCCCT
>JBKHXE010000173.1:0-18545 GCA_046566185.1 Actinomycetes bacterium | reverse complement strand
GAGTAGGCGCGGCCGAGGAAGAAGATCTCGCGGGCGCGCTTCTGCCCGACCATCCGGGCGAGGTAGGCGGAGCCGTAGCCGCCGTCGAAGGAGCCGACGTCGGCGTCGGTCTGCTTGAAGCGGGCGTGCTCGCGGCTCGCGATCGTCAGGTCGCAGACGACGTGCAGGCTGTGCCCGCCGCCGGCGGCCCAGCCGGTGACGACCGCGACGACGACCTTCGGCATGGTGCGGATCAGGCGCTGCACCTCCAGGATGTGCAGCCGGCCCGCGCGGGCGGCGTCCACCGTCTCGGCGGTCTCGCCGCTGGCGTACTGGTACCCCGAGCGGCCGCGGATGCGCTGGTCGCCGCCGGAGCAGAACGCCCAGCCGCCGTCCTTCGGGCTCGGCCCGTTGCCGGTGAGCAGCACGCAGCCGACGTCCGGGGTCATCCGGGCGTGGTCGAGCACCCGGTAGAGCTCGTCGACGGTGTGCGGCCGGAACGCGTTGCGCACCTCCGGCCGGTCGAACGCGACGCGAACCGTGCCGGCGTCGCGGCCGCCCGAGACGTGCCGGTGGTAGGTGACGTCGGTGAGGTCGTCGAAGCCGTCGACCTCCCGCCACGCCTGCGGGTCGAACGTCTCGGACACGGCTCGCTGGGTCACGGCGGCGAGGATAGACAGCGCGCCCCGGCCACCCCGCGGCCGTACGCTCCCCGGCGTGGAGCTGCCCGGTGACGCCCTCTACCTGCTGGGCGGACTCGCCCTGCTGCTCGCCGCCGTCCTGCCCGGGTTCATCTCCGAGCGCGCCGTCTCGGTGCCGATGGCGTTCGTCGGCGTCGGCGTGCTGGTCGGCCTGCTGCCGCTGCCGGGCGGCAACCCGATCTCGCCGGTCGACGAGCCGCTCCTCGCCGAGCGCCTCACCGAGCTCGGCGTCATCGTCGCGCTGATGGGCGTCGGGCTGGCCATCGACCGGCCCCTGAGCCTGCGCGGCTGGGCGTCCACGTGGCGGCTGCTCGCCATCGGCATGCCGCTGTTCATCGCGCTCGCGGCCCTGCTCGGCTGGTGGGTGATGGGTCTCGCGCCGGCAGCCGCGCTGCTGCTCGGCGCGGTCCTGGCGCCGACCGACCCGGTGCTCGCCGGCGACGTCCAGGTCGAGGGCCCGCGGCGAGGGACGTCGTCCGGCGGCCGGGACGAGTCCGTCGACGCCGGCGACGAGAAGGACGAGGTCGACGAGCACGACGAGACCCGCTTCGCGCTCACCAGCGAGGCCGGCCTCAACGACGGGCTGGCGTTCCCGTTCGTCTACGCCGCGGTGTTCCTCGCCTCCGGGGAGGCCGGGCTGCTGCGCTGGGTGTCGTGGGAGCTGGTCGGCAAGGTCGTCGTCGGCGCGCTGCTCGGCTGGACGCTCGGCTGGGTGCTCGCACGGATGGCGTTCCGGTCGCACATGCGCGCGCTGCGGCTCGCCGAGACCGGCGAGCCGATGCTCGCGCTCGCGGCCACGTTCGCGGTCTACGGGCTCACCGAGGTCGTCGGCGGCTACGGGTTCCTCGCCGTGTTCACCGCGGCCCTGGCGCTGCGCTCCTACGAGCGGCGCCACGCCTACCACGAGTCGATGCACGAGTTCATCAGCCAGCTCGAGCACCTGCTGACCCTCCTGCTCCTGCTGCTGTTCGGGGCGTCCCTCACCTGGGGCCTGCTCGCCGACCTGACGTGGGGCGGTGTCGTCGTCGCGGTGCTCGCGGTCGTCGTCCTGCGGCCGGCCACCGCCGGCTTCAGCCTGTGGCGCGGCCTGCCGCTCGGGCGCACCGGGCTCGGCCCCCGCGAGACCCGCGTGGTCGCCTTCTTCGGCGTCCGCGGCATCGGCAGCCTGTACTACCTCGCGTACGGGACGGCGCAGGCCGGCTTCGAGCAGGGCCGCCAGGTGTGGTCCGCGGTCGCGCTCGCCGTGCTCCTGTCGATCGTCGTCCACGGTGTGCTCGCCACCCCGGTGATGAACCGGCTCGACGGCCTGCGCCAGATCGGGGTCCGGTGACGACGCCGCCGCTGGAGGCGGTGCTGGAGGGCAGCCACGTCGTCCGCCTGCCGATGCGGTTGCGGTTCCGCGGCGTCGACGTCCGCGAGGCGGTGCTGCTGGTCGGCCCGGGCGGCTGGGGCGAGTTCTCGCCGTTCGTCGAGTACGAGGACGCCGAGGCGCAGGCCTGGCTGGCGAGCGCGATCGACAGCGCGTGGTCGGCGTGGCCGACTCCGCGGCGCGATCACGTGCCGGTCAACGCCACCGTGCCCGCCGTCCGGCCCGACCAGGTCGCCGGCGTGCTGGCGCGCTTCGACGGGTGCCGCACCGCGAAGGTCAAGGTCGCCGAGCCCGGCCAGGGCCTCGCGGACGACGTCGCGCGGGTCGCGGAGGTCCGTCGCCTGCTCGGCCCGTCGGGGCGGGTCCGGGCGGACGCCAACGGCGCGTGGTCCGTCGACGACGCCGTCGCGGCGCTGACCGCCCTCGCCCGGCACGACCTCGAGTACGCCGAGCAGCCGTGCCGCAGCGTGCCCGAGCTGGCCGAGCTGCGCGCCCGGCTCGCCCGCGCCGGCGTCGACGTGCCGGTCGCGGCCGACGAGAGCATCCGCAAGGCCGGCGACCCGTTCGCGGTGGCCGCGGCCGGCGCGGCCGACGTGGCGGTCGTCAAGGTGGCGCCGCTCGGCGGCGTGCGGCGCACCGTCGAGGTCGCCGAGGTGCTGCGACGGGAGCACGGGCTGCCGGTCGTCGTCTCCAGCGCCCTGGACTCCGCGGTCGGCATCGCCGCCGGGCTCGCCGCAGCCGCGGCGCTCGAGGAGCTGCCGTTCGCCTGCGGGCTGGCCACCGGCGGGCTGCTCGCGGACGACGTCGCGACCCGGCCCGGCCCGGCGCGCGGCGGCCGGCTGCCGGTCGGCCGCGTCGCGCCGGACGACGAGCGGCTCGACCGCCTCGCCGCCCCGCCCGCGCGGCGCGAGTGGTGGCTGGACCGGGTCGCCCGCTGCCACGCCCTGCTGACCGGGGGAGGATCGCCCGCGTGAACCCCTCGACGGCCGCGGCGCGGGCCCTCGTGCGCGCCCTGGTGGGCGCCGCGGTCACCGACGTGGTGCTGTGCCCCGGGTCGCGCTCGGCACCGCTGGCCTACGCGCTCGCCGCCGCCGACGCCGCCGGGGTGCTGCGGCTGCACGTGCGGATCGACGAGCGGGCCGCCGCCTTTACCGCGCTCGGCCTCGGCATCGGTGCCGCCGGCCCCGCCGCGGTGGTGACGACGTCGGGCACGGCGGTCGCCAACCTGCACCCCGCCGTCCTGGAGGCCCACGAGGCCGGGGTGCCGCTGCTCGTGCTCACCGCCGACCGCCCCCACGGCCTGCGCGGCACCTGGGCCAACCAGACGACGGCGCTGCAGGCCGGCCTGTTCGGCGCCGCGCCGCGGTTCGCCGCCGACCTGCCCGCCCCCGCCGACGGCGACGACCCGGGCCGCTGGGCCGACGCCGTCCGGGCCGCGGTCGCGGCGAGCCGCGGCTGCCCCCTCGGCGCCCGCCCCGGCCCGGCGCACCTCGACGTCGCGTTCGACGATCCCCTCGTGCCGGACGACGACCCGCCGCCGGCGTGGGACCCGCCGGTCGCGGTCGACGCGCCGTCCTCGCCGGCGCAGTCGTGGCAGACGCTCGAGCAGGGACCGCGGACCGTCGTCGTCGCGGGAGCCGGCGCCGGGGACGAGGCGCGCGAGCTCGCCGAGCGGGCCGGGTGGCCGCTGCTGGCCGAGCCGTCGTCGGGAGCCCGCTGGGGGCCGAACGCCGTCGGGCCCTACCGGCTGCTGCTGGACGTCGAGGCGCTGGGCGGCCGCGTCGAGCGAGTCGTCGTCCTCGGGCGGCCCACGCTGTCGCGGCCGGTGACCCGCCTGCTCGGCCGCCCCGACGTGGACGTCGTGCAGGTGGTGCGCCACCCGGACGACCCCGGGCCGGCGCGGACCACGCGCCGCGTCGTGGGTGGCGTCACGGCCGCCGAGCACGGCGACGGCGAGTGGCTGGACGCCTGGCGGACGGCGGGCGCCGCGGCCGCCGCGGCCGTGGACGACGTGCTCGGGGACCGGCTCGTCGGGCCGCTCGTCGCGCGCGAGGTCGCGGCCGCCACCGCCGCCGACGACGTGCTCGTCGCCGCGGCGTCCAACGCCGTCCGGGACCTCGACCTGGCCGCCCGTCCGTGGCCGGCCGCGCGCCGGGTGGTCGCCAACCGTGGGCTGTCGGGGATCGACGGCACGCTGTCCACGGCCTCCGGGGTCGCGCTCGCCAGCCGCGCCGTCGTGCGCGCGCTCGTCGGGGACCTCGCGTTCCTGCACGACGTCGGAGGCCTCGTGCTCGGCCCGGGGGAGCCGGAGCCGTCCCTGCAGGTCGTCGTCCTCAACGACGACGGCGGCGCGATCTTCGGGTTGCTCGAGCACGGCGAGCCGCGGTTCGCGTCGGTGGTGGAGCGGGTCTTCGCCACGCCGCACGGCGCGGACCTGGCGGCCCTGAGCCGCGGGCTGGGCGTCGACTACCGGGCGGTCCGCGACCTCGAGGAGCTGCGGGCGGCGCTGGCCGCGCCACCGCCGGGGCGCTCGGTCGTCGAGGTACGGGCCGACCGCTCGGGCCTGCGGGCGCTGCACGACCGGATCCGCAGGGCCGCGACGGTGGCCGCGGGCGCCGGCCCGACCTAGCCTTGGGGCGTCTCGACGTGGAGGCGACAGGGCGATGGACCTCGCGGTGGTGCTGGAGGTGGTGGCCGGCCGCCTGGAGGTGCTCGCCCGCCGGCTCCGTCACGGTCAGCCGGCGCCGCCGGACCCCTTCGAGGCGCTGCGGCTCCAGATGCGCCTGACCGTCGTCGCCCGCCAGGTGCGCGCCCTCGAGGAGGACGCCCTGGTGTACGCCAAGGCCCAGCGCCTCAAGGCGACCCGCGCCGCCTACGACGACCTGCTCGAGGAGGCCTGCCTGCTGGCGGGCGTCCCGCTGGACCCGCAGCGCAGACGGGGGGAGAGCGAGCGTCTGCGCGAAGAGGTCGAGCTCGCCTCGCGCGGGTGGTCGTGGTGACCTCGCGGGACGAGACGCTGGCCGGCCTGCTGCGGGAGGTGGCGGACCTGCACCACCGCTACTACCGGCTCACGGACGGCGAGGACCCGGACTGGGCGTCGTTCTACGCCCACTGGCTCGTGCACCACTCCGAGCTCGCCGACGTCCTGGGCCGGGCGCCGGTGCGCAGCGAGGTGACCGCGCTGCTCGTGCAGGCCGCTCGCGACCACTCCGCGGACCCCGACTGGGCCACCGCCTACGCGCAGGTCTTCCTGCGCCACTACGCCTGAGGCGTGCCTCAGGCGCCGCTCACCGCGTCGCGCATCGGCACCAGCTTGGCGTCGCTCTCGGCGAGCTCGGCCTCGGGGTCCGACCCCGCCACGACCCCGCAGCCGGCGAACAGGCGGAGCCGGGTCGGGTCGGCCGCGTCGAGGCGCCCGCAGCGCAGCGCGATGCCGAGCTCGCCGTCGCCGGCCGCGTCCACCCAGCCGACCGGGCCGGCGTAGCGGTCGCGGTCCATGCCCTCCAGCTCGGCGATGACGCGGGCCGCCGCGGGGGTCGGGGTGCCGCACACGGCCGCGGTGGGGTGCAGCGCGGCGCCGAGCTGCAGCACCGAGCGGTGGCCGTCGGCCAGCACCCCGGCGACGTCGGTGGCCAGGTGCATGACGTTGGGCAGGTGCAGCACGAACGGCGACTCGGGGGCGCTCGTGCTCGAGCAGTGCGGGCTCAGCGCCTCGACCACCGAGCGGACGGCGTACTCGTGCTCCTCGAGGTCCTTGCTGGAACGGGCCAGCGAGCCGGCCAGGGCGAGGTCGTGCGCGTCGTCGCCGGTGCGGCGGATGGTGCCGGCGAGCACGCGGGAGGTCACCAGGCCCCGCTCGACCCGCACGAGCATCTCCGGGGTCGCGCCGACGAGCCCGTCGACGGCGAACGTCCAGCACGACGGGTACCGCTCGGCGAGACGGCCCAGCACCCAGCGCGGGTCCACGGGGTCGTCGGCCTGCGCCTCGAGGTCGCGCGCCAGCACCACCTTGTCGAGCTCGCCGCCGGCGATGCGGTCGACGGCCCGCCGCACGACCGCCGTCCACTGCGGCCCGGACCGCGCGCCGTCCGCGAACCGCACCAGGCCCGGCGGTCGCGGCGGCTCGGTCGGCTGGGGCGCGCCGGCCGGCGGCAGGGAGCCCTGGCTGGAGATCGTCGTCACCCAGGTCGTCGACCCGCGGCGGCCCACGACGACCCGGGGGACGACGAGGACGCCGCCGGCCGGTGAGTCGTCGGCGAACGAGAACGAGACCAGCGCGACCGGGCCCGTGCCCGGCAGCCGGACGTCGTCACGCACCACGGCGGTCGCGGCCACCTGCTGCCACGCGGCCTGGGCGTCGGCGAAACGGCCCGGCCCGGAGACCTCGACGCGCACGGCCTCACCCCACGCCACCAGCCCCTCGCCGCGGTGCACCCACGCCAGGGGCCGCTCGGTCGCGGGACCGGGCAGGTAGGAGAGCAGGTCGCCGGCGACGTCGAGCCGGACCGTGCGCGCCACGAGGGCGGCGGCCGGGGCCGGGGTCGGGGCGACGCTCATCGCGCAGGATCGTAGGCGGCCCGCCGGGACGCCGCCCCACCGGCGGTGCGTACCCTCTGGCGTCGTGAGCCGCGCCGACCTGCACAAGCAGCCGCACGAGGTGGCGGCGATGTTCGACGACGTGGCGGACCGCTACGACCTCACCAACGACGTCCTCTCGCTCGGCCAGGACCGGCTGTGGCGGCGGGCCGTCGTCCGCGCGGTCGACGCCCGCCCGGGCGAGCGGGTGCTCGACCTGGCCGCCGGAACCGGCACCTCCAGCGAGCCGTTCGCCGACGGCGGAGCCCGCACCGTGGCCTGCGACTTCTCACTCGGCATGCTGCGGGTCGGCAGCCGGCGCCGGCCCGACCTGTCGTTCGTGGCCGGGGACGCCACGCGACTGCCCTACGCGGACGCCGCGTTCGACGCCGTGACCATCTCGTTCGGCCTGCGCAACGTCGTCGACCCCGCCGCCGCCCTCCGCGAGATGCTGCGGGTGACGCGGCCGGGGGGCCGGCTGGTCGTCTGCGAGTTCTCCCACCCCACGTGGGCGCCCTTCCGCACGGTGTACACCGAGTACCTGGTGCGCGCCCTGCCGGCGGTGGCGCGCCGGGTGTCCTCCAACCCCGACGCCTACGTCTACCTGGCCGAGTCGATCCGGGCCTGGCCCGACCAGGCAGGGCTCGCCGCCGCCGTCCGCTCGGCCGGCTGGGAGCACGTCGAGGTGCGCAACCTCACCGGCGGCATCGTGGCGCTGCACCGCGCCCGTCGACCGGGCTGAACCGGTGCGCGGCGTCCGGGCGGCGGCGCGTAGAGTACGGCGGAGTTCGTGAAGGCGTTCACAAGCAGGGGCGAGCGAGGGCGACGTGACCACTGACGGTGTGCGCAGGGACGGCGACGCGGCCGACGTCATCGTCGTCGGCGCCGGACCCGCCGGGTCGACCGCGGCCCACTACCTGGCCCGCGCCGGGCACGACGTCCTGCTGCTGGAGAAGACGTCCTTCCCCCGCGAGAAGGTCTGCGGCGACGGGCTGACGCCGCGCGCGGTCAAGGAGCTCGTGGCGATGGGCGTCCCCACGCGCGAGGAGGACGGCTGGATCCGCAACCACGGGCTGCGGATCATCGGCGGCGGCATGCGGCTCCAGCTGCCGTGGCCGGACCTGTCCGCGTTCCCCGACCACGGCCTGGTGCGCCCGCGCCTGGACTTCGACGACACCCTGGCCCGGCACGCGGTCGCCTCGGGGGCCAAGCTCCTCGAGCGCACCAACGTCACCGGCCCGGTCCGCGACGAGCGCACCGGCCGGGTCGTGGGCGTCACCGCGCGTCCGGTGGACGGCGACGGCCGGCGAGCCGGTGACGAGGTGACCTACCGGGCCCCCGTCGTCCTCGCGGCCGACGGCAACTCCGCCCGCCTGGCCCTCGCCCTCGGGCTGCAGAAGCGGGACGACCGCCCGATGGGGGTGGCGGTGCGGACCTACTTCCGCAGCCCGCGGCACGACGACGACTGGCTGGAGAGCTGGCTGGAGCTGTGGGACGGCGAGCCGCAGCGCTCCCACCTGCTGCCGGGCTACGGGTGGGTCTTCGGCGTCGGGGACGGCACGAGCAACGTCGGGCTCGGCATCCTCAACTCCTCCTCCGCGTTCGGCACGGTCGACTACAAGGAGCTGCTGCAGCGCTGGGTGGCCACGATGCCGCCCGAGTGGGGCTACACCGAGGAGAACCAGGTCGGCCCGATCCGGGGAGCCGCGCTGCCGATGGGCTTCAACCGGACGCCGCACTACCGCGACGGCGTCCTGCTGCTCGGCGACGCCGGCGGCATGGTCAACCCCTTCAACGGCGAGGGCATCGCCTACGCGATGGAGTCGGCGCGCCTGGCGGCGGACGTCGTGACGCAGGCGCTGGCCCGCACGGACGACGCGGCGCGGGAGCGCGCCCTGCAGGCCTACCCGCAGGTGATGAAGGACGCGCTCGGCGGCTACTACACGCTCGGCCGCGCCTTCGTGCACCTCATCGGCAACCCGCACGTGATGAAGGTGGCGACGCGCTACGGGCTGCCCCGGCCGCTGCTGATGAGGTTCACCCTCAAGCTGCTCGCCAACCTCACCGAGCCGCGTGGCGGTGACGCGCTCGACCGCGTCATCAACGGCCTGACGAAGCTGGCGCCGGCCGCATGAGCGGCCCCGGTCGGGCCGTGTCGGTGACCGGTGGACGCACCCCTAGGATGGGCGCCGTTTCGGCGGGAGCCGGTGCCCCACGACACGAGCGAGACGGGAAAGGCTGACCATGAACCCGTACATCCCGATCCTCGCGATGCTCGCCCTCTCGGCGGGCTTCGTCGTGTTCTCGCTGACCGCCAACGCCCTCGCGGGGCCCAAGCGGTACAACCGGGCCAAGCTCGACGCCTACGAGTGCGGCATCGAGCCGACCCCGCAGGCCGCCGGCGGTGGCCGCTTCCCGGTGAAGTACTACCTCGTCGCGATGACCTTCATCGTCTTCGACATCGAGGTGGTCTTCCTCGTGCCGTGGGCGATCGCCTTCCGCGAGCTCGCCCTGTTCGGGCTCGTCGCGATGATGGCGTTCCTCGTGCTCATCACCGTGCCGTTCGCGTACGAGTGGCGCCGGGGCGCGCTCGAGTGGGACTGACAGGAGAGAGCTGATGGGGATCGAGGAGAAGCTGCCGAGCGGCTTCGTGCTGTCGACCGTCGAGCAGCTGGTCGGCTACATGCGCAAGTCGTCCGTGTGGCCCGCGACGTTCGGCCTCGCCTGCTGCGCCATCGAGATGATGGCCGTCGGGGGCCCGAAGTTCGACATCGCCCGATTCGGCATGGAGCGGTTCAGTGCCACCCCGCGGCAGGCGGACCTGATGATCGTCGCCGGCCGGGTGAGCCAGAAGATGGCGCCGGTGCTGCGGCAGATCTACGACCAGATGGCCGAGCCGAAGTGGGTCATCGCGATGGGCGTGTGCTCGTCGTCGGGCGGCATGTTCAACAACTACGCGATCGTCCAGGGCGTCGACCACGTCGTGCCGGTGGACGTCTACCTCCCCGGCTGCCCGCCGCGGCCCGAGATGCTGCTGCACGCGATCCTCGAGCTGCACCAGCAGATCCAGGACACGCCGCTCGGGGTGAACCGGGTGGAGGCCGCCCGCGCCGCCGAGCAGGCGGCGCTCGCGGCCACGCCGACCTCGCAGATGAAGGGGCTGCTCCGGTGAGCGACTCGACGCACGAGGTACCCGGGGGCGCGGACCGGACGCCGGCCCGCGCGGCCGCCGAGGCGGCGTCCGACAACCTGCCGGCGGCCACCGGCCCGACCGCCGAGGTCGTCAGCGTGCGGCGCGGGATGTTCGGCGTCTCGGGCCCGGGCGACACCTCGGGCTACGGAGGTCTCGTCCGCACCGTCGCGATGCCCGGTGCCACGCCTCGGCCCTACGGCGGCTGGTACGACGAGGCGGCCGACGTGCTCGCCGAGGTGCTCGGGGCCGACGGCGGCCCGGGCTGGGACGCGGCGATCGAGAAGGTCGTCGTCGACCGCGGCGAGCTGACGCTGTTCGTGCGCCGCGAGCACCTGCTCGCCGTCGCCCGCGCGCTGCGTGACGATCCCGACCTGCGCTTCGAGGCCTGCATGGGCGTCAGCGGCGTCCACTACCCCGAGGACGCCGGGCGCGAGCTGCACGCGGTGTACCCGCTGCTGTCGTTCACGCACAACCGGAGGATGCGGCTCGAGGTCGTCTGCCCGGACGACGACCCGCACGTCCCCTCCGTCGTGCCGGTCTGGCCCGGCAACGACTGGCACGAGCGGGAGGCCTGGGACTTCTTCGGCATCGTCTTCGACGGCCACCCCGCCCTGACCCGCATCCAGATGCCGGACGACTGGCCCGGCCACCCGCAGCGCAAGGACTACCCGCTCGGTGGGGTGCCCGTGGAGTACAAGGGCGCCACGATCCCCCCGCCGGACACCCGGAGGTCGTACCGATGACCGCCCAGCCAGGCACCGGCTCGCCGACGACGGCGCGCGACCCGTACGGCACCGACCCGTTCGCCGACGCGGCGCAGGGTGGCGGCCCGGCGTTCACGGTCGAGGGCGGCGACTGGGGCGCCTTCGTCGAGGAGGCGGCCGCGCTCTCCGAGGAGCGCATCGTCGTCAACATGGGGCCCCAGCACCCGTCCACGCACGGGGTGCTCCGGCTCATCCTCGAGATCGACGGCGAGACCGTCACCGAGGCGCGGTGCGGCATCGGGTACCTGCACACCGGCATCGAGAAGAACATGGAGTACCGGACGTGGACGCAGGGCGTCACGTTCTGCACCCGCATGGACTACCTCACGCCGATGCACCAGGAGCTGGCGTACTGCCTGGCCGTCGAGCGGCTGCTCGGCATCGAGGACGAGGTCCCCGAGCGCGCCCAGGTCATCCGCGTGATGATGCAGGAGCTGACCCGTGTCTCCTCGCACCTGGTGGCCGTGGCGACCGGCGGCATGGAGCTCGGCGCCACCACCGTGATGACCGAGGGGTTCGGCGCCCGCGAGCACGTGCTCAAGGTCATCGAGCTCATCACCGGCCTGCGGATGAACAACGCCTACATCCGCCCGGGCGGTCTCGCCCAGGACATCCCGCCGGGCGCGCTCGACAGCGTGCGGGCCGCGATCACCGAGATCAGCCGCGGCGTCCGGGCGCTGGAGAAGCTGACCCTGGAGAACCCCGTCCTCAAGGCGCGCATGGTCGACGTCGGCTACCTCGACCTCGCCGGCTGCATCGCCCTCGGGGTCACCGGGCCCATCCTGCGCGCCACCGGCTACCCCCACGACCTGCGCAAGTCGCAGCCCTACATCGGCTACGAGACCTACGACTTCGACGTGGTCACCTGGGACACGTGCGACTCCTACGGCCGCTTCCGGATCCGGATGGCGGAGATGATGGAGTCGCTGCGCATCGTCGAGCAGTGCGCCGACCGGCTGCAGCGCATGTCGCCCGGGCCGGTGATGGTCGCCGACAAGAAGGTCGCGTGGCCGGCGCAGCTGGCGATCGGCGGCGACGGCATGGGCAACAGCCTCGACCACATCCGCCAGATCATGAGCACCTCGATGGAGGCGCTCATCCACCACTTCAAGCTCGTCACCGAGGGCTTCCGCGTACCCGCCGGGCAGGTCTACCAGGCCGTCGAGTCGGCCAAGGGCGAGCTGGGCGTGCACCTGGTGAGCGACGGCGGCACGCGGCCCTACCGCGCCCACTTCCGTGACCCGTCCTTCAACAACCTGCAGGCGCTGGCGGCGATGTGCGAGGGCGGCCAGCTCGCCGACGTCATCGTCGCCGTCGCCTCCATCGACCCGGTGATGGGTGGTGTCGACCGCTGATGTCCTACGACGTCTCCACGCGCGAGCGGCTCGAGGCCGACATGCGGCAGGTCATGGCGCGGTACCCGCAGCAGCGGTCCGCCCTGCTGCCGATGCTGCACCTCGTGCAGTCGGAGGAGGGCTACGTCAGCCCGCACGGCATCGCCCTGTGCGCCGAGCTGCTGGGGCTGACCACGGCGGAGGTCGCCGCGGTGTCCACGTTCTACACGCAGTACAAGCGCCGGCCCAACGGTGAGTACACGGTCGGCGTGTGCACCAACACGCTGTGCGCCGTGATGGGCGGCGACGCCATCTACGAGTCGCTGTCGGAGCACCTCGGCATCGGGCACGACGAGACGACGGACGACGGCACGATCACCCTCGAGCGGGTGGAGTGCAACGCGGCGTGCGACTACGCGCCGGTCGTCATGGTCAACTGGGAGTTCTTCGACAACCAGACCCCGTCGTCCGCCCGCGACGTCGTCGACCGCCTGCGCTCCGGCGAGGACGTCGCGCCCACCCGAGGCGCCGCGAAGGTCTGCTCCTTCAAGGAGATCTCGCGGGTGCTCGCGGGCTTCGCCGACGGGCGCGCCGACGAGGGCGTCGGCGCCGGCGAGGCGACGCTGCGGGGCAACGTCGTCGCGCGCCGCCAGGGGTGGACGCCGGAACGCGGCGTGCCCGCCGGCGGCACGGGCGGCAACGGGGCCGCGGCGGCGGCCTCGGGCGCCACGACCGCCAGCGACCGCCCGTCGAGCTCGCACGACGCTCCCGCGGTCAGCCGCGGCGAGGACGACCGGGGCGGGGCGCCGGCGGGCAAGCCCTCCGGCGACACGACGCAGGGACCGGGCGACGAGGGCACCGGCACGGAGCCCACCCGTACGGACGAGGAGGCCTGAGGTGGCGACGCAGCTGACTCCGGTGCTGTCCCAGACCTGGGACGACGAGCGCTCGTGGACCCTGGAGACGTACGAGAAGCACGACGGCTACGCGCCGCTGCGCCGCGCGCTCGGCATGCAGCCGGGCGACCTCGTCCAGCTCGTCAAGGACTCCGGCCTGCGTGGCCGCGGGGGCGCCGGCTTCCCGACGGGCATGAAGTGGGGCTTCCTGCCCAAGCCCGACGGCGGGCCGAGGTACCTGGTCGTCAACGCCGACGAGTCCGAGCCCGGGACGTGCAAGGACACCCCGCTGATGATGGCCTCGCCGCACCTGCTGGTCGAGGGTGTCGCCATCACGTCGATCGCCATCGGCTGCAACCACGCCTTCATCTACGTGCGCGGCGAGATCGTGCACGTCTACCGGCGGCTGCTGCGGGCGGTCGAGGAGGCGTACGCCAAGGGGTACCTCGGCAAGGACGTCCTCGGCAGCGGCTTCGACCTCGACGTCACCGTGCACGCCGGCGCCGGCGCGTACATCTGCGGCGAGGAGACCGCGCTGCTCGACTCGCTCGAGGGTCGCCGTGGCCAGCCGCGCCTCAAGCCGCCCTTCCCCGCGGTGGCGGGCCTGTACGCGCGTCCGACCGTGGTGAACAACGTCGAGTCGATCGCGTCGGTGCCCTCGATCGTGCGGCACGGCGCCGAGTGGTTCGCGTCGATGGGCACCGAGCGCTCGACCGGGTTCGGCCTGTTCTCCCTGTCGGGGCACGTGACCCGGCCCGGCCAGTACGAGGCGCCCCTGGGCGTCACCCTGCGCGAGCTGCTCGACATGGCGGGCGGCGTCCGCGAGGGGCACGAGCTGAAGTTCTGGACGCCCGGGGGGTCCTCGACGCCGATCTTCACGGCCGAGCACCTCGACGTCCCGCTCGACTTCGAGGAGGTCGGCAAGGCCGGGTCGATGCTCGGCACGCGCGCCCTGCAGATCTTCGACGACACCACCTGCGTGGTGCGAGCGACGTTGCGCTGGACCGAGTTCTACGCGCACGAGTCGTGCGGCAAGTGCACGCCGTGCCGTGAGGGCACCTTCTGGATGAAGCAGGCCCTGCGGCGGCTGGAGGCCGGCCAGGGCAGCGAGGCAGACCTCGACACGCTGCTGGACAACTGCGACAACATCCTGGGCCGGTCGTTCTGCGCGCTCGGGGACGGCGCGACGTCGCCTGTCACGTCGAGCATCCAGTACTTCCGCGACGAGTACGTCCGTCACCTGACCGAGGGCGGCTGCCCGTTCGACCCGGTCGCCTCCACCGTCTTCGCCGGAGCTGACGCCCGATGACCGCCACCACGGACACCCAGCGCGCGACCGAGCGCGAGGTCCAGCTCGTCGGCGCCGTGATCGACGGCGTGGAGGTGAGCGTGCCCAAGGGGACGCTCATCATCCGCGCCGCCGAGGAGCTCGGCGTCCACATCCCGCGCTTCTGCGACCACCCGCTGCTCGACCCGGTCGGCGCCTGCCGCCAGTGCCTCGTCGAGGTCGCCACCCCCGGGCCGGACGGGTCGATGCGCCCGATGCCCAAGCCCCAGCCGGCGTGCGCCATCGAGCTCACCGAGGGCATGGTCGTCAAGACGCAGGCCACCTCGCCCGTCGCCGACAAGGCGCAGCAGGGCCAGATGGAGTTCCTGCTCGTCAACCACCCGCTCGACTGCCCGGTCTGCGACAAGGGCGGCGAGTGCCCGCTGCAGAACCAGGCGATGAGCAACGGCCGCGCCGAGTCGCGTTTCGTCGACGTCAAGCGCACGTTCCCCAAGCCGATCCGCATCTCCACGCAGGTGCTGCTCGACCGGGAGCGCTGCATCCTCTGCCAGCGCTGCACGCGGTTCTCCAAGGAGATCGCCGGCGACCCGTTCATCGAGCTCCAGCAGCGCGGCGCGCAGCAGCAGATCGGCACCTTCTCGCCGGCGGTGCTCGGCATCGCCGTCACCGGCGACTCGATGCTCGACGAGTCCGGCGAGCCGTTCGCGAGCTACTTCTCCGGCAACACGATCCAGATCTGCCCGGTGGGTGCGCTGACGTCCGCGGCCTACCGCTTCCGGTCCCGCCCGTTCGACCTGGTGTCGTCGCCCGGCGTCTGCGAGCACTGCGCCTCCGGGTGCGCCGTCCGCGTCGACCACCGCCGCGGCACGGTGCTGCGTCGGCTGGCCGGCGACGACCCGGCGGTGAACGAGGAGTGGAACTGCGACAAGGGCCGGTTCGCGTTCACCTGGCAGACCGCCGCCGACCGCCTGACCACGCCGCTGGTGCGTGACGCCGAGAGCGGCGAGCTCGTGCCGGCCAGCTGGCCCGAGGCGCTGGAGGCCGCCGCCGCCGGCCTGGCCGCGGCCCGTGACGCCGTGCCGACGCCGATCGACACCGCCACCGGGGTCGGCGTGCTCGTCGGCGGTCGCGCCACGGTCGAGGACGCCTACGCTTACGCCAAGTTCGCCCGGCTCGCCCTCGGCACGAACGACGTCGACTTCCGCGCCCGGGCGCACTCCGCCGAGGAGGCCGACTTCCTCGCCGCGCGGGTCGCCGGCGCCGGCATGCCGGTGACCTACGCCGACCTGGAGGCCGCCCCGGCCGTGCTGCTCGTCGGGTTCGAGCCCGAGGAGGAGTCGCCGATCGTCTTCCTGCGGCTGCGCAAGGCGGTCCGCAAGCGGGGGCTCGTCGTCCACGCGGTCGCCCCGTTCGCGACGCGCGGCCTCGACAAGCTCGGCGGCACGCTCGTGCCGGCCGCCCCCGGCACCGAGCCGGAGGTGCTGCGCGCCCTCGCGGCGTCCGCGACCGAGGTCGCCGACTCGGCCGAGGCGCTGCGTCGTCCGGGTGCGGTCGTGCTCGCCGGCGAGCGGCTCGCGTCGGTGCCCGGCGGCCTCACCGCGGCCGTCGCGCTGGCCGACGCCACCGGCGCCCGGCTGGCGTGGGTGCCCCGTCGCGCCGGTGAGCGCGGCGCCGTCGAGGCGGGCGCCCTGCCGGGCCTGCTGCCCGGCGGGCGCCCGGTCGCGGACGCCGAGGCGCGCGTCGACACGGGTGCGGTGTGGGGTGCCCGGACGCTGCCCGCCGACGCCGGCCGCGACACCGCCGCGATGATCGCGGCCGCCGCGGACGGCGCCCTGGCCGGGCTCGTCGTCGGCGGCGTCGACCCGTTCGACCTGCCCGACCCGGCGGCCGCGCTCGAGGCGCTGGACCGCGTGCCGTTCCTCGTCAGCCTCGAGGTGCGCGGCAGCGCGGTGACCGACCGCGCCGACGTCGTCCTGCCGGTGGCGCCGGTCGCCGAGAAGGGCGGCACCTACCTGACGTGGGAGGGCCGCTGGCGGATGTTCGAGCCGGCGCTGGGCTCGCACGCGATGCCCGACGTGCGGGTGCTGCACGTGCTCGCCGCGGCCATGGACGTCGACCTGGGCGTCCCCACCGTCGAGGCCGCCCGCGGGGAGCTCGCCGAGCTCGGGGCCTGGGAGGGCAGTCGCCCGGCCGCGCCCGCCGTGGAGCCCGCCGCGCTGCCCCAGCCGCAGGCCGGCGAGGCGGTGCTCGCCACCTGGCACCTGCTGCTCGACGCCGGACGTCTCCAGGACGGCGAGCCGTTCCTGGCCGGTACGGCGCACCGCGCCCACGCCCGGCTGTCGCCAGCCACGGCGGCGGAGGTCGGCGCGGAGGCCGGCGGCCAGGTCGAGGTGTCCACGGACGCCGGCGCCGTCCGGCTGCCGCTCGTCGTGACCGACATGCCCGACCGCGTCGTGTGGCTGCCGACGAACTCCCCCGGCAGCGCCGTCGGCGCCACGCTGCGCGCGGGGTCCGGTTCCGTGGTGAGGGTCGCCGCCGTGCCTGCCGGCGCCGACGTCGAGGAGGTCCAGGCGTGATGCTCTCGTCCGCCGGCGTGCTGGCATCGACGGCCGTGCCGTCCGCCGACTTCAGCAACGACAACGGCTGGGTCGTCGTCGGGAAGCTGCTCTTCGTCTTCGCGTTCCTCGTCGTCAACGTGCTCGTCGTCATCTGGGCCGAGCGCCGCATCATCGGCCGCATGCAGCGCCGCCTGGGCCCCAACCGGGTCGGTCCGTTCGGCCTGCTGCAGAGCCTCGCCGACGGCGTCAAGCTGGCGCTCAAGGAGGACCTGACCCCGTCGGGTGCCGACCGGGTGGTCTACCTGCTGGCGCCGGCGCTGGCCGCGATCCCCGCGTTCCTCGCCTTCGCGGTGATCCCGCTCGGGCCCGAGGTACGCATCCCGTTCACCGACGTCGTCACGCCACTGCAGCTCACCGACCTGCCGGTCGCGGTGCTCTACATCCTCGCCGTGGCGTCGATCGGCGTGTACGGCATCGTCCTCGCCGGCTGGTCGTCGGGCTCGACGTACCCGCTGCTCGGCGGCGTCCGCTCCACCGCCCAGGTCATCAGCTACGAGCTGGCCATGGGCCTGTCCCTGGTCAGCGTGTTCCTCGTGGCGGGCTCGATGTCGACGTCGCAGATCGTGGCATCGCAGCAGAACCTGTGGTGGGCGGTCACCCTGCTGCCGGCGTTCGTCATCTACGTCATCTCGATGGTGGGGGAGACCAACCGGCTGCCGTTCGACCTGCCCGAGGCCGAGGGGGAGCTCGTCGGCGGGTTCCACACCGAGTACTCGTCGATGAAGTTCGCGATGTTCTTCCTCGCCGAGTACGTCAACATGATGACCGTCTCCGCGCTGGCCACGACGCTGTTCCTGGGCGGCTGGCAGGCACCGTGGCCGCTCGGCGGCCCGATCTGGGAGGGCGCGAACTCCGGCTGGTGGCCGCTGCTGTGGTTCACCGCGAAGATGTGGGCGTTCCTGTTCTTCTACATCTGGCTGCGCGGCTCGCTGCCCCGCATGCGCTACGACCAGTTCATGAAGCTGGGCTGGAAGGTGCTCATCCCGGCCGCGCTGGCCTGGGTGTTCGCGGTCGCCCTGCTGCAGGGCGTGCGCCAGTTCACCGACGTCAGCCTGCAGACCGTCCTGTGGGCGATCGCCGGTGTCGCGGCGGTGTTCGTCGTCGCCACGTTCGTGTGGCCGCAGAAGCAGGAGGAGCCGGAGGAGGCGGAGGGGGACCGGCCGTTCGACGCCTTCGCCGGCGGCCACCCGGTGCCGCCGATGCCGGGCCAGCAGCTGCCGCCGTCCGAGCGGCGCCTGCGCCAGACCACCGCCGTCGGGGCGGCGACCACCGAGCACGACGAGCCGAGGGAGGACCGCCGTGGCTGAGTCCAAGGAGCTGCGACCGCGCGACGGGGACGGCGAGCGCCGCAAGGGCGGCTTCCTGTCCGAGCTCCTCGCCCCGGTCGCCGGGTTCGGGGTCAGCTTCGGCCAGATGTTCCGCAAGGTCGAGACCGAGCAGTACCCCGACGAGAAGGTGCCCACGCAGCCGCGCTACCACGGCCGGCACCAGCTCAACCGGCACCCGGACGGTCTGGAGAAGTGCATCGGCTGCGAGCTGTGCGCCTGGGCCTGCCCGGCGGACGCCATCTACGTCGAGGGTGCGGACAACACCGACGACGAGCGGTTCTCGCCGGGTGAGCGGTACGGCCGCGTCTACCAGATCAACTACCTGCGCTGCATCTTCTGCGGGCTGTGCATCGAGGCCTGCCCGACGCGGGCACTGACGATGACGAACGAGTACGAGCTGGCCGGCCCGAGCCGCGCCGGCCTCATCTACGAGAAGAAGGACCTGCTCGCGCCGCTGCTGCCCGGGATGCTCGAGGCGCCGCACCCGATGGTGCCGGGCG
>JBKHXE010000172.1:0-15256 GCA_046566185.1 Actinomycetes bacterium | reverse complement strand
GCTCCTCCGGTAGCCTCGCTCGGCGGCACTCGAGGTCGAGAACAGGAAAGCAGGTGTACCGCGATGCCCGGCATCGTGCTCGTCGGAGCCCAGTGGGGTGACGAGGGCAAGGGCAAGGCCACCGACGCCCTCGGCTCGCGGGTCGACTACGTCGTGAAGTTCAACGGCGGCAACAACGCCGGCCACACGGTCGTCGTCGGCGGGGAGAAGTACGCGCTGCACCTGCTGCCGTCCGGCATCCTCACGCCCGGCTGCACCCCGGTGATCGGCAACGGCGTCGTGGTGGACCTGTCCGTGCTGTTCCAGGAGATCGACGGGCTGACGGCGCGCGGGGTCGACTGCTCGCGGCTGCTGGTGTCGGCGAACGCCCACCTCATCGCCCCGTACCACCGGGTGGTCGACAAGGTGACCGAGCGGTTCCTCGGCAAGCGCCGCATCGGTACGACCGGCCGCGGCATCGGCCCGGCCTACGCCGACAAGATCAACCGCGTCGGCGTCCGCGTGCAGGACCTCTTCGACGAGCACATCCTGCGCCAGAAGGTCGAGGGGGCTCTCGACCAGAAGAACCACCTGCTCGTGAAGGTGTACAACCGCCGGGCGATCACGGTCGACGAGGTGGTCGGCGAGCTGCTGTCGTACGCCGACCGCCTGGCCCCGATGGTCCGCGACACGGGTCTGGAGCTGCACCAGGCGCTCGACCGCGGCGACATCGTGCTGTTCGAGGGCGGCCAGGCCACCCTGCTGGACGTCGACCACGGCACCTACCCCTTCGTGACGTCGTCCAACGCCACGGCCGCCGGCGCGTGCACCGGCAGCGGCGTGCCGCCGAACCGCATCGACCGCGTCGTCGCCGTCGTCAAGGCGTACACCACCCGCGTCGGCGAGGGACCGTTCCCCACCGAGCTGGACGACGAGTGGGGCCGGCGCCTGCGGGACGTCGGCGGCGAGTACGGGACGACGACGGGCCGGCCCCGCCGCTGCGGCTGGCACGACTCGCTCATCACCCGGTACGCCGCTCGGGTCAACGGCGTCACGGACTTCGTGCTCACCAAGCTCGACGTCCTCACCGGCATCGAGCGCATCCCGGTCTGCGTCGCCTACGAGGTCGACGGCCGCCGGGTAGAGGAGATGCCCGTCTCGCAGAGCGACGTGCACCACGCGGTGCCGGTCTACGAGCACCTCGACGGCTGGTCGGAGGACATCTCCGCGGCCCGCTCGTTCGACGACCTGCCGAAGAACGCCCAGCAGTACGTGCTGACGCTGGAGGAGATGAGCGGCTCGCGCATCTCGGCGATCGGGGTCGGACCCGAGCGCGAGCAGACCGTCGTCCGGCACGACCTGCTCGGCTGACCCACCCCGCTCGTGATCATGCAGTCCCGCCACCCCGTGGCGGTCCGGGCACCTGATGGCCGTGAGCTCGTCGGCACCGCCGTGCGGCTGGAGGCCATGACTGCCGAGCACGCGCCGGCCCTGATGGCCGCCCTCGACGACGACCGGGTCTGGGCCGGCGGCTTCGGCGGTGGGCCCGAGGGCCGCCCGCGGGACGTCGAAGGGATGCGGGACGTCGTGTCGCGGGCTCTGCGCGCCCGGGCCGCGGGCACCCGCGTGCCCTACGTCGTCCGGCTCCTCGACGATGAGGTGGTCGGCACGACCAGCCTGGGTGACTGGTCGCTGCCTGACGAGCGGGTGCACCTGGGCTGGACGGCGTACGGCCCGGCCTGGTGGGGCACGGTCGTGAACGCCGAGTGCAAGCTCCTGCTCCTCGGGCATGCCTTCCGCGACTGCGGCTTCGGGAGGGTGAAGATCCAGACCGACGCGGTCAATGCGCGCTCGCAGGCGGCCATCGAGCGCCTGGGCGCCGTGCGGGAGGGGGTGCTGCGCCGTCACCAGCGGAGGGCCGACGGCTCCTTCCGGGACACGGTCGTCTACTCGATCCTGTCCGACGAGTGGCCGGACGTCGAGCGGCGTCTCCAGGACAGGCTGCTCCAGCACATGAGTGCCACGAAAGCCTCGTCTCCACCCCCGGACCGCGCGTAGCGTAGGAGCGAGCGGTCCGCCCGCTGGAGGTGGTGTGAGTGAGTCAGCGCGCAAGCGTCGCCGTGCCGGCCCCCGCCGACGAGCTGTACGCGTGGCTGCGTGAGGTGGACAACTGGCCGCAGTTCCTCGAGGGCCTCGACGCGGTCGAGCCCCTGGGGTACCGCCGGTACCGGTGGCACATCACGTACGCCGGGCGCAGCGAGACGTGCGACGTCGTCGTCACCGCGGACGCCGACGAGCACCGGATCACCTGGCGGCACCTGACCGGCAAGCCCTTCGACGGCACACTCCGGATGACGCCGCTGTCGCCGGACCGCACGCGTGTCGACCTCGTCATCGACATCAAGCCGGTGGGGCTCGCCCAGGGCATCGCGGACTTCACCCACCACACCGGCTGGATGGCCGAGCGCGACGTCCAGCGGCTGCGGGACGTCGTCGAGAGCTGGACGGCACTGCGCCGGTCCGCGGACGAGGACACCGAGGAGCGGGACGGCGAGCACGTCGGCTGAGCGGGCACCGGTAGGTTCCCCGCCGTGAAGGTTCTCGTCGTCGGCTCGGGCGCCCGCGAGCACGCCCTCGTGCGTGCCCTCTCCCAGGACCCGGTGGTCGACGCCGTCGTCGCGGCCCCCGGCAACCCGGGCATCGAGGCCGTCGCCCTCTGCCGGCACGTGACTGCCACCGACCCGGGTGTGGTCGCGGCCCTCGCCGTCGAGCTGGGCGCCGACCTCGTCGTGGTCGGCCCGGAGGCCCCGCTGGTCGCCGGCGTCGCGGACGCCGTCCGGGACGCCGGCATCGCCTGCTTCGGGCCGTCGGCGGACGCCGCGCGGCTGGAGGGGTCGAAGGCGTTCGCCAAGGAGGTCATGGCCGCGGCGGAGGTGCCGACGGCGATGGCGCACGTGTGCACGACCCCCGACGAGGTGGCGGACGCGCTCGACGCGTTCGGCGCCCCGTACGTCGTCAAGGACGACGGCCTGGCCGCCGGCAAGGGCGTCGTCGTCACCGACGACCGCGACGCGGCGCTCGCCCACGGGCGCGCGTGCCTCGACCGCCCGGGCGGCGCGGTGGTCGTCGAGGAGTACCTCGACGGGCCCGAGGTCTCGCTGTTCTGCGTGACGGACGGCGACACCGTCGTCCCGCTCGCCCCGGCCCAGGACTTCAAGCGGCTCGGCGACGGCGACGCCGGGCCCAACACCGGCGGGATGGGTGCCTACTCGCCGCTGCCCTGGGCGCCACCGGGCCTCGTCGACGAGGTCGTCGAGCGGGTCGCGCAGCCGGTCGTCGACGAGCTGCACCGGCGCGGCACCCCGTTCAGCGGACTGCTCTACTGCGGCCTCGCGCTCACCTCGCGCGGACTGCGGGTGGTCGAGTTCAACGCCCGCTTCGGCGACCCCGAGACGCAGGTGGTGCTGGCACGGCTCGCGACGCCGCTGGGTGCCCTGCTGCACGCCGCGGCGACCGGCCACCTCGCGGACGTCGGCCGGCTGCGCTGGCGCGACGAGGCCGCCGTGACGGTCGTGATGGCGGCGGCGGGCTACCCCGGCACGCCGCGCGCGGGCGACGAGATCACCGGCCTCGACGAGGCGGACGCGCTGGACGGCGTGCACGTCCTGCACGCGGGGACGGCGCGCGCTGCGTCCGGCGAGCTCGTCACCGCCGGGGGTCGTGTCCTGTCGGTCGTGGGCGCCGGCGCCGACCTGGCGGCGGCGCGCGAACGGGCGTACGCGGGGGTCGCGGCGATCTCGATGGACGGCGCGCAGTACCGCACCGACATCGCGGCGGAGGCCGCCACCGTCGGTCGGTGAGGCCGTGGGTGCGACGAAGCGGGGGCGTCCGCACCCGCTCTGTCGCACCCATGCATGCACGGACACACCTCGAGTCAGGCGATCCGCGCGACGTCCTGACGGAAGCCGTCGAGGTCAGCCACCCGTGACCGCAGGATGCCCACGACCCGTGCATCGTCCACCCGTGCGTACCCGTGGACGAACAGGTTGCGGAAGCGGGCCATGTCCTGCGGCCGGGGACGCCAGGCCGAGGCGATGACGTGCTGCGCCGCGTCGATCGCCGCCTCGATGGCGACGACGAAGCGGTACTTCACCGCGGCCACGCGGTCCGGGTCGTCGAGCAGCTCGCCGTCGGTCGTCCCGGCGAGCCGTGAAGGCGGAAGTCGGTGAACTCGCGGAACGTCAGGCTCTCGTACTCGACCCGCGCCGCCTCGTCCCGGGACAGCACGATCCGCCGGTCGGCGACCACGCGACCGCGCAGCGGCAGCGCCGCGTCGTTGAGGACGACGTCGAGGTCCCCGAGGCGGCTCACCGACGCCCTCCAGGGCAGTCGGTGCGCCGGCGCGCAGCCGCTCGAGCACGTCGTCCACGCCCTCGATGGTCGGGACCTCGTCACGCACCCGGGCAGCTCTCGCGAACCCACGCCGCGAGGTCGGCGGCCTGCTGGACGCGGCTCGCCTCGTGCACGTACATCATGTGCCCCGCCTCGTAGTACGCGAACGACACGTTGTCGCGCAGCTCGGCCGGGATCTGCAGGTGCGCGACGGTGTGCTCGGTGGCGAAGTACGGCGTCGCGCCGTCGTGGTAGCCGCAGGCGACGTGCACCTTGAGGTGCCGGTTGGCGCGCATCGCCTGGGCGAGCCTGCCCGTCACTGAGACCCCGCGGCCCTCGAACTCCTCGTACGACCACGGGTGCACGCGGTCGGTGAGGATCTCGTACGGCAGGTCGTTGGAGTACTCGAGGTCGTGGCGCACGTAGTGGTTGAACGCCGCGGAGTACGGGCCGTGGATCGCGAGGTAGGACGGGTCGTGCTCCATGTGCTCACCGGCGTTGTCGGGGTTCCAACCGGTGAAGCGGCCGTCGAGCCGGCCCACGGTGAGCTTCCGGTGGCGGAGCAGCTCGGTGTAGAAGCGGATGTGCTCGATGCGCAGGTCGACGCGGTCGATGTACTCCTCGCTGAGCCCGGTCAGTCGGGCGACCCTGGCCACGTGCTCGGCGCGGACGTCGTCCGGCAGACGACTGCCCTGTCCGAGCGCCCAGGGGTACTTGCCGGCCGCGTAGGCCTCCGCCTCCTTCAGCACCTCGCGCAGCGGCCGGTCGCCGTGCAGCCCGTGGTAGTGCGCGATCGCGGCGTAGGTCGGCAGGAACAGCGGGTACGGCGTCTCGTTGCCCTCGGTGAACCGGATCGTGCCCATGTCGAGAACCGCTGAGATGAGCGCGATCCCGTTGAGGTACATGCCGTAGCGGCTCTGCAGGTGCTCGGCGAGCGCCGCCGCGCGCAGCGTGCCGTAGGACTCCCCGGCGAGCAGCTTCGGGCTCATCCACCGGTTGTTGCGCGTCGTCCAGAGCCGGATCACCTCGCCGACCGACTCCAGGTCGCCGGAGTAACCGTGGAAGTCCTTGGTCTTGCCCTTCTCGACGGGCCGGGAGTACCCAGTCGACACCGGGTCGATGAAGACGACGTCGGACACCGCGAGCAGCGTCTCGGCGTTCTCCTCCACCGCGTACGGGGGCGGCAGCAGGTCGCCGGCGTCGCCCATCAGCACCCGCCGCGGACCCAGCAGGCCGAGGTGCAGCCACACGGACGACGAGCCCGGCCCGCCGTTGAACGCGAACGTGACGGGCCGGGTCGCCGGGTCGACGTCGTCCAGGGTGTAGGCGGTGACGAACACCTCGGCCTTGGGCTGGTGCCCCTGGAACGCGCCCTCCTCCACGACCTCCTTGCGCAGCACGATGCGACCGGTGGTCGCGGTGTACGACAGCGTCCCGGACGACGTCTGCACGGTGTGCGCCGTCGTCACCAGGTCGTCGGACGGCGTGGGGTGGTCGCCGGTGGTCGGGGTCTCGTTCTGCTCGTCAGCCACGCTCCGACCCTAGCCAGCGCCTGTGCTGTCTACGGCCTGACGGTCCGCAGCGTCGCCACGCTGCCGGCGTGGTCGGACGGCCACAGCCCGGTCGGCTGCGACCGGTCGGCCTGCTCGTCGCCGATCACCTCGGCTCCCAGCGCGGTGAGCGCGTCGGGGTCGACGAACACCGTGTCGATGCGGTGGTCGAGGGTGCTCGCCTCGTTGAGCAGGTCGGCGTCCTGGCCGCTGGTGAAGCCGCCGCACGGATCCTTCGGGTGGGCCAGCGGCCACACCTCGACCAGGCCGGTGTCGAGGAGGGTCTGGAACGCCACCGTGTTCGTCGAGCAGCCCGGCGGGCGCGAGTTGATGTCACCGACGAGCACGACCGGGTGGGGGGACGCCGCCACCTCGGCGGCGAGCTCGCCGGCCTGCGCGTTGCGCGCCGCCTCGCTGAACGCTTCGAGGTGGGTGTTGACGAAGCGGAACGTGAACCCCTTCGCCGTGACGTCGACGAAGGACCAGCCGCGCGGCACCGCGAACGGCGGCAGGCCCGGCACCCCGGACGGGATGGTCAGCACCGCCGCGAACGTCTCCTCCTGCACGCTCGCCTCGTCCACGGCCAGGTGCCGGGCCGGCACGTCGTCACGGACGACGACCACGTCCCGGTCGGTGAAGCTCGCCCAGGTGGCGGTGCCGCCGGCGCCGAGGGAGATCGGCAGGGTGCCGGTGAAGTTCGCGTTGGTCGCGACCTCGCGGTAGGGGACACCGCGCTCGGCAAGCTCGTCGAGCAGCAGGTCGAGGAAGTCGTAGGTCGTCGTGAACGGCGCCGTCGGGGCCAGGAGCGTCCCCGGAGCGGTCGCCCAGTGCGCGACCTCCTGCAGCCCGACGACGTCCGGCTGCTCGGCCACGATCGCGTCGGCGATGGCCTCGGCCCGCTCGGGGAAGTCGGTGGCCTCCATCGCGGCGTACACGCCGCCGGCGCGGGCGACGAGCTGCGGGAGCGTGGTCGCCCCGAACAGCGGGTTGAGGTCGGCACCGAGGTAGACGTTGTACGTGGCGACCCCGACCCTGGCCCGGTCGTCGGGGCGGGCACCGCTCGCGGGGGCCGCGGCCAGTGCCAGCGCCGCGGTGAGACAGGCCAGTGCTGCCAGGCGTCGAGCGCGCATGCCCACTCCTTCGGGGTCGGACCCGGGGAGCCGATCAGACCACGTCAGCCCGCGCTGCCACCAGCACTTCGCCCGGATGCGGCGAGACGCCGCAGCGGCGGCTCGTGGGTCGGCGGCTGGCGGCGCTCGGGCAGCGCGCCGAGCAGCTCGGCCGTCGCCTCGGCGATCCGCAGCACGGCGCGGTCGACGGCCTCCTGCGTACGGGGCGACACCGACGACAGGCCGCCGACCTTGCGGACGTACTGCAGCGCGGCCGCCCGGATCTCCTCGTCGGTGGCCGGTGGCTCGAGTCCTCGCAGCGCGGTGATGTTGCGGCACATGCGGTGCAGGGTAGGCCGGGGGCGGGGATGGATCGGCCCAAGTCCATTGAGCCAGGCAGAGCGCTGTGCCAGCCTGAGGCGGTGGCCGGGCCGGGCGTCCTCCCCGCCGGGGTGGTCTCCTTCCTGCTCACCGACATGGAGGGCTCCACCCGGATCCTGCGCGCCGCCCCCGACCGGTACGACGACGTCGTGGACCTGCACCACTCCGCTCTGCGCGCCGTGTGGCGCGCGCACTCGGGTCACGAGCTCGGTACCGAGGGAGACTCCTTCCTCGTCGTGTTCGCGTCGGCGGACGACGCCGTGGCGGCCGCGGCGGACGCCCAGCGTGCCGTCGCCTCGGCCAACTGGCCGGTGCCGCTGCCGGTGCGGATCCGCGTCGGTGTGCACACCGGCTACGCCCGACCGCGGGAGGACGACTACCGCGCCCTCGTCGTCCACCAGACCGCCCGGGTGGCGGCCGCCGCCCACGGCGGGCAGGTGCTCGTCACCGACGACACGGCGCGGCGCCTCACGCGGCAGCCGCCGGGGGCGCGCCTGGAGCAGGCCGGCCGCTTCCGGGTGCGGGACTTCGACGAGCCGGTGCTGCTGCACCGGCTCGTGGTGGACGGCGTCCCGGTGGTCGACGCGGCGCTGCGGGTGCGCCCGGCGGACGGGCACAACATCGTGGCGCCGACGACGTCCCTGGTCGGACGCGAGGACGACGTCGCCTCGGTCGCCGCGACCGTCCAGGCCGGCTCGGTCGTCACGGTCGTGGGCGCGGGCGGTGTCGGGAAGACCCGGCTGGCGGTGGAGGTGGCGCTGCGGGTCGCGCCGCAGTGGCGGGACGGCGTCTGGCTCGTCGACCTGGCCCCGCTGACCTCGGACGGCGCGGTGGTCACGGCGGTCGCGGACGCGGTGGGCGCCGGCGCGTCCGGTGGGGTGGACCCGCTCGACACGCTGCTGGAGTTCGTCGCCGACCGCCGCATGCTCGTCGTCCTCGACAACTGCGAGCACCTGCTCGACGCGGTGAACGCCCTCGTCGTCCGGCTGCTGCAGGGCGCTCCGGGCGTGGGTGTGCTGGCGACGAGCCGCATCCCGCTCGGGCTGCGCGCCGAGCGGGCCTACCGCCTCGGGCCGCTGGCGCCGGAACGAGCCGTCGAGCTGTTCCTCGGGCGGGCGGCGACGACCGCGGCGGTCGACCGCTCCGTCGTGGCCGAGCTGGTGACCGAGCTCGACCGCCTGCCGCTCGCCATCGAGCTGGCGGCCGCCCGGACCGTGACCCTGCCCCCGCCCGACATCCTCGCCCGGCTGCGCTCCACGACGTCCGTGCTGTCGAGCCGCGACCCGGACCTTCCGGACCGGCAGCGGTCCCTGGACCGGCTCCTCGACTGGAGCGTGGCGCTGCTGCCGCCCCACGCCCGTGAGCTGCTCGACCGGCTCGCCGCGTTCGCCGGGGGCTTCGACCTCGAGGTCGTCGAGGCGCTCGGCTCCGCCACGGGACTGCCACGGCACGAGGTGGCCGAGCTGCTGTGGACGCTGCTCGACCACTCCCTCGTCGTGGGCGACGTCGGCGCCGGCGAGACCCGCTTCCGCCTCCCCGTCACGGTGCGCACCCACGTGCGGTCCGGCCTCGACCCGCGCGAGGCGCTCGAGACGCAGCGCCGGCTGGCCGGCGTGTACCTCCACGCCCTCGGTCCCGAGCGGCCGGACAACGTCGGCTGGGTCTCCCGGATGCGCCTGGAGCTCGACAACGTGCGAGCCGTCGCGCACGCCCTGGCCGGGCACGACGACGAGGTCGCCCAGCAGCTCGCCTGCTCGATCGCCCGCTTCCACGACGTCACCGACTCCTTCCGGGCCGGCGTCGAGGAGACCGCGGGGTGGGTGCGGGACCTCGTCGCGGAGACGCCGGCGCGCGCCGCGCTGCTGGCGCTGCTGGTCGACCTGAACCTGCGCGTCGGGGAGCTGGCGGCTGCGGCGACCGCGCTGGCGGGCGCCGAGGACGTCGCGGAGCGGGTCGGCCTCCCGCCGTGGGCGGACGGCGCGGTGGCTCGGGCCGCGGCCGACGTCCGGCTCCGGGAGGGGGACCTGACGGCGGCGCGCGTCACGGCGGAGCGGGGACTGGAGCTGGCGACGTCCGACCGCGGCCGGGCGCGGCTGTGGAACCTCGTCGGGATCGCGCGCGGGACGGCCGGTGACCTGTCCGGCGCCGTCAGCGCCTTCCAGCACGAGCTGGCCGCCGTGGACGCCGCCGGCGTCGACTTCCTGGTCGCCACCGCCCACGGCAACCTCGCGGAGACCTACCTGCGGATGGGCGACCTGCGGGCGGCCGCCGCGCACCAGCGGACCTGCCTCGAGCTGGCGCGCGCCCAGCAGCAGACGGTGCTCGTCGCGCTGTCGGTGATGCTGGCGGCCCGCATCGTGGTGGCGACGGACGCGGCCGGCGCCGTGGTCCTGCAGACGGTCGCCGACCGGGTGCTCGCAGCGGCCGGCTACGCGCTCTACTCCGAGGACCGCGAGCTGCGCGACCAGCTGCTGCGCCAGGCCGGGCAGCGGCTCGGCCGCGCGGCGTCCGACGCGGCGCGGACGCAGGGCGCAGCCACGGAGCTGGACGTCGCGGCCGGGCTGGCGGACGACGTCCTGCGGCGAGCCGCGGACGGCGAGGACTCCGTGGTGCTGGGTACGGACGTCGTCACGAGAGCAGGGAGTGCGTCATGAGCATCGACCCGGGGGACGAGCCGCTGGTCCCCCCGCGCGACCCCGAGCGCAACCGCATCGTCTTCTCCCCCAGGGGAAACGGGTTCGCCTACGTCGACGACCGCGTCGTGGTCGGCGGGGACGACGCGCGGGACGAGGTGCTGCGCATCGCCGAGTCCGAGCGCGGCCTCCGGCCGGAGGCGCCGACGCGGCTCACCGGCGAGGAGGGCTTCGGGTGGTACCTCGTGGACGGCGTGGGCGACCCGTTGACGCTGGTCGACCGGCTGTCGGCCCGCGGGGCGCCGATCCAGGTCGAGCACGTGCTGCTCGCCCACGGCTGCGACGGCGCCTCGTGGGCGTCGCCGTGCGGGTGCGACGAGTCGGCGCCGTTCTGGCACGGTCCGGGAGGGCTGGGGGCGAACCCCTACAAGGCCAACCCGTACAAGGCCAACGGGTTCGGCTCGGACACCGCCCTGCCGCTGCGCGCCAACCCCTACAAGGCGAACCGCCCGCTGGAGAGCACCGCCCGCCCGGCCGACGACCCGGGGCGCCGGGCCCGCGACCGGGTGGCCCGCACCGTCCGGGTGCTCGTGCTCGACACCGGGCTGGCACGCGTCGTCGGGCAGGACGGGCGCACGTCGTCCACGCTGCCGGGGCCGCTGCAGGGCGCGGAGAACCGGGTCACCGGCGACATCGAGCGCCCCGACACCCTGAGCGACGACGGGTCGGGGCACGGTGACGGCTACCTCGACCCCGTGGCCGGGCACGGCACGTTCATCGCCGGGCTCATCGACCAGCTGACGCCGGGCTGCCACGTCGAGGTCCGGACCGTGATGGACGCGCACGGCCACGTCACCGAGGGCCTGCTGTGCCGCGTCCTGGCGCAGGAGGCTGCGAAGGGCCCGGTCGGTGAGGCGGGCGGCGCGGCGCACCTGGTGTCGCTGTCGTTCGGCGGGCAGACGATGGGCGGAGCGGGGTCGGGGGCGCTCCTCGACGCCCTGGCCGCCCTGCGGGAGCGCGGCGCCGTCGTCGTCGCGTCGGCCGGCAACGACGCGACGTGCGTGCCGCAGTACCCGGCGGCCTACGAGGACGTGGTGGCGGTCGCGGCCCTGGACACCTGCGGTCCCGCGTCGTTCACGAACTGGGGCTCGTGGGTCGACGCCTGTGCGCCGGGCGTCGACCTCGTGAGCGCGTTCTTCGACCCGTTCGACGGCAAGAACCCGGCGGTCAACGGCGTGGACACCGACCGCTTCACGGGCTGGGCTCGCTGGAGCGGCACCTCCTTCGCCGCCCCCGTCGTCGTCGCGGCGCTCGCCCGCGAGGTCGCCCACGGCGGCGGCACGCCGGACGACGCGGTGGAGCGCGTCGTCCGCGCCCCGCACCTGCTGCGCCTGCCGTGCCTCGGGACGGTCGTCAACCTCTGAGCGGAGTGCTCTGCCAGACTCGCCGCGTGACGGCTCAGCAGGTGCCGGGGTGGCGGCACACGTACTCCGGCAAGGTGCGAGACCTCTACGTCGACGAGGCCGACGCCCAGCGCGTGCTCGTGGTCGCGAGCGACCGGATCAGCGCCTTCGACCACGTGCTGCCCACGCCGATCCCCGACAAGGGGGCGATCCTCACCGCCCTGACGCTGTGGTGGTTCGAGCGGCTCGACGTGCCGAACCACCTGCTGTCGACCGACGTGCCGGCCGAGGTCGCGGGCCGCGCGATGGTGTGCAAGCGGCTCGACATGGTGCCGGTCGAGTGCGTGGCCCGCGGCTACCTCACCGGCTCCGGGCTGGCCGACTACCGGGCCACCGGCGCGGTGTGCGGCGTCGAGCTGCCGCCCGGGCTGGAGGACGGCAGCCGGCTCGAGGTGCCGATCTTCACGCCGGCGACCAAGGCGGCGCTGGGCGAGCACGACGAGAACGTCACGTTCGCCGCGGTGGCCGAGCAGGTCGGCCCCGAGCTCGCCGACCGGCTGAAGCACCTGACGCTCGACGTCTACGCCCGGGCCGAGGAGGTCACCCGGGAGCGCGGCGTCCTGCTGGCCGACACCAAGCTGGAGTTCGGTTTCGACGAGGCCGGCGCCCTCACGCTCGGGGACGAGGTGCTGACCCCCGACTCCAGCCGCTTCTGGCCGGCCGACCAGTGGCGGCCCGGGCGCGCGCAGCCCAGCTTCGACAAGCAGTACGTGCGCGACTGGCTGACGAGTCCGGCGTCCGGCTGGGACCGTGGCTCCGACGCCCCGCCCCCGCCGTTGCCGGACGACGTCGTGGAGCGGACACGGGCCCGCTACGTCGAGGCGTACGAGCGCATCACGGGTCGCCACTGGCGCTGAGCGCCCGACGTGCAGCGGCGACGGCCCCGTGCTCCAGTGTGCCCATGAGTCAGCAGGCGGAGCACCACATCACGGACGTCGTGGTCGTCGGCGGCGGGCCGACCGGCGAGAACGTGGCCGCCCGGGCGGTGCGAGGCGGGCTCGACGTCGTCCTGGTCGAGGCCGAGCTGGTGGGCGGGGAGTGCTCGTTCTGGGCGTGCATGCCGAGCAAGGCGCTGCTGCGGCCCGGCCACGCCCTGGCCGCCACCCGGCGCCTGCCCGGCGCCGCAGGGGCGGTGACCCGGGGCCTCGACGTCGCCGGGGTCCTGCAGCGGCGTGACACCTTCGCCGAGCACTGGGACGACGCCGACCAGGTGGCGTGGGCCGAGGACGCCGGTGTCGCCGTCGTCCGCGGGCGGGGCCGCCTCGTCGGTGAACGGACCGTGGAGGTCACCGCAGGCGGCGGCGACCGCACGACCTGGACGGCGCGGCGCGCGGTCGTCCTGGCGACCGGGTCGGAGCCCGTGGTGCCGCCGATCCAGGGGCTCGCCGGGACGGCGTTCTGGGGCAGCCGCGAGGCCACCAGCGCGAAGCAGGTGCCGGGGCGTCTCGCGGTCATCGGCGGCGGCGTCGTGGCCGTCGAGCTGGCCCAGGCGTTCGCGCGCCTCGGGTCGCAGGTGACCGTGGTGTCGCACTCCCGGCTGCTGTCCCGGGCCGAGGAGCGCGCCGGCGAGCTGGTGGCCGACGCCCTCGCGGAGGACGGCGTGGACCTGCGAGTCGGCGTCCGGTGCACGACCGTCGCCCGGGAGGGCGGCGACGGCGAGGTGACCCTGACGCTGGACGGCGGCGAGCGCGTCGCCGCCGACGAGCTGCTGGTCGCGACGGGGCGGCGACCGCGCACGCACGACATCGGGCTCGACGGCCTCGGCCTGGACCCCGGGCAGCCGCTGGAGGTGGACGCGTCGGGCCGCGTGACGGCGGTGGACGGCGACTGGCTGTACGCCGCGGGCGACGTCACGGGGCAGGCCCCGCTGACCCACATGGGCAAGTACGCCGGGCGCATCACGGCCGACGCGATCGCGGCGCGCGCCGACGGCGGCGCGGCGGGCGGCGACTGGTCGCGGCACACCGCCACCGCGCTGAGCCGCGCCGTCACGCAGGTCGTCTTCACGGACCCCGAGGTGGTGTCCGTCGGCCTCACCTCGCAGCAGGCGGAGGACGCCGGCATCGACCACCGGGTCGTCGACCTCGACATCGCCGTGGCCGGCTCGAGCCTGCACGCCGACGGCTACACCGGGTGGGCTCGGATGGTCGTCGACGAGGAGCGGCGCGTGCTCGTCGGCGTGACGTTCGTCGGCCAGGACGTCGCCGAGCTCCTGCACTCGGCCACCGTGGCCGTCGTCGGCGAGGTGCCGCTCGACCGGCTGTGGCACGCCGTCCCGGCGTTCCCGACGATCAGCGAGGTGTGGCTGCGGCTGCTGGAGGAGTACGGCCTATAGCTCGACAGCGCCCGCGTCGCGCAGGTCACGCACCTCGGCGCCGCCCAGCGCGGTGAGCTGGCGCAGGTAGACGGCGCGACCCCGGTCGGCCAGCAGCCCGTCGTGAATCGGGACCGCCGTCCGCGGCGCCAGCGCGCGGGTGAACTCCACGGTCTCCTTGAACGCGCACCAGGGCGCGTTGAGCGGCACGGCGAGCACGTCGACCCCCTCCGGCGTGTACTCGTACGCGTCGCCGGGGTGGAACAGCGTCGGCTCGCCGTCGGCGGTGAGCAGCATCCCGACGTTGCCGATGCGGGGGATGTCGGCGTGGATGACGGCGTGCCGACCGCCGACGCCCGTCACGGTGACCCCTCCGAGGTCGGCCTCCTCGCCGGGGTGCAGCGGAGCGGCCTCGATGCCGACCTTGGTCATCTCCGCGGCCAGCTCGGGCTCGACGAGGAGGCGCGCGCCGCCGTTCGTCTCGAGCAGCTGGGGCAGCTTCTCCTCGTCGACGTGGTCGGGATGGGCGTGGGTGACGAGCACCGCGTCGAGGTCGCCGAGCGTCTCCCAGCCGGAGGCGAACGTGCCCGGGTCGATCAGGACGCGGGCTCCGCCGCACTCCACGAGCAGGCAGGCGTGGCCGAGGTGCGTCACTCGCATGCCGACACTGTGCCACCGCCGGAGCGCCCCCCGCATGATCGAGTGTGACCTCGGAGCCGGACACGCCCGGCGAGTCCGCGCCGAGAGCCACACTCGGTGGTCGGGCGGTGAGGGGGGCCCCGGTAGCCTGAGCGCACTGTCTCCTCCTCCCGCTGGAGTGCCGCCTCATGGGACGTGTCGTCGTCGACGTCATGCCGAAGCCGGAGATCCTCGACCCCCAGGGCAAGGCGGTCGCCGCCGCGCTCACGCGCCTGGGCTTCACGGACCTGCACGGCGTCCGGCAGGGCAAGCGGTTCGAGCTCGAGGTGGACGGCGAGGTCACCGACGAGGTGCTCGCCGCCGCCCGCAAGGCCGCCGAGACGCTGCTGAGCAACCCGGTCATCGAGGACGTCGTCGACATCCGGGTCGTCGGCTGATGCGGGTCGGGGTCGTCACCTTCCCCGGCTCGCTGGACGACCGGGACGCCGCCCGCGCCGTCCGCACCGCCGGCGGCGAGCCGGTCGCCCTCTGGCACGGGGACGCCGACCTGCACGGCGTCGACGCCGTCGTCCTGCCGGGCGGCTTCTCCTACGGCGACTACCTGCGGTGCGGCGCGATCGCCCGCTTCGCCCCGGTGATGGAGCCGCTCGTCGCGGCGGCCCGGGGCGGGCTGCCGGTGCTGGGGATCTGCAACGGGTTCCAGGTGCTCTGCGAGGCGCACCTGCTGCCAGGTGCGTTGATCCGCAACGACTCTCGGCTCTTCACGTGCCGCGACCAGCGGCTGCGCATCGAGCGC
>JBKHXE010000171.1:0-6963 GCA_046566185.1 Actinomycetes bacterium | reverse complement strand
GGCACGGTCCAACTCCACCAGCATCGCAACAGGGACTCGGTCGTCGCTCCGGCCGGCGCGGCGTCCTCAGGCGGGGCCGACGAGCCCCGCGACGATCTCGGCCGACAGGCCCACGAGCGGCAGGCCGCCACCGGGGTGCGACGAGCCGCCGACGAGGAACAGCCCCGGTACCGGGGAGGCGTTGGCCGGGCGCAGGAACGCCGCGCGCGGGCCGTTGCTGGAGGTCCCGTAGATCGAGCCGCCGACGCTGCGGGTGTCGCGCTCCAGGTCCGCCGGGGTGCGGATCACCTTCCACAGCAGGCGGTCCCGGACGTCCATGCCGCGCGAGGCCATCACCGTGAGCACGCGGTCGGCGTAGGACTCGGCGAGACCCGGTGCCCGCCAGTCGATCCCGGCCCTCGGGTCGTCCGGGACGTGGCGCGGCGCGTTGACGAGCACGAACCACGCCTCGGAGTCGTCGTCCGGGCGGGTGGCGGGGTCGTCGGGGGCACTGACGTAGACGGTCGGGTCCTCGACCGGCCGGGCGGTTCCGCGGAACCGCCCGGTGCCGAAGACGGCGTCGAGCTCCGCGTCGTAGTCCTCGGGGAACAGCACGGTGTGGTGGCGCAGCCCGGGCGTCCGGCCGCGCAGGGCCAGCAGCAGCACGAAGCCCGACAGCGACGGCGTCGCCCGGCGCAGCCCGGAGCGCGCGCGTCGCAGCGCGGCGCCGGCCGACTCCGGCACCAGGTCGCGGTAGAGGTGGGCGGCGTCCGCGTTCGCGACGACGACGTCCGCGCGCAGCTCCTGCCCGTCCGCCAGCCGCACCCCGACCGCCCGGCCACCGGAGACGAGCACCTCGACGACGTCCGCGCTGCGTCGCACCGTCGCGCCGCACGCCCAGGCGCGCTCCTCGACGGCGTCCGCGAGGCGACGCAGCCCGCCGCGGACGTACCAGGAGCCGAAGAGCTGCTCGACGTACGGCACGGTCGCCAGCGCCGCCGGGGCCCGACGGGGGTCGCTGCCGGTGTAGGTGGCGTAGCGGTCGAGGACAGTCCGCAGGTGCCGGTGGTGAAGGTAGCGGCGGCCGAGCTGGCGCAGCGACATCCAGGGCGCGACGGTCCGCAGGTCGCCGGTGCGGCGCGAGAGGCGGGCGAGCGTGCGCGGGCCCTCCAGCGGGGAGGTGAGGAACGGGCCGCGCGTGACGTCCCAGATGCGGCCGGCGCGCTCCATGAACGCCTGCCACTGCGCGCCCGTCCCGGCCCCCAGCGCGGCGTCGAACGCCTCGCGCACGCCGTCCCGCGACAGGTTCGGCACGTCGAGGCGCGTGCCGTCGGCGAACCGGTAGGCGCACGCCGGGTCGACCGGCACGAGGTCGACGTGGTCCTCCAGCGGCGCGCCCGTCGTCGCGAACAGGTCGCGGTAGACGGCCGGGAGGGTGAGCAGCGACGGCCCGGTGTCGAAGCCGAACCCGCCGCGGGAGAACCAGCCGAGCTTGCCCCCGACGGTCGGGGCCTGCTCGCAGACGGTGACCCGGTGACCGGACGCCGCGAGCCGGGCGGCGGCAGCGAGTCCTCCGAGCCCGGCGCCGACGACGACGACGTCAGCCACCGGCGATGAAGCCCCCGATCGAGAACTGCTGGACGGCGTCCACGGTCACGACGGTCAGCACGAGTACCTCGGTGCCGTCGGCGCGGGTGAACGTCGCCCCGGCGACGCCCTCCGGCCGCGGGGTGTCGGCCACCGTGAACTCCTGAGCCGCCAGGGCCTCGGTGTAGAACGCGACGATCTCCTCCGGCGCCTGGCTCGTCGTCCCGGCCAGGCTGACCTGCCGGCCGCCCTCGGCCGGCACGACGGCCGACAGCGTCACCTCGGCGCCGTCCGGCACCGGGACGACGTCCGTCGGGAAGTCCTCGACCAGGCCGCCGACCTCGGCGTCCGTCGCGGAGTCGGTCGGGGCCGGCTCGGCGGCCGTCTCCGTCGACGACGTCGGGGCCGGAGCGGAGGACGCCGCCGTCGGCTGATCGGCGGGCTCGTCGCCGCTGCAGCCGGCGACGGCCAGCGTGGCGGCGGCCGTCACGACGACGGCGCGGACGACGGTGGCGCGGCGGGGCAGGGGGGTCACGACGGCTCCTCACGGTCCGGGGCGTCCCACAGGGTAGGTCAGCCGGCGATCTTGCGCCCCTTCCAGGTCAGCCCGCCGCGCCGGCGCTGCCGGACCGACCGGGCGACGAGCCAGTCGAGCAGCAGCACCGAGACGGGGTGCGCGACGGCGTCCGTCACCCGCCCCCCGGTGCGCTGGGCGACCAGCGCGCGGCCCAGCACGCCGGCCGCGTAGCCGACCGCCCCCGCCCGGGAGCCGGCGAGCGCCGCCACGGGCGGCACGACGTACGCCCACGTCAGCACGCCCGTGACCGCCGCGGCGCCGGCCGGTGAGCCGAACGCCGACCACAGCGACTTGGCGTACCCGTCGCGCACCTGCGGCCACGACGCGTACATCCGGCACGTGGCGAGACGGGTGCCGTCGGCGACGACCCCCCGCCCGCCCGTCCGCTTGACCGCCCGCAGCAGCGTGACGTCGTCCAGCACCTCGGCGCGCACCGCGGCGTGACCGCCTGCGCGCCGGTACGCCGCGGCGTCCACCGCCAGCAGCTGGCCGTTGGCCGCGGCGAGCGACGGCCGCGCCGACCGCTCGGCCGCCCGCAGCGGCAGCGTGGTCAGCCAGGACCACTGCAGCAGCGGTTGCACCAGGCGCTCACCCGCCGTGACGGCCAGCTGGCGCGGGTAGGGGGAGACGAGGTCGAGGCGGTGGCGGCGTAGCAGCGTGACCGTCGCGGCCAGCGCGTGGGGCCGCAGCCGGACGTCGGCGTCGACGAAGACCAGGACGTCGCCGGTCGCGGCGTCCGCAAGCTGCTGGCACGCATGCGGCTTGCCGAGCCAGCCGTCGGGAGGCTCCGCCCCGGTGAGCAGCCGCAGCCGCACGTCGTCCACGGCCAGGGCGGCCACGACGTCCGCCGTCCCGTCGGTCGAGCCGTCGTCGAGCACGAGCACCTCGAGGTCGTGGACGCCGGTGCTCGCGAGGACGGCGCGCAGGCAGTCGGCGACCTGGTGCGCCTCGTCGCGCACCGGCACCAGCACGCTGACCCGCTCCGAGGTCGGCGGCGGGTCGTCGTCCGGCGTCCGCAGCAGCGCCAGGTTGACGACCGTGTGCGCGGTGAGCGCCACCGCGACGGCGGACCCGGACGTCGTCAGCAGGCGGGCCGTACGCCTCACGTGAGCGCGGGGTCGCGGTCGCCGGCGGCGTGGGACGCCCGCAGCGAGAGCAGGTACGGCGCGGCGACGAGCCCCATCGCGACGGACCCGTAGACGGCGACGGCCGGGCGGCCGAAGAAGGCCAGGTTGGCCAGGGTGGAGCCCAGCCAGGTCCAACCCAGCAGCACGGCCGGGACGGTGTGCTCGCCGACGGGGACGCCGACGCCCTGCCGCGCCGGCACCGCCAGGTGCAGCAGCGACTGCATCACCGCGGCCACGAGCAGCCAGCCGGCGTAGTTCGTCAGCGGGATGCCGTCGATGCCGGGCAGCCCGGGCTCGGGGAACGCCCACGCCCAGTGGCCCTCGGCGATCATCTGCGGGTCGAGGAAGAGGTCCCACGACGCGAGCAGCCACGCCGCGACCGGCACGGCGCGCCATCCGGGGCCGGCCAGCCACCGTGCCGCGACCAGCGCCGGCCAGGCCATCATCGTCCAGGCCAGCGGGACGACGACGGGCACGCCGGCCACCTGCGGCCCGAGCGTGCCGGTGTACGCGTACTCCCCGAACGGGAACCCGGTCGCCACGCCGACCGCCTCGGCCACCAGACCGGTGCCGCCTGCGACCGCGACCACCACGAGCGCCGTGCGGACGCCGCGCGTCGCGCCCGCGTGGGTGACCGCGGCGGCGCAGAACAGCACGACCGAGGCGACGGTCGCCGCCCGCAGCGCGGCGCCGTCCAGCAGCGGGTAGAGCACCTGGGCGAGGACGGCGGCGGCGGCGAGGCCGAGGGCCACCTGACGGGCGCGGCGTCTCACGAGCCGGGCGCCGGTCGCTCTCGCCGGCGCCGGCGCCACGCCTTGATGCGCGACAGCAGCAGCACGACGAGCGTGACCCCCATGACGAGCAGCACGGCGGCGATCCCCGCCGCCACCCACGGCGCGACGATCGCCAGCGACACGACGGAGGCGACGCCGACGTCCTCGGCGACGCTCACCGCCACGTTGCTCGCCGGCTCGGGCGAGGTGTTCACGGCGGCCCGCAGGCCCGCCTTGACGGCATGGCTGGCCAGGGCGGTCACGCCGCCGGCCGTGGCGGCGAGGGCCTGCTCGAGCGTGGAGGCGTCCCCGGCGATGAGCGCGCCGAGCACCGCGGCGACCGTCGGGCGGATGGCGGTGTGGACGGCGTCCCACGTCGAGTCGACGTAGGGGATCTTGTCGGCCACGGCGTCCACGGCGAACAGGACGCCGGCCGCGACGAGGACGTCGGTGCGGGCCAGGGCGTCGGGCACCTGGGAGAGGCCGGCGAACCGGTCGGCCAGCCCGAGGACGAGGACGACGAGGTAGGCGTTGATGCCGCTCGCCCAGCCGGTGGTGAACACCCACGGCAGCAGCTCCACGGTCGGTCCTCCTCCCGTCGTGCGGTCGTCGTGCGGTCGTCGTGCGCGTCAGGCGCGGTGCCCGCCCAGTGTGCCCGCGATGTCCAGCACCTCGAAGCGGGCGAACAGCTCCTCGGCGTACCAGTCCTGCTCGGCGGTCCGACGGACGACCTCGCGGTGCGGGTTCCGCCGGTGCGCGAAGTCCAGCAGCGCGTCGGCCGACTCCCACACCGAGAACGTGCCCTGCAGGCCGACCGGTGCCTCGCCGATCCCGACGGCCAGGCGGACGCCGTCCACCTGCCGCAGGTCGTGCGACACCGGCGGGACGGCGCGGTGGAACGACAGCGTCTTGCGCGGGCGGATGCGGGCCCGGGTGATGCTCGCGACCGGGCCGTCGACCCGGCGCGGCCGCGGCTCCCCGAAGGGACGGCGTCCGGACCACTCGCCCCGGCTCGCCAGCGGCCGCAGCCGGACGGCGAGCCGCTCCTCGGCGATCCCGCCCCAGCCGCGGACCGTGGGCGAGGACTCGAACGCGTCGGCCGCGGCGTCGTCGTCCCACGTCGCGAGGACGGCCCAGCGCCGCGGGTCGGCGTCGGTCGCGGTGAAGGTGCGGCCCCGGCCGGTGCCGAGCAGCTTCCAGAAGCGGGCGTCGGTGCGTCGCATCAGCGGGCGGTCCCAGGCCATCCGGGCGACGGCGAGGGGGACGGCGCGCGCGGGCACGCCCCACACGTGCAGCGTGACGACGGGGACGACGTCAGCGGGCACGCCGGGACCCTAACCGTTCGGGTGGGCTCGGGTCGTTCGACGCCCGCCCGCGGCGTCGGCAGGGTACGACTGCCTCGTGAGCACCGCTGCGGACGTCGCCGCGCGGACGGCGGGGCGCGACCGGTTCGTCGACGCCCTGCGGGTGCTGTCGCTCGTCGTCGTGATCCTCGGGCACTGGCTGATGGCCGACGTGCGTCCCGACGGCGAGGTCGGCAACGCCCTGGTGTCGGTGCCCGCCCTCACGGTGGCGACGTGGGTCCTGCAGGTGATGCCGCTGTTCTTCCTCGTCGGCGGGGTGGCGCACGGCTTCGCGCTGGAGTCGCTGGAGAGCCGGCTGGGCGCGGCGCCCGGCCGGTACGCGGTCTTCGTGCGGAGCCGGGCCGGTCGCCTGCTGCGGCCCACCCTCGTGCTGGTGGCGGTGTGGGTCGCGGTCGGGCTCCTCCTGCGGGCGCTCGGGCTCGCCGGCTCCGACCTCGTGCTGACCGCGCTGCGGCTGGTGACCCAGCCGCTGTGGTTCGTCGGCATCTACCTCGGCGTCGCCGCGCTCGCCCCGGCGATGCTCGCGGCGCACCGGCGGTGGGGCCTGCTCGTCGTGGCCGGGCTGGTGGCGGGCGCGTGCACCGTCGACCTGCTGCGGTTCGGGTTCGGGCTCACCGTCGTCGGGACGCTGAACTTCGCGCTCGTGTGGCTCGCCGTCCACCAGCTCGGGTTCTGCCTGGCCTCGGGGGCGCTCACCCGCGGCCGGGCGGTGCTGATGACCGCCGGCGGGCTCGCCGCGCTGGTGCTGCTCGTCACCGCGGGCCCCTACCCGGTGTCGATGGTCGGCCTGCCCGGCGAGTCGGTGTCGAACATGGCGCCCCCGACCGTGGCCCTGCTCGCCCAGGCGGTCGCGATGGTCGGAGCCGCCGTCCTGCTGCGGGACGCGGTCGGGCGGCTGCTCGGCCGACCCCGGGTGTGGGCGGGCGTCGTCCTGCTCGGGTCGGCGGCGATGACGGCGTTCCTGTGGCACCTCAGCGCGCTCTTCCTCGCCGTCCTCGGCATGTGGGCGCTCGGCTGGACGCCGTCACCGGTCGGCACGGCGGTCTGGTGGGCCATCCGACCGGTGTGGCTGGCGGTGCTGGCGGCCCTCACGGTCGTGCTGGTGGCGCTCTTCCGGCGGTTCGAGGCGGTGCCGCGGCCGGAGGTGGGGGAGCGGTCGCGGTGGGTGGACGTCGTGGCGGCCCTCGGCGCCGCGCTCTGTGCCGTCGGCGTCCTCATGGTGTCGGTCACCGGGGTCGACGTCCTCGGGGGCGACCCGGTGCGCTTCGTGGTGCTGGACGTCGTCCCGGCGGCCGCCGGAGGGGTGCTGCTGGCCGGTCTAGGGCTGATGGCGCTCGCAGGACGTCAGTCCACCTCGACCGGCTGGCCCGCGGTGATGCGCAGCAGCTCGTCGTAGCGCGTCGGGAACACCGTGCGCGGGTGACCGCCGGCCGCCCAGACGACGTCGTACTGGGCCAGCTCGACGTCCACCAGCGTCTGCACCGGGGTGGCGTGCCCCACCGGAGCGACCCCGCCGATCGCGAAGCCGGTGCGCCGGCGCACGAAGTCGGGGTCGG
>JBKHXE010000170.1:0-5029 GCA_046566185.1 Actinomycetes bacterium | reverse complement strand
GACCGACAGGGTGAGGAACCCCATCAGCTCGGTGGCGTTGCTGTGCTCCGAGCGCGTCGTCGCCAGCCCCCCGCCGAGCGCGGCCGGGCCGGCGAGGGCCAGCGCCCAGCCGGCGGCCCACCGCCACTGTGGCAGCGGGCTCGTCCTCCCCGGCAGCCACCGCACGGCGCGACAGTACCGTCGGCCCCGGCCGGTCAGCGGTGGACGTCGTCCAGCCAGGCCCGGGCGGCGGCCGGGTCGGTGAAGCTGCGCTGCCGGTACCCGTAGGGGCTGAGCTGCTCGCCGACCGGGTAGCCGGCGCGCCGCAGGGACGCCGCGCGCCGGGCGTGCAGGACGTCGGCCCAGGCGCGGCACGAGCGGCCGAGGGCGGGCAGCAGCTCGCCGGGCCACCGGGTCAGCGCGCGCCGCCCGTCCGGGGTCGGCGCGGTGACGCGTCGCCGGTCGTACAGCACCGCGAACGGCGCGCCGCCGGCGACCGCGTCCCACAGGTGCGCCTCGAAGGCCCGGACGGCGCCCAGCGTCGTCCGGCCCTCGGCCACCACCTCGAGCACCCCCGCGCGCCACGCCGCCGTCAGCCCGCCGGCGGCCGTCAGCGTGCTCACCCGCCGGCCGCCACGGCCGCCTCGCCGAGCTCGGTGACGTAGTCCTCGAGGCCCCACGTCAGCGACAGCGCGGTGGGCGGGGAGACCGCGGCGATGAGCTCGGTGCCGACGACCTCGGCCACCCGGCCCTCGCGGACCTGCTCCATGAGCTGCGCCTCGGGGGAGGACAGGAACGCCCGCGACGCCTCCGGGGTGTCCGCGTAGGACACGAGGACGTCGCTGTCGAGCTCGTCGAGCCGCTCGCGGGACAGCGTGTAGAAGAACGTCTGGTCGCCGTTGGACAGCGCCTCGACGCTCTCGGCGCTCGTCAGACCCAGGTCCAGCGTGAAGTCCACGCGGGCGTCGGCGGGCTTGTAGACGTAGAACGCGTCGGGGGCGTTGAACACCAGCGCGACGGACAGCCCCGCCAGCTCGGGGTGGGCCTCCGCCTGCTCGGCCACCTGGGCGTCGATGTCGTCGAGCAGCTCCTCGGCCGCCTCGGCCCGGCCGAGCGAGGCGCCGACGATCTCGACGGTCTCGCGCCACGGGGTCGCCCACGGCGCCTCGGGGTAGGCCACGGTCGGCGCCACCTGGCTGAGCAGCTCGTACTCGTCAGCGGTGATGCCCGAGTACGGCGCGAGGACGAGGTCGGGCTCGGCCGCGGCGATCGCCTCGATCGGCGGCTCCTGCTGGTCGGGCAGCACCTCGGGCAGCTGCTCGCCGTCCGCCTCGAGCCGCTCGCGCACCCACGGGAGCACGCCTTCGGCGTCCCCGCCGTAGGGCTGGGCGGCCATGGCGACGGGCACGACGCCGAGCGCGATCGCCGCGTCGGCGCTCCCCCAGCCCCAGGTGACGACGCGCTGGGGCTCCTCGGTGATCTCGGTGGCGCCGAAGGCGTGCTCGACGCGCACCGGGAAGGCGTCGTCGGCGGACGGCGCGGGGCCGGTCTCGGCGGCCGGCCCGGACGAGCAGGCGGTGAGCGCGACGAGGACGGCGGCGGTCAGGGCGGCGAGCCGGAGTCGGGTGGTCGTCATGGCTCAGCCCAGGGTGCTCTCGATGTCGTCCAGCACGAGGTGCGCTGCGGTGACACCGATCCCGAGCATCCAGGTGTCGTCGGAGACCTCGTGCGCGTTGCCCGACCGGACGGCGCTCAGTCCCTTCCAGAGCGGCCCGCCGGTGACCTCGGCCTGCTGCGTGTCGGCGGGGTCGCCGTAGGTCGAGGTGAAGACGACGTCGCCGTCGGCGAGGCCGATCTGCTCCGGCGAGGCCTCGACGAAGGTCTCGGCCACCTGCTGCGGCTCGGGGCGGGAGAACCCGGCGTCGGCCAGCACGGTGCCGATGAACGACGCCTCGCCGTAGAGCCGGATCTGCCCGGGCAGGAAGCGCACGACGCTCACCGACAGGGACGCCGGGTCACCGCCGCTGACGGCCTTGCCGACCTGTGCGGCCCGCTCCTCGTACTCGGCGACGAGCTCGTCGGCCCGTTCGGTCACCCCGAGTGCCTCGGCGGCCAGGCGCAGCGTCTCCTTCCACGTGTCACCGACGTCGCCGGCGAAGACGGTGGGCGCGATCTGCGAGAGCTGCGGGTAGAGGTCCTCGTGGCGCACGGTGTTGGACAGGATGAGGTCCGGCTCCAGGGCCGCGATCGCCTCGAGGTCGGGCTCGCCGATCGTGCCCACGGATTCGGTGTCGGCCAGCTCGTCCTCGAGGTAGCCGACGAGCGCGGTGGAGACGTCGGTGGTGACGGCGCCGACCGGGACGACGCCGAGGGAGACGACCGCGTCCAGCTCGCCGGTGTCCAGGACGACGAGGCGCTCCGCGTCCGCGGGCACCTCGGTGGCGCCCATCGCGTGCTCGACGGTGCGGGGACCCCCGGCGGCGGAGGTCGCGGACGCGGCCTCCCCGGACTCGGCGGCCCCGCCGCAGGCGGCGAGGGACAGCGCGGCGACGGCGCCGAGCGACAGGGCGCGGAGAGTGGCTCGTGGACGGCGTGGCATGGGCCCTCCGATGTAGGTCAGGGTTCTTCGGTGGATGCGCCGGACCGTATCAGGGTTGGTTAGGCTTACCTAACTATGAACCTCTCGGCGATGCCGTCTCCGGCCCTGCCCGGCATGCTCCCCGTGGGCGCCGCGACCCGTCGGCGTCGCCTGGTGGGGCTGGTCGTGCTCGGGGGGCTCGTCGTCGGCGGCGTGCTCGCCAGTGTCGCGGTCGGGGCGAAGACCCTGCCGCTCGCCGAGGTATGGACGGCGCTGGTGGCGCCGGCGGGGACGGAGGCGGGCATCATCGTGCGCGAGCTGCGCCTGCCGAGGACGGCGCTGGCCGTGGCGGCCGGCGTGGCGCTCGGCCTGGCCGGGGCGCTCGCCCAGGGGCACACCCGCAACCCGCTGGCCGACCCCGGTCTGCTGGGGGTGAACGCGGGCGCGGCCTTCGCCGTCGTCCTGGCGATCTACGTGCTGGGGGTCACCACTCCGCTCGGCTACGTGTGGTTCGCGCTCGCGGGAGCCCTGCTCGCGAGCGTCGCGGTCTTCGCGCTCGGCTCCGCCGGGCCCGCGGGCAGCACGCCGGTGACCCTCGCCCTCGCCGGGGCGGCGATCACGGCGTTCCTCACCTCGCTCACCTACGGCGTCGTCATCGCGGACGTCGAGACCCTCGACGCGTTCCGGTTCTGGGCGGTGGGGTCGGTCGCCGGCCGCGACCTCGACGTGCTCGTGCCGCTGCTGCCCCTGCTGCTGGCCGGCGTCGTGCTGGCGCTCGCGAACGGTCCCGGGCTCAACACGCTGGCCCTCGGGGAGGACGTGGCTCGGTCCCTCGGCCAGCGGGTCGTCGCGACGCGCGTCGTCGGCGTCGCCGCGGTCACCCTGCTGACCGGCTCGGCCGTGGCGATGTGCGGCCCGATCGCGTTCCTCGGGCTGGTCGTGCCGCACGTGGTGCGGTCGGTCACCGGGCCCGACCATCGCTGGCTCCTGCCGTACAGCGCGCTCGCCGGTGCGGCGCTGCTGCTGGCGGCCGACGTCCTCGGGCGCGTGCTGGTGCGCCCGGGTGAGCTGCAGGTCGGCGTCGTCCTCGCCCTCGTCGGCGCGCCGTTCTTCATCGCGCTCGTGCGGCGACGCCGGCTGGTGACGTCGTGAGGGCCCGCCCGACCGCCCTGCGGGTCGGCGCCGCGTCGGTGGCGGTCCGGCCCCGGTCGGTCACCGTCGCCGTGACCCTGGTGGCGGTCGGGCTGCTCGTCGTCGCGGTGGGCATCGGACGCGGCGACTACCCGATCGCCCTGCCCGACGTCCTGCGGGTGCTCGCCGGCGGGGGCGAGGCCGGCGAGCGCTTCGTCGTCCTCGGCCTGCGGCTGCCACGGGCGCTCACCGGCCTGCTCGTCGGCGCGGCGCTCGGCGTCGCCGGTGCGCTCACGCAGTCGGTGAGCCGCAACCCGCTGGCCAGCCCCGACGTCCTGGGCGTGACCGCCGGGGCGAGTGCCGGCGCGGTGGCGGTCATCGTCGTGGCCCCCGCCGTCGGCGCCGCGGTCGGCGTTCCGGCGGCCGCGCTCGCCGGCGGGCTCGCGGCGGGCGTCGCGCTCTACGCGCTGGCCTGGCGGAGGGGGCTCGACGGCTTCCGCCTCGTGCTGGTCGGCGTGGGGATCAACGCGTTCTGCACGTCGCTCGTCACGTGGTTCCTCGTGCTGGCCGACCTCACGGACGCCGCGCGGGCGACGGTGTGGCTCAACGGCAGCCTCAACGGCGCCGCGTGGGACGACGTCCCCGCCCTCACCGGCGCGCTGGGCGCCACGCTGCTGCTCGCCGTCCCCGCCGCGTTCGCGCTGCGCGCGCTCACCCTCGGCGACGAGAGCGCCGCCGGGCTCGGGATCCGGGTCGACGCCACCCGGGCCGCCCTGCTCGTCGTCGCGGTCGTGCTGGCGTCGGTCGCGACGGCCGCCGCCGGCCCGGTGCCGTTCGTCGCCCTGGTCGCGCCGCAGATCGCGCTGCGGCTGGCCCGCACCGCCACACCACCTCTCGTCGTCTCCGCGCTGGTCGGCGCGTGCCTGCTGACGGCTGCGGACGTGCTGGCGCAGGCAGCCCTGTCGATCCCGTTGCCCGTGGGTGTCGTCACGGGCGTGCTCGGTGCCCCGTACCTGCTGTACCTGATCCGCTCCAGCAGCCGGGAGGCCACCGCATGACCGCGACCGCGACGAGCACGACGGGCCGGCTGCGGGCCGAGGGGCTGACCCTCGGCTACGGCGACCGGATCGTCGTCGAGGGCCTCGACCTGACGATGGTCGACGGCGGCATCACCGCCGTCATCGGGCCGAACGGCTGCGGCAAGTCGACGCTGCTGAGGGCCCTGGGCCGCCTGCTGCGCCCCCAGGCCGGCGAGGTGCTGCTCGACGGCAAGCGCATCGACCGGATGCGCACGCGGGACGTCGCCCGCGTGCTGGGGATGCTGCCCCAGGCGCCCGTCGC
>JBKHXE010000169.1:0-7148 GCA_046566185.1 Actinomycetes bacterium | reverse complement strand
CAAGGGCAGGCGGGCTCTGGCGGGTGTGCGAGGGGTCCTTCCACGTCTCTGGGACCTGTCGGCCGGGCCGGTTAGGGTCGTGCCGTGCCCACCGCGCTGTACCGCCGCTACCGGCCGGAGACCTTCGTCGAGGTCATCGGCCAGGAGCACGTGACCGACCCGCTGCGGCAGGCGCTGCGCAGCGACCGCGTGCACCACGCCTACCTCTTCTCCGGCCCCCGCGGCTGCGGCAAGACGACGTCCGCCCGGATCCTCGCCCGCTGCCTCAACTGCGTGAAGGGGCCGACCGACACCCCCTGCGGGGTCTGCGACTCGTGCGTCGAGCTGGCCCGCGTCGGTGCCGGCAGCCTGGACGTCGTCGAGATCGACGCCGCCAGCCACGGCGGCGTGGACGACGCGCGCGAACTGCGGGAGCGGGCGACCTTCGCGCCGGCCCGCGACCGCTACAAGATCTACATCATCGACGAGGCGCACATGGTCTCGAACGCCGGCTTCAACGCCCTGCTCAAGATCGTCGAGGAGCCGCCGGAGCACGTGCGGTTCATCTTCGCCACCACGGAGCCGGACAAGGTCATCGGCACCATCCGCTCCCGCACCCACCACTACCCCTTCCACCTCGTGCCGCCCGAGAGGCTGCTTGCCTACCTCGAGGAGCTGTGCGCCCGCGAGCAGGTCGAGGTGGGCAAGGGGGTGCTGCCGCTCGTCGTCCGCGCCGGCGGCGGCTCGGTGCGGGACTCGCTGTCGGTGCTCGACCAGCTCGTCGCCGGTGCTGAGGACGGCCGGGTCGAGTACCAGCGCGCGATCTCGCTGCTCGGTTACACCGACGCCGCCCTGCTGGACGACGTCGTCGGCGCCGTCGCGGTGGGGGACGGTGCCACCGTGTTCGGGGTCGTCGACCGCGTCGTCGAGTCCGGCCACGACCCGCGGCGGTTCGTCGAGGACCTGCTCGAGCGCTTCCGCGACCTCATCGTGCTGCAGGCGATCGGGGAGGGCGGCCGCTCGGTGTTCCGGGCCCTGCCCGAGGACCAGTTGGCCCGCATGCGACAGCAGGCCGACGCCTTCCGGCCCGCGACGCTCTCTCGCGCCGCCGACCTCGCCAACGCCGCGCTGTCGGAGATGACCGGCGCGACGTCCCCGCGCCTGCACCTCGAGCTGCTGTGCGCCCGCATCCTGCTGCCGGGCGCGGAGCACACCGAGCGGGGTCTCGCGGCGCGCCTGGACCGGCTGGAGCGGCGGCTGTCGGTGTCGTTGCCGGTGGACGCCCCGATGACGCCCGCGGTGTCGGCTCCCGCGGCACCGGCAGCGCCGGCGGCGGCTCCCCGCGCCGAGCCGGCAGCGCCGCCTCCGTCGCCGGCCCCGCCGCCGCGTGAGCGTCCCGCCGACCGGCCGGAGCCACCGCGGCAGCAGCCCCCGCCGGTCCGCGAGCAAGCGCCACCGCCCGAGCGCTCCGCGGTGCCCGAGCCGGCGGGTGCCGCGAACGTCGAGGCGGTGCGGCGGATGTGGCCCGACGTCCTGAATCGGCTGATGGAGCTGAAGAAGACCACGTGGTCCACCGCCACGCACTCGCAGGTCGTCGGGTTGCAGGACGGCGTGCTGCGGCTCGGGTTCACCAACTCGGGCGCCCTGCGGGTCTTCGCGCGCGGCGCGCACGCCGAGTTCGTGCGGCAGGCCCTCCTCGACGTCCTTGGCCTCGATGTGCGGATCGAGCCTGTTCCCCTCGCGGGCGACGCGGCGGCCCCCACGGCCCCGGAGTCGCGGGCGACCCCCGCCCGTGAGCCGGCCTCCGAGCCGGAGCCGGTGCCGGAGCCCGACGGCTGGGAGCCCGCGCCCCCACCGGTGGCCGACGAGCCGCCGTCCGGCGAGGAGCCGGAGACCGTCGCCGCGCCGGCACCACCGCGCCGCGCGCCCGTGGCACCCGAGGACGACACGTGGAGCCGGGACGACGAGGATGCGGAGGACTCGGGCATGGTGGGTCCCCGGGTCGTCGAGGAGATGCTCGGTGGGCGGGTCATCGACGTCCGCGACTCGCCGTAGCCGTAGGGTCGAGCCGTGTACGAAGGCGTCGTCCAGGACCTCATCGACGAGCTCGGCCGGCTGCCGGGCGTGGGCCCGAAGAGCGCCCAGCGGATCGCCTTCCACCTGCTGCAGTCCGAGGAGGCCGACGTCCGACGTCTCGTGGCGGCCCTCACCGAGGTCAAGGCGCGCGTCAGGTTCTGCGTGACCTGCGGCAACGTGGCGCAGGACGAGCAGTGCCGCATCTGCCGCGACCCGCGTCGGGAGCCGAGCGTGCTCTGCGTGGTCGAGGAGCCGAAGGACGTTGTCGCGATCGAGCGGACCCGCGAGTTCCGCGGCCGGTACCACGTGCTCGGCGGCGCGATCAGCCCGATCGAGGGCGTGGGCCCGGACGACCTGCGGATCCGCGAGCTGATGACCAGACTGGCGTCCGGCGAGGTCACCGAGATCATCATCGCCACCGACCCGAACCTCGAGGGCGAGGCGACCGCGACCTACCTGGCGCGGCTGCTCAAGCCGATGGGGCTGCGGGTCACCCGGCTCGCCTCGGGGTTGCCGGTCGGGGGAGACCTGGAGTACGCGGACGAGGTGACGCTCGGCAGGGCGTTCGAAGGACGGAGGCTCCTGGATGTCTGACCGCACCGACGCACCCGACCCCACGGTCGGCGACGACCTCGCCGGCATCGCGCAGCTGACCGCCGGGGAGGTCCGCGGCTTCCTCGACGCGGTGACCGAGGTGGCGTCGGGCACGTCGTCCGCCACCGCCCTGCCGGTGCTGCTGCTGGCGACGTCCCAGGTCCTCGTCACCGGGGCCCGGCTGGGCGCCATCGGCGACGTCCTGCCCGCCGAGCGCTTCGAGCCCGACCCGGGCCCCGACGCCGACGTCGAGCCGGTGCGCGTCGGGCTCGCCAACCTGCTGGAGGGCCTCGACGAGTACGTGGACGTGGAGGACCCGATGACCTCCGGCGAGATCGAGCGTGGCTCGCTGTCGGGGGACCTCGCCGAGATCGCCGTCGCGCTGGTGCACGGCCTGCGCCACTACGAGTCGGGCCGCGTCGACGAGTCCCTGTGGTGGTGGCAGTTCTCCTACCTGTCGTCGTGGGGCGAGCGCGGCGCGTGCGCGCTGCGCGTGCTGCTGTCGGTGCTGAGCCACCTGCGCCTGGACGCCGACGAGGACATCGTCGCGGACGCCGAGTTCGAGGCGCTCCACCAGGCCTGAGTCGCTCGCCGCGGCCCGTCTCCCGGCGTCGGCGAGTGCACCCGTCGGTGGAGTCATGGGTGAGACGCCGCGGGGGTGGGGGCACCCGTTTCGTCGCACCCACGGCTGCAACCACAGGCGGGTGAGGTCAGAAGCGGCCGCCTCCGCCGCGGCGACCGCCGCCGAAGCCCCCGCCGCCGAACCCGCCACCGCCGGCGCGTCGTCCGGCGCCGCCGAAGCCGCCACCGAAGCCGCCGCCCCCACCGAAGCCTCCGCCGCCCCCGAACCCGCCGCGCCCGCCGCCACCGAGGATCTGCCCGAGGATGATCCCGGCGAGCATCCCGCTCGCGTCGCTGCGGCCCCCCGCGATGCCGCCACCGTGCCCGCCGTACTGCTGCTGGGAGTACCACCCGTCGACGTCGGCGCGGGCCAGCCGCCCGGCGTCCTCGGCGAGCCGGTCGGCCTGCTGCGCCTCCGGCAGGGCGGCCACCGGGTCCGACAGCGCCAGCCGCTCGGCGGCGTCGAGGTGGCGCCTGGCCTCGGCGAGGCGGGTGCGCGCCGGCCCCCCCACGGCACCGCGCCGGGTGGCCACGAAGTCGTCGACGGCCTGGATCTCGGCGCGCGCCGCCGTCAGCGCCTGCTGCAGCAGCGTCTCGGCCCGCCGCCGCGCCTCGGTCTCCTCGCGGGCCGTCGTCCGGGCCTGGTCGAGGGCCGTCTCCGCGTCGACCACGCGGCGCAGCGCGCCCAGCGGGTCGCTCTCGCGCGCCTGCTCGGCGTAGGCGACGGCGTCCTCGGCGGCGGCGACGCGGTCCGCCGCGACCCCCTCGCCGCGAGCGGCCTCGAGGTCGCGCCGCAGCTCGTCCACGGCCTGCGGCAGCCGGGTGACCGCGTCGGCGAGGTCGGTGCCCGCCCGCTGGACGGCGTCCAGCAGCTGAGCGGCCTGTGCCACCGCCTGCTCGGCCGCCTGCACGGCGGTCGCCGCATCGGCGCGCGTCTCGGTCGAGCCGAGCGCCGCCTGTCCGTCCGTCGCGGAGCGCCGTGCGAACTGCAGCCGAGCTCGCGCCTCCACGACGTTCTGCTCGACCGACCGCAGGGCGCTCGTCGCGTACCGCTTCCGCAGCGACGCCAGCTCGGCGTCCGCCGCCGGCAGGCGCGCCTCCACCTCGTCCGCGCGTGCCCGCACCTGCTCGAGGCGCTGCGGCGCGGTCCTCAGCAGGTCGCGCAGCTCGTCGAACCGGTCCGCCTCGGCGTCCAGCGCCTCGTTGGCCTGCCGGCACTCCTCGATCACCTGGGTGAGCAGTCGCCGCCGCTCCTCGGCGGTCTCGGGCTCCGCGTCGTCCAGCTGCTGACGCACCTGGAACCCCCGGGCGAGCGCCGCCCGCGCCCGGGTCAGCGCCTCCTCGAACGCCTCGGTGCGCCGGGCGCCGAACTCGGCCACCGCGAAGCCGAGCTCCGTCTCGCTGGAGCGCACCGCGTCGTCGGTCTGCACGAGCAGGCGGTTCGCCTCGGCCTCCAGCCGTGCCGTGCTCTCGGCGGCCTGCCGCGTCCGGCGCCGTCTGCTGAGCAGCCACGCACCGACCCCCACGACGCCGGCCGCGCCGAGCAGCCAGGGCAGCACCGCGGCCGCGCCCGAGCCGACCGCGCCCGCGGAGCCGCCGGTGAGGGCCGTCCGGTAGCCGTCGGCCGCGGCGCGCACCGCACCGTCCCAGTCGTCCTCCGCGAGCCGGCTCTCGACGTCGCGCGCGACGCTGCGCAGCTCGTCGTCGCCGATCTCCGCCTCCTCGGCCACGGAGTACGACCACGCGCGGTCCTCCACCGCGACGGCCATGAGGTAGTCGTCGACGCCGAGGTCCGACGCGATCGCCGTCTGGTCGGTCCACTGCTGCGCCGGCATGCCGTCGAAGCTGTCGACGAACACCACGTACAGCTGGACGCCGGTCGCGTCGCGCAGGGAGTCCAGCGGCCCCTGGGCCGCGGCCTCGTCGAGCACGCCGGCGCTGTCGGTCACCTGCCGGTCCAGCCTCGTCGGGGGTTCGGCGGACGACGGTGGCGCCAGGGCGACCAGGCCCAGCAGCAGGCCGAGGAGCGCCAGGCCGAGGAGCACAGCGAACGAGCGCGCGCGGACGATCACGCGCCCAGTCTGGTCGATGGAGCGGCCCGGCACGACGCGCACGCGCCACCGGTCGCAACTACGGTCGCCGCATGGCGGACTCGACCTGTGCCTGCGCGGCACCCTCGGCGTGGCCGGAGCGGCTGCTGCTCGTGCGCCACGCCGAGAGCACCGGCAACCTCGCCGCCGACCGCGCGTACGCCGAGGGCGCCTCACGGCTCGACCTGGAGGAGCGGGACGCCGACGTGTCGCTCTCCGAGACCGGCCAGGAGCAGGCGGCGGCACTCGGACGGTGGCTCGCCGCCCTGCCGCCCGACGACCGGCCTGACGTCGTCCGCGCCTCGCCCTACCGGCGCGCCGCCGACACCGCTCGGGTGGCGCTGCGAGCGGCGCGTCTCGACGTGCCCCTGGTCCTCGACGAGCGGCTGCGCGAGCGCGACCTCGGCATCCTCGACGGGCTCACCGGCAAGGGGTACGCCGAGCTGTACTCGGCCGAGGCCGAGCGCCGTCGCCGCACCGGCAAGCTGTACTACCGCGCGCCCGGCGGCGAGAGCTGGTCGGACGTCGCGATGCGGGTGCGCAGCGTGCTCTCCACCCTGCGCGAGGACCACGCGGGCCGTCGCGTGCTCGTCGTCAGCCACCAGGCCGTCGTCATGTGCTTCCGGCTCGTGCTCGAGGGGCTCGACGAGAGCACGCTGCTCGGCATCGACCGCGACCAGCCGCTGGCGAACTGCGCGGTCACCCGCTACGACCTCGACCCCGACACCGGGCGGCTCGCGCTGCGCTCGTTCGGCGACACCTCGCCCCTCGACGGCCGGGCCCCGGTGACCGAGGAGGAGCCCGCCGATGAGGACGCCTGAGACCGTCACCGCGGCGACGCTGCGCGCCTGGCCGCTGCCCCCGCCGGGGCAGGGCAAGGAGGCCCGCGGCCGCACCCTGGTCGTCGGCGGCAGCGCCGCCACCCCGGGCGCCGTGCTGCTCGCCGCCGAGGCCGCACTCCGGTGCGGCGCCGGAAAGCTGCAGGTCGCCACCGTCGAGTCGGTCGCCACGGCCGTCGGCGTCGCGCTGCCCGAGGCCCTCGTGCTCGGCCTGCCGCAGACCGCGAGCGGCGACATCGACCCGGGGGCGGCCGACCAGGTGCTCGAGCTCGGCGCCGAGTGCGCCTCCGTGCTGCTCGGACCCGGGATGATGGACGTCGAGGTGGTCCGCGGCCTCGCCGCCGGCGTCGTCCCGCACCTGCGGCGCGCCGTCGTCCTGGACGCCGCGGGACTCGCCTACGCCGGTGAGCATCCGGACGGGCTGCGTCACCTCGACGGCCGCGCGGTGCTCACGCCGAACCCCAGGGAGCTGGCCCTCACCCTGGGCCGCGAGGTGGACGACGCGCGGCGGGCGGTGCTCGAGCTCGCGGCCAGGGTCGGGGCCGTCGTCAGCTGCGGGGACGCCGAGACGTGGGTCGCCGACCCCGGGGGCCGTCTCTGGCACGACCAGACGGGAGGCGTCGGGCTGGGCGTCTCGGGCTCCGGCGACGTGCTCGCCGGCATCGTCACCGGCCTGGCCGCGCGCGGCGCCGAGCCCGCGCAGGCGGCGGTCTGGGGCAGCTACCTGCACGGACGCGCCGGCGACCGGCTCGCCGCCCAGGTCGGGCGCCTCGGCTTCCTCGCCCGCGAGGTGCTGCCCGAGGTGCCGCGCGTGCTGGAGGAGGTATCGGTCTAGCGGCTGCGGCTGACGCGCGGTGTGCCGGTCACGGGCCGAGCAGCGCGGCGGGGACGACGGCAATGCCGTCGGGCCTGCGGTAGGCGTGGGTGCCGGTGGTGACGACGACGGAAT